>JAEEPF010000024.1 GCA_016284635.1 Prevotella sp.
GCGTAGTACTTGCCCGCCTGTTCGGTTTCCGAAGTCTCGGTCACCTTACTCAAATACAATTCTATCATACCTGTAAAGTTTTTTGTGGTATTAGAATATTAAGGAGTCAACTACATCGGGTGACCCCGTCCCGCTTTTTATGTCCCCTAAGTTAGGGGACTACAGGGGTCTGAACAAACGCCATTGTCATCACCCTTAATTCTGCTACAAAGTTACAAAAAATATCCGAAACCACCAAATATTTTCGCAACTTTTTTCCAAAAAAATGAATAAAAAAATAACCTTGCGTTATTGCTGAATAAGGCAAGGTTATTTGACGATAACCCGGGGTTGTTAAATCTCACAAAAGGGACAGTCCCTATTGTGAGACTTTTGTCAGATAATACTCGCTGAAGTCCTTGCAGCCGGGCGGCAGCTGATGATGCACCAGACTGGGCAGAACCTTCTGCAGCTGCAGGAACAGCCGTTCGCCGGGCGCGTCGTTGTCAGGCCACATGTGAAAACTAATTGATAATTGACAATTGATAATGGATAATTGTTCGATGTCCTTCTGCGTGAGGAGAGTGGCCGACGGGATGGCTATCGCCTTGTAACCGGCAGAAAGCATCGACCAAGTGTCTGACGCTCCCTCACAGATATACAGCGTCTCGTTTGGGCGGAGCATGTTCAATACAGGCTGATTATAAAGGCTGATGCAGCCACCTCCTTGCGGGAACCTGAAGCGAGGCGTGGCACCTTTTATCAGGTTCCTGTTCTGGATGCCTATGAGCTTACCCTCTCGATTGAAGTAAGGTATTTCCAACCAAGGCACACCTTGCTTATCTTTCCATGAAGTCAGCCTACACCAACGCACCACCCTCGGGTCTATCCTGCGCTCCTCGTACAGAAACTTTCTTGCCGCCTCGTTCAGCCACGGCCGTTCGAAAAACCTTTCATAGCGGCTGGCGTCGAAAGGCTTCTGTTGACCGCATGGATGATCTTGCTCCCCAAAACTTGAAATGATCACATTGTGCTCATCCGCCAGCCAACGGCACGCATCAAGGAAATCCTTACCAAGCACTTTCTCCACCAAACTGATAGAGTCGCCCCTTTCCCCACAGCTCCAGCATTTGAACTTATGCCCTTTAAAGCTCATCGAAGGGGTATGGTCAGAATGGAATGGGCACAAAGCCTTGTGGTGCTTAACCGTGAGTCCTAAGCGCTGCGCCACTCCCTCGCAGGGGAGTGAGCGCAGCTTTTCGATGTCATACTTTTGCATCAGCATTAACCGTTAGAACCCTTAATGTACTCCTCCGTCTTGGTGTAGAGTCCCGTCTGGTACGAGTAGGTGATGAACTTGCGGAACACCCATTGACTCAATTGTCCTTTGGCACCTTCTTCGCTTTTTCCAAGACTGACGCGGAGTGCCTTCAGCTGTGCCTCGTTGAACGTCTCGGGCAGGCCGTCGAGCATGTTCTTCGGGCCACGGCGCTGAGCCTCGCTCACCAGGTCGGCATCCTTGCCGTTCAGCATGTCCGAGAAGATCTGCATCTTACTCCAGATGTCATGATAGACCAGCCACTCCACCAGCTCGCTCATGGATTTTGTCCAAATCCGGTTGTTGAGTATCCAGAGGATGCAGCCATCCTTCCATGCACTATGCAGGGCGCGCTTGCTGATATCCCAAAGTATATCGTCATCGACCAGGTCGGCCAACGAGGCCATATCGGCGGCCAGCTTGTCGGCCAGCTTGTTCAAGGGCTTGATGACGAATCGGCCCTTACAGTTGCCCAGACGTGCCAGATACTCGTCCAGCTTGCGGTAGAACTCATCGTCGTACTTGCCCTGACGGGGTATGCGACCCTCTCGTTTAGTTCTCGGCTTATAGGAGAACACCACACGCCCGAAGGTGCCGTTGAAGAGCTCGCTCTTGTAGAAGGTGCGTGCTGAGTAGGGATTGGCAGAGAATGTCATGCAAGCTCTTAGTATCGGATTTCCCGTGACGCCATCTTTGGTAGCACGCAGGGCACCGGCACGAGCCATATCATAGATGTTCCTGAGCATGTGAGAAAACTTTCGGTGTCCGCCGCAGAGGCCGTCGGCCATCTCCACCTCGGGCAGATTGAAGTATTGCGCGCGGCGTTCCGGCTCCAGGGCCATGCTGTTCAGCAGGAAGCCGGCAGCCGTCGTATCTACAGGAGGGAAATAGAGGGCTACGTTAGGACGGGCTGTGCTATCCTTGCCTCCATTGGCATTCGACTGACGCTGCCAGTCCACGAGTTGATCCGTTACAGATTTGTCGTGCTTACGGAAATCACGGCAAATTGCCTCCACAAGAGGTGACAATTGACCCTTGTTACCCCCCGAATCGGCTACAATATTGGCCATTAGACCGCATAATTCCTTCCAACTGTTGTCGGGATACATAAATTCTGCACCGCTTACATGTGCGCCAAGAGAGGGGAAAAACATCGGAACGAGGGGTTCCTGGATGTCTTTTGATGCCTGTGAGAGCAAGAGTTTGATGCATTCCGTGCCCTTTCCGAGGGGTGGCATCTTAGGTGCTGTTGTTTTTGTAATGTCGTACTTCATTGATTTTCAAACATTTAGATACATTATTACTGACCTGCCATTACAATTACAGTTATTACAGTATGCTTTCTTTTTCCCGCAAAATCCTTTAATATATACCTAATTAACTGTATATCAGTAAGTTATATAGTCTCTACGAGATTTCGAGGTCTGGAGAAACCTAACTGTAAAAACTGTAATTGTAATAGACTCGGCCTTTTTTACCTTTTCCCTATCAGGCCTTCAAGAGCCCAGAGCAGTTCGTTGGCTACGCCGGTCGCATACATCTCGACGCTGAAATCAGCATCCATCTTCATAGGTCTGAAGTTCGGACGATAGGTGCCGTTATCCCTGCGGGTGATTGTGATGAACTCTCCCACATAAACCTGCGGATTGCGTTTTTCAACTGTTTTGGGGACGGTCTCTACGAATGTGAAATGTTCGTCGTAACGGAATTCCTCACAGATCTCGTCGCGTCGTAAGATTCCCTGATAGTCCTTACCAGCCTTCATCTTGCTGTCGCTACGAAGGAGTGTCTTCAGATCCACGCTCAGGTGCGTGTTGGGGTTCCAAACTTGCTCATTAGAGCTCTCTTTAAATTTAATCTTCTTCATAATTTTTTGAGTTTTAGCGAGAGAGTCTTTGAGAATGGGCCCTACATCAGTTGCCTGATGCACAATTGATTCTCTCGGCCTCAACTCAGATGAATAATGTTACTTCTTCAGCGGCACGATGTCAGTAGCTAATACGTCCTGAAACACCTGTCCCTGATACTCATGTGTAGAGAAACGGAGTGTGGCCAAGACCACATCGCCCTCGGAGAACCTGCACGCTGCCAGATCGCCCAGCATGGCGCACACATATTCGTTACCAAATTTCCACGTTTCACCCAGTTCGCGCAATACGATGTTGCACTTCTGGATGCTGCCCGTCTCTGCCTTTTGGCTTTGTACGCTGAAGGCCTCGCCCTGGCGTACAACTCTTAATACTTTTACTTCCATATTGAATTGCAATTAAAAGTTTCACGCTGCAAAATTACTACGGATTTCAGTCTGGTAAAAAGAATTCATTTTACCAATTTATTAAAGTTTGCAAACGCCTCCACGATGTTCCTTAATGCTTTTTTTTGATGTCGTTCCAAGCCCTGTCCCAGATAGCGGCGGTAAGGACTATCCTTACAAGATCCTTCCAACAAAGCATCATACTGAGGGTCGCTTCGCTGTTCATAGACACCATTTTCACGCAATACACCTATAATGCGCCTTACGCCGTACTTATCAAATTCCTTGCATTTTCTGGCCTTATGTTTTGGCATTATCACATCCATCAGTACATCCGATTGGAAAATCTCTTCCCACAGTTCATCAACCAACGAACTGTAGCGACAAGTCACTAATGGACTGATACGTGCCACATACGCACGTACCTCTTTAATTACTTCCTCCTTGCTGACTTCTCTTTTTTCCTCGTCAACATATAATCTCCCTTCTCGCGCAGCCGCCTTTAGCAGCTCTACGTCAAAGTCCTCAGGACTGACTTGCTTCAACTTGCTCATAACCTCGAAGTGTTATGCTCGGCCAGCAAGAGTGGACAGCTATCCAATAATGCACCGGTGCAGGCTCAGGCAAGCTTCGCGGTTAATACAAATAATAAAGTCGCGGCAGATTTCTCCAACGCGACTGCAAAAATATAACAAAATAATTTGTTTATAACTTTACTTAGGCTAAACTTAAGTGAAACCTAAGTAATCATTTAAGATTTTTTATAATATTTGGAGGCTTCAATACGTAAATCATCAAAGACCTTCAAAAAAGTTTCTTCTTTAGTATTTAACTTTGAATCACTTAGATTACTGCTATATTGAGAGAAATCTTCATTCAACATCTCCCCGAAGATTCCCATCAAAGTCTTATGACTTACTTTCCGACCATCTTTCATTTGAAATAGACCTATCTTACACATGGCATGCAAGATCTTTATCACATCAACTTTTCTATCTTCTGCTATGATTATGTCACCTTTCTTAATTTCAAAACCACTGCCATTATCTTTGTATATGGAGGAACTGAAACGTTGTGTACATTTGTCATCTTTGTATTTTTCGTTAAGCAATTCCGACATATTGCGTAAATTTCCTTCCGTATCAAAGTGCATCTTTGGAACTTCCTTTAACAAATAGGAGTCAGGACCAACTGCAGCTAACCATTCTTCGGGATTATATTTTATAACTTCAAGAAGATATCCCAAGCTATTTATTATGTCCATGGGGGGCACTGTGGGATCTTTTATGGCTTCCGTAAGTAAAATTCGCTGAAAGCACCCATCCTTAATGAATCCTGATGGAAGTTGATGCCCATGCATGATTAGTGTATGGAAATCCTCTTTTCCCTCTCTACGCTTTTCGACGCTCACGTGTATTCGTTTGCATAGTTCTTCAATGGCTTCCACTCGTCCTTTGCCTTCCGAGATTTTCCTACACTCTTCCGAACTTAACCAATTTACTACCAGCGCCATCGTGGCTGGAAACATATGGTTTATCCATACGGGATCATCGTGGCCATCGATAGCAATTTTTTCGTACTCTTTCAACTCGTTAGGAGGATAATCATCATAAAAAACATGAGTGCATATATAGCATGCATTATTGAAAAGCCGTAAAGTATCGTCGGCTCCATTTTTCAATTCCCCCCAGAAGGGGCGTTCCCATAGTTTGTTGTTGAAATCACGCTCCAAAGATTTGTCTTCCCCCAGAAAAAAGAGGATAGACTCTCTCTCTTTGTAGAAAATTGATCTGCTTACTTTTTCCATATTATTCTCATTTCTATTAGAAAACTCTTAGCTATTCAGTTATGACACCTACATATCATTCGTTTACTTTCATCTTGCATAAATTCAAATCCTAATGCTCTTACTGTTTTTACTGTTTCGGGTATAGGAGTAATAAGTCGATGTGCTATTTCTATTATTTTGTCATAATTAAGAGGATGATCTTCTTTACCTATTGTCTGAATATGTTTAACCAAATCATTGGATGGATTTAGTTGTCTGATTTCTAATGAACCACTTATATATGGAATCTTGTTATAGTACAGATGTGCGAGAATTTGCAAATCCTTTAAGATAGATACATATTGATTAAAATAGACATTTAACCCGTTTTTATGAGAGCATACTCCATCCTTCTCTTCATGATTTAGAATTACGAGTTCCAATGCCGTATCTGCTTTAATAACATTATCCAACAAATCTTCAATTTTATGCTGAACATATTCATATGAGGAGCAATACATACAACTGACGATATTATTTATGTCGTTCTCACGATAGGCACAAATGTAATCTGTTAAAACTTCTCGTAGTTCACATAACCATTTCTTCTTTTGTTCACATGCAAAGACGTCTAATTGTTTCTCCTTCTCGTTCTCTGTTAAATCCTTCTCACCGTTCATAGACCTATCCCAATAATCGCACCTCCTTTTGGTTTTATCACGCATTAGGATAGCTGTTCTATTTTTCTCGTTCTCAAGTTTATTATCTTTACGTTGAATACTCAATATCACGAATGCAACAATTGCTGGAATAGTTGCACCTAAGTAACTACCCCAAAAGGACATCCAGTCTTGTAATGTTCCTACACTAAGTTTGCTTGTTGGTTTAAAAACAAAAAAGTTGAGAAGAACGGGCAATACAAATATACCAATTACAAGAATTATCCACCACCGTTGTTTAAGTAAGTCTTTCATATATCTTATAGCATGAAGGTGTTAATCCGAATACAATGGCTATTTATGTTATTATTTTCTTCTGCCACAATCTGGACTTTCCCTTCTGTGTTATTCAACCTCATTTTTATTTAATCATCACTTTCTTTATCGCCCCGTCGCTCATGCGGATAATGTTTATACCACGTTGCTCTTTTTGCAAAGGCTTGCCGTCTAAAGAATATATACCAACAGGATAACCGGGATTGTCTTCTTTCAAAGTTTTTATTCCCGTCGGTGACGGATCATCATCTGTTAAAGCTACTATATTTCCAAATCGACTCCATGGTCTAATTGTGCGATATTCTTCGATAGATGCTGATGGAACATGCAAAGTAAGATATTCTGGGTCGGGAGAGTTGAAGGCATTTACTGCAGTATATAGGCCTTCATGCACGAGAAAACTATAAATATTAGTTGTAAGTTTTGGCGCAAAGCTATATACATCACTCAATTTTTCACATTTTGAAAAGGCATCAGACCCAATGTCGGTTATTCCGGTACCTAAAGTCACAGAGTTTAGACCTCTACATTCTCTGAAAGCGTTCAATCCTATAGTTTCCACGCTGTTGGGGATGGTGATAGATGCCAAGCTGGTACAACCCTCGAACGCAGAATTACCGATGCTCGTCATGCTGTTGGGGATGACTACAGATGTTAATTTATTGCAGCCATAGAAGGTATAATCCCCTATTGAAGTTACGCTGTTAGGAATTATAATGCTATTAATATAATTGCATCCACAAAATGTATTTTGGAGTTTTGCTACGTTGGTTGGTATAACCAAATCTTTGATTTCTTCTCCATTTAAGTATAAATGATGGGCATAATATAGAGGATTTGAGGCTAAACCAGTATAATGTTTATTTTCTGAATAGTGATAGACTATGATGAATGATATCTTACACCAAGCTTCAAAATCCGAAATATTAACTGAGGTCAGGCTCGTACATCCATCGAAAGCATCATAGTCTATTTCATTCACACTTTTACCGATAGTAACTGAAGTCAGAGCTCTACATCCATAGAAAGCTCGCCCGCCTATTTTTATTACGCTGTTGGGAATATCGACGGAAGTTAGGGAAAAACAGCCAGAGAAAGCATAATCGCCAATTGTTGACAAGCTGTTAGGAAGGGTGATGGAGGTCAAGCTGCTACAACCTTGGAAAGCATAATTACCGATAGCTTTGACGCTGCTAGGGATGGTCACAGATCTCAATCCACCACAACCCTGGAAAACACTTTCACCTATGGATGTCATTTCGTTAGGGATGTTTATTGAGGTTAGATTACTGCAATCAGAGAAAGCATAATCACCTATTGTTTTCACACTTCCTGGGATGGTAATGGAGGTTAGGCCCCTGCATTCAGAGAAAGCATAATCAGAAATACTAAATGTACCTTCTTCTATAATAATTTGAGTGTTGTCAGACATTGTTTCCCTTCCTTTGTATTCATATACAACTTTACCTGCATAAATAATCCCATCAGGCTGTTTATAATACCATGATGTATTGGCGAAAGCATCTTTGCCGATGGATGTCACACTGTTTGGGATGCTGACAGAGTCCAGGTTACCGCACCCCCAGAAAGCGCGTACTCCTATACTTGTCACGCTTTGAGGGATATCCAACGACTTTAGTCCGCAATGCGAGAAAGCGGAATTGCCTATGAATTTTACACTGGTGGGGATGGTAATTGAGGTAATTGCGCTAGATGAGAAAGCTCCATCTGCAATCCCTATAGTCCCTTCCTTTATTGTTATATGGGGATTCGTAGTATTTTCACCTTTATATTCATAAAGCACATTACCTAAATAAACTAAACCGTCCGGCTGCTTCTTATACCAAGCAGTTCCAAGGAATGAACATTGTGCGATAGAAGTTATGCTATTAGGGAGGTTGATAGTTGTTAAGTTGGTACAATCCTTGAAAGCATAATAGCCGATAGATTCCACGCCGTTGGGGATGGTGACAGAGGTTAATTTTCTGCAATCACAGAAAGATTGATATCCAATAGATTTCACGCTGTTAGGGATGGTGACCGATGTTAGCCCCGCGCAATCCTCGAAAGCATGGTTGCTAATGGAAGTCACTTTATACGTACAACCTTCGTAAACCACAGATTCTGGTATGACGACATTGCCTGAATAATTATTATATGAATCAATGGAACAATAACGATAAGTGACTGCTACTTCTGTCTTTTCTGTATTCGCCCATTCATAATGGATGGTTACTCCATCAGAATTGTCAATTGAAAAGATATAAGAAGCGAGAGCCTTTGCTCCTGTCATGCTCATGAGCACAGTGAGCAGGATAGTGATAAAAGATTGTCTGTTCATAATCGTTTTATTTTTTAGTTATAATTTTTATGCTTGAATATACATAAATAAAAACGTGGACTCTTTACTTCGTCTACGCTTCGGAGGTATTGGGGATAACCTAACAATCTTAAACGAGTAAATGCCCACGCCAGCGGCGTGAACTATCTACTTCAGTTCTTGATTGTTTCGTCTAATTCCCCAATTATCCGGAGCAAGAATCAAAAGTGGACGTTCCAGTCTTTTGTCTTTATTTTGTCGTTGTTATGTTACCATAAGCGATTTGTTTTTAGAGTTCTAAATATATTATTTATAGAGGAGATCAAGCTGCTATAGCGCCTGTTTCTCTGCAATATACTTTTTAATCTTCTCAATGAGTGCGCGCGTCGGCTCGATGCGGGCCGTTACCTCTGCCTCGGAAACCATAAAGAAACAGTTGTAGTCAGCTTTCTCGCGCAGGGTCTGCATCTGCGAATAGAACGAACCTTCGTCGATGGTGAATACGCCCGTGCGAACATAATATTGGTGGAAGCGAATGGCGGCACCCTTGTGCGAGCCTACTTCGTGACCGTCGAAGATGAGCATGGCACTCACGGCATGAAACAAGGCATAATATAGTCGGTTAGCCAGATTGCTCCAATAGCCCTTCTCGGTCAAACCCTCATGTTCTGCAAAGGTGCTGTCGGCCTTCTCCAGTTCAAGGGCTACCATGATATCGCGTTCTTCTTGCTTAAGACTCATAAATCAGTTGTTTATCGTGTTCGACGTTGTAGTAGAACAATGGATGCGGGCCGTTGTACCACTCATCCTTTGAGTAGGTGTGTACGCTGAACGACTGCCATAGGTCGTAGCCGCGCACGATGATAGGATAGGCGTATTGGCGGAATGTCTCGTCGCTGTCGCCTTGATTGTTCAGTAGCAGCAGCAGATCCCAGTCAGAGTCCTCATGATTGTCACCACGGGCGCGGGAACCGTAGAGGTAGAGCGTGCTGCCCTTGGGCAATACGCTGGCGGCCACCTGCCGGATGTTGTCAATGACTTGGCTACGTTCCATATTCTCTGCTTATTGTATTTCTGGCTGCAAATATAAAAAGAATTTCTGAGAATTGCAAGAATATTGGAGAAATTTTATTGTTCCCACCCAAAAGTATGCAAAAATGCAAAACGAAAATCGGAGATACGAGGTCAGCTCTTTTATGAGAAAATAATCGAGGAAACGTTTGGTTTTCTCGATTATTTTTTGTAACTTTGCAACATAAATAGCGAGTGAAGGCTGCGGCTCAGCAAAGCCCGAGAAATCTCGGCTCTGTATTCACTTTGCACTTCACTTGCAGGGTAAAAGAGAGGTGGTTCCGACCACCAAAGTAACAATAATAATTCACCATTTAAAACACTAAAGTTATGAGCAAAACAGTTAAGAAGATCCTTCAAGTGATCAGTTACATCATCACCTTGCTTCTGGGCGGGGCTGCAGGAGCCGTGATGTAAAGGTAAAAAGGTAAAAAATTAAAAAGGTAAAAAAAGACGAACGACGCCATGGAAAACCAGAAAGGCTTCAAGATCTCTCAGTACGCCTGTGCGGTATTGCTCATCGTGAGCAGTATCGCGCTGGTGGCGTATCAGGTGGTCGCGATTGATGACGTAGCGAGCGGGCTGCTGTATTATGTGGCGCAGTCGTTCCTGCTGGCAGGCTCGATCTTCGGACTCGACCAGTACATCAGAATCATTAACAAGCATTATCACGAAAAGAATACTTAACACGAATTACCATGAATGAAACACGAATGACCATGAATTATAATAATGTGCGACTTTCGCCTCATTATAAGCTGAGCGAGTTTCTTAACCTTAGGAAATATCCAGAGAACATCCCGACGATGCAAGATGTTGTCAATCTGACCTACGGCTGCCATCTGCTGCTTGAACCGGCGCGTGTCGTAGCCGGACCGCTCATCATCAACTCTGGGTTCCGAAATCCCGAAGTCAACCAGAAGGTAGGGGGTGTCCGTACTTCCCAGCATCTTCTTGGCCAGGCTGCCGACATCCGCCCTCAGGACCCTTCGCAGTTCTGGAATCTCGTTGAATTCCTAAAGATCTGCGAACACACCGACCAACTGCTCACAGGCAATGGTTGGCTCCACATCTCCTGGAATCCCCTTGCGCCGCCCCGCCACTACGTCAGAGTAGGTTATTACAAATAACAAAGGAGCTGCTGGTTGCTGTCTGTTATTTCTTGTTTATGAACTCTTCGAATCGTTTGACAGTATCGTTGTATACCTGGGGCTGTAGGTACCAAAGATAGGAAGCGCTGGGGGTTGTCTCTATCTCACGGGAATTGGCATTGAGCATGAAGCCTGGGGTTTCTAACGTAACCTTCTGGCTCTCCTCCTTGCTGAGGCGGCGGAACTCACCCTTGTCGTTCATCAAGACGATGTTCTCGCCCCTGTGTGCCAGCCTCTCTTCCTCGCTACGCAGCATATTAGGTGATAGCCAGTTTGCAAGCGGCTGTCCGATATGCCAGTCACGGGTCTGCACCATGTAGTATTTCTCACCGTCCACCATCACCACGGGGACAGCATAGCGATTTCCGTTGGCATAGGCCGTCAGCATCTGCTCCATAGCCAGGCTGAATCTGATGTTGAACTGAGCCAGGTTCTTAATGCGCTTGTTGAAGGGAGCCTTGTCGTTGTCGTAGAAGGCCTGCATGACATGCAGGAAACCGCGTCGCGTGTCGGGGTATATCGAGATGAGGGTGAGACCGGTTTTAAGACGGCTGTAGATGGTGGCGGCATCGTAGCGGCCCAACTGCTCCTCGATGGCATCGACCGCCAGTTCCATAAAGTCGCAGCCATTGTCCACGCTGCCCTGCAACATGTAGATGTTACTGAGCAAGGAATACGTGTTGGCAAGGAGTGTGTCCTTCTGCTCCTTTTGCGCCTTGGCAATCTCAAGTGCCTTGTGGGCGTAACTGATGGCGCGGTCGTACTGGCCGTCGGTGTTGACGGCGACGCCAACCAGCGCCGTGGCTGCGGCGTACTGCTTCTGGCCATCCGTCGGGTTCGCATCCGCCAGCTTCACCGTCTGCTCGGCCATCTGAAGATTGGTACTCACCATCTGAAGATTGGTACTCACCATCTTCTTGTTTTCTTCTACTGTGTTCTGTGCATTCACTACTGTTGTTGCGCAGCAAAGGATAGCTGCAAGTGTCATAAAAATCTTTTTCATAATCATATTATTTTAGTTCATAATTAATATCTTCTCATCACTGGTGTCGGGGGAGGCAGCGGATGACCTTCATTGATTCTCCTTTTTCTTACAATATGGTCGCGAATGCCTATCATAGGGTCACCGGTTGTCTGCAATCTGGGTCTTGAGTTCAGCTGAAAGTGGGATGTCGCTTTTTTCCCCATGTGACGAAACATGATCGACTGTTCATTGATGGAGTCCCTGTGCTGTTCGATTGCTGGAGATGCCAGTAGCATTGTCGGCTGAGAATGAGCAGACAAGGCTACATCAAAATCGGCCTTCAAAGGCGGTAACTCTGTAAATTTGGCAGAATCTCCCCATGAGGCGGCTGGGTTTGTCTGTGCCATTGTCGTCACCGTAATGCAAAGGACGGCTGTGAGCGTCATCATAATCTTTCTCATAATGCTAAATTTTTAATTGTTATACCTTATTAATAAATACCGTTCTCGTTCAATTTCTCGTGCAGCCGGAAATTCTCGCGGATGAAGCGCACCAGCATGTGCTGGCTGTCGGAGAGTCGCCAGCGGTAATAGAGAAGCCCCAGGATGAGCAGCACGACCAAAAGAAGGAAGGCCGTTGCCAGGGCGCCGATGATGATAAATGTGATGTCCGTCATTTTCTTCAATGATTGAATTCGGGGGCAAGGCTGCGATTAAGCGAGGGCCGTGATGTTCGCATCGATGGCCGAGCGTGAGCAGGCTCGCAATTTTTTTTGCAAAGGTAGTGGGAAAAACCGAAAGGCTTTCCCCACTGCTTGAAATGTTTTCCACAAATCTTGAAAAACTACTGTTTATGCGCTATTTTGCGAAATTGTGTTCCGCGATTTCGCTCACGACTCGGCAGAAGCTAAGCTCACTTCGCTTCTGCTCTCGCTGCTCTGCGAAATTCTGACGGTGTCATTGAATAAAATGCGGCAAAGAGACGGGCAAAAGTGGTGCGGTTGGTAAACCCGCTCTGCTCAATGATGAGCCCTATCGGGTCGTCGGACTTTTCCAGCAACTGAGCTGCGTACTGTATGCGCAGGCGGTTGAGGTAGTCGGCTGGCGTGGTGTCGGCACACTCGCGCAAGGCGGCATACACATACTGATAGTTGGTGCCGAGCAGCCGTGCCAGCGTCTCGTGGTTGGTGTCAGCGTCGGTATATACGTCCGGATTCTTCACCAATTCGCACAGGCGGCGATAGAGCTGTTGGTTTTGCGTCAGTTTCTCTTCGGGCTGCGCCTGTAACTGTCGCTGCTCCTCGGCCTCGGCCTGCTGGCGTTGCTGAATCTGCTCGTAGAGGCTGCGGTTCTTCTCGGCTAACCGGCGATTGTAGCGGTTGACGCGCCAGATGATGTAGATGGCCATCAACAGCAGCAAGACGATGGCCATGAGGACGATGCGATGGATGGTCAGCGACTGGTGCTTACGGATAATCTCCTCTTCCTGTTGCCTGATTTCCTGCAACTGCTCCACGTCGGCCTGCCGTTCCTGCTGGCGGATGGAGTCGGTCAACTGACGTATGCGGTCGCTCATCGCCAAAGCCTCTGCCGTGCGCCCCGCCTTTTGCAGGGCTTCGTACTTGTAATTGAGCAAGGTCTTGACATAGAGGTCGATGACGGGTTCACCATTGGAGCGCATCATAGAGTCGGTTTCGTCAAACAAGCGGACAGCCTCGTCGTAACGGCCCGTCATAGACAGATACAGACCTTCGGCTGCCTTGTCAAGCGCACCAAGACCTTGGAACTGCTGATATTCGCGGAAAAGGGGTTCTGCCTGCTCTTTCTGATTATTTGCAGCATAGACCATCGCCTTACTGATGGTCACGTTGTTGCGGCGCCTTTGCATCGCCCAGTCGGGAGTGTTGGGACAACGTGTCAGACGAGCCATCGCCGTGTCCATCTTCGCCATCAGGGGCAGCGCCTTTTCAGGCATCTTATTGTCGATATACAGGTCGTTGAGTGAGAGTAGCGTATAGATGAGCGGATCAATCTCCCCATAATCGGTGGCATGCTGTGTACTCGCCATCAAATCATCGATGCATTGCAGGAACAACTGCTCGGATTCTGCAATATGCCCCAGTTTGCTTTCACAATCTGCCATCTGCATAATTGCCCTGCACTTCATCTCCACGTCATTTGGTGTTGTGCCGTCACCCACAAATGTAAGGATTTCCTTGGCGAGGGCGATCGATTTTCCATACTCGCCATCGGCGTATGCACCGTTAGCCAGAATCCAGCGGGCCTTACAATAAAGGCTGCTGTCTGCCGACGTGGTAACAGCATGTCCCGCCTCTGCAGCAATCGCTTTCTCTGCGTAATAGGCCGCCAGCCGCCGTCGGTCGGCATTCTCATAGATAATGGCCTTGGTAGTATTGGCACGTACCGCCGTGAACAAACCGGCTTGCTCCGCACTATCCACACGCGCCACAGAATGTCCAACGTCGGATAATCCATCGTTGACTATCTCTTTGCTCAGCGCAACAGCCTCATCATTGCGGTCAGGATTCGTGCAGGCGGTAAAGGCCAGTACAGAGAATAGCATCAAGAATACTATAGTTATTCGATCTCTCATTGTTGTTTCTTTATAAATTCGCTGCAAAGATAGTTCTTTTTTGACGAAAAAGGGAGTTGAACGAGTTTTTCCAACCGTCTTTTATGAATAATTAGGTGAAAAGGTTGTTTATTGCTATCGTTATGCAAGTTTTTGTCAAATTGCTTGGCGCGTTAGCAATATTTTTGTAACTTTGTCCCCTGATTCTGTATTTATATAATAAGGTATAGAGATGAAGATAGGTGATCAGGTCAGATTCCTGAATGAGATAGGTGGTGGCCGTGTGGCCGGATTCCAAGGAAAGAATATCGTGCTTGTGGAGGACGAAGACGGATTCCAGGTGCCGATGCTTATGACCGAGGTTGTGGTTGTGGGCGATGAGGATTATGGCACGGGACACATGGTGGAGGTGAAGGCCTCGGCAGGGAAGAAAGTGCAGAAGACGGAGCAGAATAAGGCGGATCAGACCACCCCTGACCCCTCCTACTCAGGAGGGGAAACGATTACCTTCAAGGCGAAACCTGTGGAGAGAAAGGGCGGGGAGCGGCTGAGTGCCTACCTGGCCTTTGTGCCGATGGACATGAAGGAACTGACGCAGACGCGATTCGAGAGCTATCTCGTGAACGACTCGAACTACTATATGCGCTATGTGTATATGACGGGCGAGAACAATGCTTGGACGGTGCGTGCCGAGGGAGAGCTGGAACCGAACACGAAAGAGTATCTCGAGGAGTTCGGCCGTGAGGACCTGAACGGGTTGGAGCATTGTTGCGTGCAGCTTATCGCCTACAAGCGAGAGAAGACCTTCCTGCTGAAACCGACGGTGAATGCGCAGATCAACGTGGACACGGTGAAGTTCTACAAGCTCCACGCCTTCCGCGAGAACGATTTCTTCGAACAGCCTGCGCTGATTTATACAATTATTGAAAACGACGTCCAAAAGATAAAGATATGAGATACGGATTTGTTAAGGTGGCTGCTGCCGTTCCAGCGGTGAAGGTGGCCGACGTAGCGTACAATGTGCAACAGATAGAGAGTCTCATCGCCCAAGCCGAGGGCCGTGGGGTGGAGTTGATGGTGCTGCCAGAATTGTGTCTGACGGGCTATTCCTGTCAGGATCTCTTCAAACAGCAGGCTCTTCTCGACCGTGCAGAACAAGGTGCGATGCTGCTGCTCGACTTCACCCGCAAGCTTGACATCATCACGGTGTTTGGTCTGCCTGTGGTGATCAACGGCCTGCTCTACAACTGTGCCGCCATTATCCAAGCCGGACAGCTGCTCGGCATCGTGCCAAAGACCTATCTGCCAAACTACGGCGAGTTCTACGAGAAACGCTGGTTCGCCTCGGCCCAGGACCTGAATCCGACGGATATCTACTTCGCTGGCAGTCCTGTGCATGTGACACCAGAGCCACAGCTCTTCGTCACGGCCGACGGTGTGAAGTTCGGCTGTGAGATCTGTGAGGACGTGTGGGCACCTATCCCGCCCAGCAACAACCTGGCCTTGGCCGGTGCCGACATCATCCTGAACCTCTCCGCCAGCGACGAGCTGATCGGCAAGCATGCCTATCTGAAATCCTTGCTCGCCCAGCAGAGTGCCCGCACGATCAGTGGCTATGTCTATGCTAGTTGTGGTTTCGGTGAGTCGTCGCAGGATACGGTCTATGGCGGCAATGCGCTGATCTTCGAGAACGGTCATCTGATTACGGAAGGCTCGCGGTTCTCGTTCCAGCCTCAGTTGCAGGTAAACCAGATCGATGTGGAGAAACTGCGTTCCGAACGTCGGGTGAACACCACGTTCATCAATGCCCAGCGTCATGCCCACGCCCATGAGAACGTGTGCAAGGCTGTGGCACCGAAGGAGTTTGAACTGCTGCGTGAGATCGACCCGCATCCGTTCATCCCCAAGACAGAGAATATGGCAGAGAGCTGTGAGGAGATCCTGAACATCCAGGTGGCAGGCCTCGCCAAGCGACTTTATCATATCAACGCCGAGAAGGCAGTCATCGGCATCAGCGGCGGACTCGACTCTACGCTGGCCCTGCTCGTGACGGTGAAGGCATTCGACAAACTCGGCATCGACCGTAAAGGCATCATCGGTATCACGATGCCTGGATTCGGTACGACCGACCGCACGCACAACAATGCCGTGAAACTGATGGAAACACTCGGGGTGACCGTCCGTGAGATTTCCATCGCCAAGGCCGTCACCCAGCATTTCGAGGATATCGGCCATAACCCGAAGCAGCATGATATCACCTATGAGAACTCCCAGGCCCGCGAACGTACACAGATCCTGATGGACGTGGCGAACAAGGAGAATGCGATTGTCGTGGGTACGGGTGACCTTTCTGAACTCGCCCTGGGCTGGGCTACGTACAACGGCGACCACATGTCGATGTACGGCGTGAATGCCGGCGTGCCTAAGACGCTCATCCGTCACCTCGTAAGTTATGTGGCTGGGGAGATGGCTACCGAGACCTTGCTCGACATCGTCGACACACCGATATCGCCGGAGCTGATCCCTGCCGACGAGAACGGACAGATCAAGCAGAAGACTGAAGACCTCGTGGGACCCTACGAGTTGCACGACTTCTTCATCTATTACTTCCTGCGCTATGGCTTCTCGCCGTCGAAGATATTCTTGCTGGCGAAGAAAGCCTTCTGTACCGCCTCGCCCGTCGAAGGCCGTGATGCTCTCTATGACGAGGCTACGATCAAGAAATGGCTCACGGTGTTCTGTCGCCGTTTCTTCACCCAGCAGTTCAAGCGTTCCTGTATGCCTGACGGTCCGAAGGTGGGTAGTGTGAGCCTCTCGCCACGTGGCGACTGGCGCATGCCGAGCGACGCCTCGTTCGCCCCGTGGGTCAAGGAATGTGAGGGGCTTTAATGAGCATCGGACTAACACGGACTGACACGGACTGACACGGACTTTTTCTATTTATTCTGTCCGTGTCAGTCCGTGTTAATCCGATGCCAAAATATATCCGATGCTGACCTTAGCTGAAAGCTAATTCGTCTTTACTTTCTTTCAGTGTGATGTGGATTACCGAGCCCAGCGGCAGGTTGCCATTGACGATCAGGTCGCTGATGCCATCCTCGATATAATTCTGTATGGCGCGCTTCAGCGGACGGGCACCGAACTGCACGTCATAGCCCTTCGTCGCCACAAACTCCTTCGCTTCCTCAGACAGGTCGATCTTATAGCCGATCTGCTCTATGCGCTGGTAGAGTCCCTTCAGTTCCACGTCGATGATGCGCTTGATGGCATCCAGGTCGAGCTGGTCGAAGGTGATGATCTCATCGAGACGGTTCAGGAACTCCGGCGAGAACTGTTTTGAGAGCGCCTTCTGCACGATATCCCTGGCGTGCTGCTTATCTTGTTCGTTAAGGGCAAGGGCACTCGTACTGCCTGCGCTGAATCCCACACCGCGACCGAAGTCCTTCAACTGTCGGGTACCGGCATTTGAGGTCATGATGATTACCGTGTTGCGGAAGTCCACGAACCGGCCGTTACCATCCGTCAGACGTCCCTCGTCGAGTACCTGCAACAGGAGGTTGAACACATTACCGTGGGCCTTCTCTATCTCGTCGAGCAGCACGATGGAGTAGGGGTGACGGCGCACGCGCTCCGTCAACTGTCCACCCTCCTCATAGCCTACGTAGCCCGGAGGAGCACCGATGAGTCTCGATGTGTTGAAACTCTCCGTGTATTCACTCATATCGATACGGATCAATGCATCAGCGCTGCCGAACATAAACTCTGCCAGTTTCTTGGCGAGATAGGTCTTGCCCACACCCGTAGGACCGAGGAACATAAACACACCGATGGGGTGGTTGGGATCTTTCAGTCCGACACGGTTGCGCTGGATGGCCTTTACCATCTTGTCGATAGCGGCATCCTGGGCGATGACGGCATTCTTCAGCGAGACAGCCATGCCTTTCAGACGGATCCCCTCCTGTTCTGCCATTCGCTGGGCAGGAACACCCGTCATCATCGACACGACTTCTGCCACCTGTTCGGCATCGACCACCTGGCGCTCCTCACCCTCGCCGGAACTCCAACGTTCGTTCAGAAGCTTCAATTCCGTCTCGAGCACCGTCTGACGATCACGGTAGCTGGCTGCCAGTTCGAAATTCTGGTTCTTCACCGCTAACTGCTTCTTCTCCTTGATGCTGGCGATCTCCTTCTCTTTCTCCGCGATCTCAGGCGGTATCTGGGTGTTTCCGAGGTGAACACGTGATCCCGTCTCGTCGAGGGCATCGATGGCCTTGTCGGGCATGAAGCGGTCTGTGACATAACGGTCTGTCAATTTGACACACGCCATCAGCGCCTCGTCAGTATAGGTCACGTGGTGGTGATGCTCATAGCGGTCCTTGATGTTCCGCAGAATCTGCAACGTCTCCTCGTTGGTGGTCGGCTCAACCTGAACCTTTTGGAAGCGACGCTCCAGCGCTCCGTCCTTCTCGATAGAGTTACGATACTCGTCGAGTGTCGTGGCACCGATACACTGGATGGTGCCTCGTGCCAGCGCAGGTTTCATGATGTTGGCGGCATCCATCGAACCGGGAGTAGAACCGGCACCGATGATGGTGTGGATCTCGTCGATGAACACGATTACGTCGGGATTTGCCTCCAGTTCCTTCATCAGGGCTTTCAGACGCTCCTCAAACTGTCCGCGATACTTCGTTCCGGCCACCACTCCCGTCATGTCGAGGGTATAGATGCGCTTGCCGAAGAGCATCGGCGACGTATGGTGGTTGGTGATGAGCTGTGCCAGTCCTTCGACGATGGCACTCTTACCCACACCAGGTTCACCTATTAATATAGGATTATTCTTCTTCCGTCGGCCCAGGATCTCGATGATACGCTGGATCTCCTTCTCACGGCCTACACAGGGATCGAGACGTCCCTCCGCAGCGGCGTTGGTGAGGTCTGTGCCGAAGGTGTCGAGCACAGGCGTCTTCGAGGCGGGTTTCTTCTGGGCGGTGGTTGTAGCAGTTCCGGATGTCCTGGAACTGCCGGTATTTCCGGAGGCATTAGAGGTGTCCTCGTATTCCTCTTCGTCTTCATCTGGCAGGCCGATGCCGCTGGTAATACCATTATTTTTAGGCGCATAGAGCATGGCCATAGCGTCTTCGTAGTTCATGTTGTTCAATTCTAATACTTGTTTGGCCCCGTTGTTGGCGAGATCGTGCAGGATGGCCAGCAGCAGGTGTTGTTCGTCTACTTTGTTTGATCGTTGGATACGGGCCTCCAACACGGCCAGTTTCAGGATATTGCTTGCCTTCTCGTTGAGCACCAGGTCGGTGGTATGGATGGGCATGCCGAGCTCGTCCTCCCTGACACGCATCTCCAGTTCGGTCTTCAACGACTGCAGGTTCAGGTTCAGCCGCTGGAACAGGTCTACCACGGGTCCGTCGTTTGAGCGCAGGATGCCCAAGAGCAGATGCTCCGGACCTACGCTTCGGCTGGCCAGGCGCGCTGCCTCTTCACGGGAGAAAGCGAGTATCTCTGATACTTTTGGCGAAAATTGACTCGTCACTCGATATACTATTTAGTGATTTACGAATATACTATTTTATCTATTTTTGTGCAAAGTTACAACATTTCTTGCAAACATCGTGCCATTTTCTGAAAAAATGTAGGCCATCACCCTACAAAAATCCCCTGGCACAGATTTGTACCAGGGGACTGCTTACTATGTAAAAGGAGTATTTCCTTGCGAAATTACTTCTTCTTGCTCTCACCCTCTTCGAGTTTAGCCTTCAGCTCAGCCAGAGCGTCGATGTCACCGAGCGTGGTGCTGGCAGCGACATTCTCGATCTTCGGAGCGTCGTCCTTCTTGGCAGCGCGAGTCTTCTTGGCAGCGGCCTTCTTCTCCTCGCGTGCGGGATCCTCGAAGGTACGGCTGTGAGACAGGATGATACGCTTGCTGTCCTTGTTGAACTCAATCACCTTGAAGGGCAGAGTCTCGCCGTTAGCGGCCTGACTGCCGTCTTCCTTCACCAGGTGCTTCGGAGTAGCGAAGCCCTCAACATTCTCCTCGAGAGAAACCACAGCGCCCTTCTCGAGCAGCTCGGTAATCTTACCCTCGTGGATAGAACCGACGGTGTACTTCTCCTCGAAGGCATCCCAAGGATTGTCCTCCAGCTGCTTGTGGCCGAGGCTCAGACGACGGTTCTCCTTGTCGATGTCGAGCACAATCACGTCGATCATATCGCCCACCTTCGTGAACTCTGAAGGATGCTTCACCTTCTTGGTCCAGCTGAGGTCGCTGATGTGGATCAGACCGTCGACACCCTCCTCGAGCTCTACGAACACACCGAAGTTGGTGAAGTTGCGAACCTTGGCATTGTGCTTAGAACCGACAGGATACTTGGTCTCGATGTTCTCCCAGGGATCCTCACGCAGCTGCTTGATGCCGAGAGACATCTTGCGCTCGTCGCGGTCGAGGGTCAGGATGACAGCCTCCACGTCGTCGCCCACCTTCAGGAAGTCCTGAGCTGAACGGAGGTGCTGGCTCCAAGACATCTCGCTCACGTGGATGAGTCCCTCCACACCGGGCTGGATCTCCACGAATGCACCGTAGTCGGCAATCACGACTACCTTACCCTTCACGTGGTCACCCACCTTGAGGGTCTGGTCGAGAGCATCCCAAGGATGCGGGCTGAGCTGCTTCAGACCGAGGGCGATGCGGCGCTTCTCGTCGTCGAAGTCGAGGATAACGACATTGAGCTTCTGGTCGAGTTCCACCACCTTGTGGGGATCGTCCACGCGGCCCCAAGAGAGGTCTGTGATGTGGATCAGTCCGTCCACGCCACCCAGGTCTACGAACACGCCGTAGTTGGTGATATTCTTTACGGTACCCTCGAGGATCTGACCCTTCTCGAGCTTGCCGATAATCTCCTTCTTCTGTGCCTCCAGCTCCTGCTCAATGAGGGCCTTGTGAGAGACAACCACGTTGCGGAACTCCTGGTTGATCTTGACCACCTTGAATTCCATCGTCTTGCCTACGAACTGATCGTAGTCGCGTATGGGGTGAACGTCGATCTGTGAGCCGGGGAGGAATGCCTCGATGCCGAATACGTCGACAATCATACCGCCCTTCGTGCGGCACTTGATGAAGCCCTGGATGACCAGATCCTGCTCGAGGGCTGCGTTCACCTCGTCCCAAGACTTGCTCAGACGGGCCTTCTTGTGAGAGAGGATCAGCTGACCCTTCTTGTCCTCAGCGCTCTCCACGTACACTTCCACCTTGTCGCCGATCTTCAGGTCGGGGTTGTAGCGGAACTCAGATGCGGGGATGATACCATCGCTCTTGTAGCCGATGTTCACCACCACCTCTTTCTTGTCGACGGAGATCACGGTACCTTCCACCACCTGATGGTCGGCCACCTTGTTGAGGGTTTCGTCGTACGCCTTGTCAAGTTCTTCCTTGCTGACGCCGGCGGTCGTGCCATTCTCGAACTCGTCCCAATTGAAATCGTCGAGCGGCTTCACGTTCTTTGTTAATTCTGACATTTTTACGCCCCCTTTCTCAGGGGTTAGGGGTCTGAACAGACGTTTATCAGACCATATTTTAATTGTTAATAATCATGGGAGTCAGCGCCTGTTCCGGCTCCCATCGCCTCTTCTGAGGCACAAAGCGGCTGCAAAGGTACTCATTTTCTTTGAACTTTGAACTTTGAACTTTGAACTTTATGATTACTTTTATGGATTATTAACAAAAAAGAAGCGGCACTCGTTAGAGTCCGCCTCTTTCTCTTATCTTTTCCTTTGAACTCAACTCTGTCTTTATATCATATCATAAAGCTCAAAGTTCAAAGTTCAAAGTTCAATGTCTTACACGATTCCCTGAGCCATCATGGCCTTGGCAACCTTCATGAAGCCGGCCACGTTGGCACCCTTCACGTAGTTGATGTAGCCGTCCTTCTCAGTACCGTACTTCACGCAGTTCTCGTGAATGTCGTTCATGATGCGCTTCAGGTAGTTGTCCACCTCCTCAGCCGTCCAAGAAAGACGCTCTGAGTTCTGCGACATCTCCAGACCAGATACCGACACACCACCGGCGTTAGAAGCCTTACCAGGAGAGTAGAGGATCTTGGCATCCTGGAAGATCTTGATAGCCTCAGGCAGTGAAGGCATGTTAGCACCCTCGGCGACGGCAATCACACCGTTCTTCACCAGGGCAGCAGCCTCGTCACCGTTGATCTCGTTCTGCGTAGCGCAAGGCAGGGCGATGTCGGCCTTCTCATACCAGGGGCGCTTGCCCTCGTAGTACTTGGCTGTCGGATACTCCTCGACATACTCCTTGATACGTCCACGCTCCACGTTCTTCAGCTCCATGATGTAGTCGAGCTTAGCACGGTCGATACCATCGGGATCGTAGATGTAACCGTCAGAGTCAGACATGGTCATGGGGATGGCACCCAGCTGGATACACTTCTCGGCAGCATACTGGGCCACGTTACCGGCACCAGAGATCAGCACCTTCTTACCCTTGATGTCGATGTTGCGGGTAGCAAGCATAGAGCAGAGGAAATATACGGTGCCGTAACCAGTAGCCTCAGGACGGATCAGCGAACCGCCGAAGGGGATGCCCTTACCTGTGAGCACGCCCTGGAACTGGTGGGTGAGCTTCTTGTATTGTCCGAACAGGTAACCTACCTCACGGCCACCTACGCCGATGTCACCTGCGGGAACGTCCTCATCGGGACCGATCACGCGGTACAGCTCGTTCATGAATGCCTGGCAGAAGCGCATCACCTCAGCGTCGCTCTTACCACGGGGAGAGAAGTCTGAACCACCCTTGGCACCACCCATCGGCAGTGTGGTCAGAGAGTTCTTGAAAGTCTGCTCGAAAGCGAGGAACTTCAGGATACCGAGGTTCACGCTCTTGTGATAACGGAGACCGCCTTTGTACGGGCCAATAGCGTTGTTGTGCTGGATACGGTAGCCCATGTTGGTCTGCACGTTGCCCTTGTCGTCCACCCAAGTGATACGGAACTCGTTCACTCTGTCGGGGATGCAGAGACGCTCAATCAGATTGGCTTTCTCAAACTCGGGGTGCTTGTTGTACTCTTCCTCGATGGTGGGAAGAACCTGCGATACTGCCTGGATGTACTCCGGCTCATTGGGGAATCTCTTTTTGAGATCTTCTACAACTTGTGCTGCATTCATAATCTTTTGTTGTTTTTTAAGTGTTATTTGTTTATTGAAATAATGATTCTCTGTTGTTTGAAGTATGATTCTTTTCGAAATCGGTTGCAAAATTACATCAAAAATCTGAAATAGCAAACATTTTATCAGTTTTTTCGACGAAAATCTATCTTTTTGTCACTTTATTGATATATATCAAGGCAAAAGGTCATTCCTTCTTTTCTCACGTGTGCCCGAACACAAAGACAAGGAAACATTTCTGCCTCCTTGCTTATATTATATAATGTGTAGACTACTTCTTGTTTTTCTTCTTCTTGCGCTTCTCTGAGGTGAAGAGGTCGCGGAGGCCGTTGAAGTCCTTCTTCATGATGATGCCGAGGCCCTGGGTGTTGAGCGACGACTTGGTGAAGTAACGGTCGTTGGTCTGGTTATAGACCTTCAGGGCGAGGTTGCCATTGGGGTAGAGGTTGTATTGCACATCGAAGTCGCCGATGAACGATGGTGCAGCCTGCTTGGCGTTGTCGCGGTAGCCGAACTGTCCGTTGAACACCAGGCGGTTGTTGAGCATACGGGCGTTGACGATGCCCTCATACTCGGCATTGTGCCAGCCTTCGTCGCCAGTGGTGATGTTCGCGCCGAAGTTCCAGTTGTCGTTTTTCACGAACTGGTTCAGGATATTGTTGATCTGTGCGGAGAGGGTGCCGGAGAGCAGGCTCTGCATCGCCAGTGAGGTCTGGGCGTTCTGCTGGTTGTTGGCCATGCTGTTGACGCCCTGGGTGTAGAAGCGCCCGATACCGAGGAGGTAGATTACCTGTTGGTTCATCTCCTGCTGGCTGTTGATGATGGAACGGATCATCTGCTGCTCGTCGGCATTGACGGTGGGCATCTCGAGGTCGAAGTCCACCTGCGGGGCTGCCGCGATGCCGGAGATGTTCATCAGACAGTTCACACGGATGGTGTTGCTGGAGAACGAACTACCGACGTTCAGGTCGGAGAGGCTGACGCCGCTGACGGTGTGTACAGCCTGCAGGTTGAGTGCCGCCTGGTAGGGGTCGCCGCTGAAGATGATCGTGCCGCCGGGGTTGAAGATGAAGTTCTTGTGGATGATGTTCTGGATAGTGACGCCGTAAGTGCCGTGATCGACGTTGTAGGTGCCGAACATGTTAAAGCCTCCCTTGTTGTGATAGGTGGCGCGGATGTTTCCGTCGCCATTGAGCGTGATGTAGTCGTTGGTGCTGGCGTCCATCAGTAGGCGCAGCGTGGCGTCGGGCGTGGCGGAGACGAGGAGGTTGAGGTAGATGTCGGTCTTGTTTAGTGGAAGGAGGAAGGAGGAACGAGGAACGATATTACCATCTTTCCCAGAATCAGCCGCAGAGCTATTCTCATTCCTCATTTCACCTTCCACATTCCTCGAATTGTTTTCCCACACGATGAACTCCGAGCGTGAGACGGCATCGGGATTGGCAGCATTGTAGACGAAGAAGGAGTTCTTCTGGGGTGTGACGCTGCAGTCGATGCTCACTTCGCCAGGACGGCCCTTGATATCGACGGTGCCCGTGGCGTAGACGGTGCCGTAGAAGGCCGACTCGCCAAAGTCGGGAAAGTCGTAGGCCAGGAGGTTGTTCGCCTCGGCCTGCAGATCGAAGGTGAGGTGGGTGAGGTGCCGGTGGTGGATGCCGCCGGAGAGGTAGGCCTGGTTGCCGTCGCGGTCGTGAAGGGGCAGACGGTTCAGGAGGATGTCGTCGGGGATGAACGTGACGGTGTCGCGATCGAGGTAGTAGGTGGTGTTCAGCGCCTCGATGGTGAGGTTACCGCCCACAACGAGCTGTCCTGTGAGGTTGATATTGTCGAGCGTACCTGCCAGCCGGAGGTCGCCGCTGGTGTGGCCTGTGACCTGACTGATGAAGCTCTGGGTGAAGCTGTGCATGAAGTCGATGTAGGTGCTGTCGGCGCGGATGTCGAGATCGATGGTGTTGTGGACGGGCGAGATGTAGCCGTTGACGTAGGTGTTGACGCCCGGGCCGTCTTTCGCCACCGCCTGGATGTCGATCTGCTGTTCGTCCTGGTTCCAGTCAGCGTTGGCGTAGAGCACACCCATACGACCGTTCTCGAAATTGAAGTCGTCGACGCGGATGTCGGCACTGGCGGCGAACTTGTCGAAGAGTGCCCGTCCCGTGGCCCGTCCCGTCGCCTTGCCACCGAACTCGACGGAGTGGAAATCGACGAGGTCGAGGATGTATTCCACCTCCACCTGGTTAAGGTCGACGGAGAGCGAGTCTTGATGGTTCTTAGAGGCGATGCCGTCAATGAGGATATGCTGCTTTCCGCGACGTACCATGAAGTTGTCGACGAGCAGATGGTGCTTGTTGTAGATGATGTCTGCGGGTTCCACCTCCCACATACCGTCTTTGAGTACGATGTGCGAGGGTATGACGCGCATGTGGGCCTCGGGCTCGTTGTAGAGGTTGTGGTAGAGCTGGATGATGCCGTTCATCTGTCCGCTGACCTGCTGGGCGGGGTTGTGGTTGTCCCAGGAGAGCGAGGTGTTGAGTTTGTTGTTGGCGGCCCTGACGTTGGCGATGGCGGTCATCGCATGGCCGTCGTCAAGGAGTTTGCTGATGCCCACATCGCATTTGAGGGTGTCGCCGAGAGTGCTGATATTCACGACACCGTCGGCATACTGCGCACCGTTGTAGGTGAAGGCGGGGATGTCGCCTTCGAGGTAGATCTCACGGGTATGGTCGTTCACGCGGGCATTGAGCATCAGGGGCTGTCGGAGCATGAGGTCGACGCCGAGGAATCGCTGCAGCCAGTCGGTCTTACTCATCATGAGGCGCAGGCTGAAGTTGTTGTTCGTGTCGTAGCGTACGGGCGGCAGTCCAGGCAGGGTGGGGAGTCGGGTGCCCACGAGGCCAATGATGCTTTGGGGCAGTGTGGCGTAGTCGAATTCTCCCCGGATAGTGGCATCGGCAAAGTCGCTCTTTAGGGAGACGAAGTGGATGTCGTTCTCATAGCCCGAGGTGACGATGAGGTTGTCGAGGCGGTAGGCCCGGTGGTTGGTGGTGGCCGAGAGGCTGCCGTTACTGATGCGGATGGTGCCCTGGGCGTCGTTCAGGCTGCTAGCGGTGAAGTCGGCGTGGATTTCGCCGGAGATGACACCCTCTTCGAGTTCGTCGGAGAGATGGAGGGCAGCAGGCGCGAAGTGGTTGATGACACCATCGATCATGATGTCGTGTCTGGCTTTAGTGACGAGGTTGCCTAACTGTCCCATTAGGTCGAGTTTGATGTTAGGATCGTCGATGCTGACGGCGCCGGAAAGACTGTTGTCAGCGTAGTCGCCGTCGAGATGGATATTCTGGTAGGGATAGCCTTTGTAGTCGAAGTGGCTGATGATGCCCTCGGCCTGGATGTCTTTAAGAGGTGAGAGGTGAGAGGCGTGAGGTGAAAGGTCTCCATGGAGGGAGAAACGGGCGATGAGACTGCCGAGGTCTGGGGCGTTGAGCAGTTGCCGCAGGTTGAGTTTCTCGGTTTGGAATAGGCAGCTGAAGTGTTGCTGCCGGTCCATCGTACCCTGCACATCGATGTTGCCTGCGCCTGAGAGAATGGTGCTTTGTAATGACATCAGGCCGTTGTGGTCCTGGTCGAAGGTGCCGATCATCTGCAGGCCGTCGAGGCGTGTGACCTCCGGCGGACAGCCGGGTATGACCTTCGAGAGGAAGTCGATGCTGGCGTCAGAAAGTTGGATGCGGTGCATCTGCAGGTGCCAGGCTGACGGGTGTCGGTAATCCTCGAGCCAGCCGTCAACGTGGATGTCGACATCGTTCTCAGAGGTGTTGAGCCGGAAGCTAGGAACGTTTAGCCGGAGGTCACTACCATTGAAGGCGGTGGTGAGGTAGAGCGGTCTTTGGTAGTTCTTTAATGTAGGATCGAAACATCTTAGGTCTGAGGGTGTTATGTATGTATCAGAGATGTTTCCTGCGAACGACAAGGAACCCTTTACGAGGTCTTGTCCATTGAGTTGATAGGAGGCCGTCACGGTGTCGATTTTAACCTGTGTGCTGGGCATCTCCAACAGGAAATCACGCAGCAGGGCATGCTGCCGGCCAGCTTCCATCTGGAAGTCAAGACGGTTGACGGCGAGGCCTGAGCGCTCTTTGAAACTGAGACGCTTCACGTTGACGTTCAGCGAGTCGTCGGTGAGGGCACGCAGGTTGATGTGGGCACTGATGTCATCGAGTTGCAGGTGGGCGGGATTGATGAGTCCTTCGGTCTCGGGCTGGTCGAGTTGGTCGTAGGCGAGGCTGGAGTGACGGACGATGAGGGAGTTCACCCGCACGTTGATGGGTTTGTGGGTGGTGGTGTCCTTTGAGGCGAGGGAGTCTAGAAGGAACTGGAAGTTCGTCTGTGCGTCGGCATTGGGCTTGTACAGACGGAAACGGGCACCAAAGAGCTGTGCGGAGTTGATGGCAATCTTTCCCTCCAGTATCGGAAGAACGTCCATCTTCACCGACACGCGGGCAGCATGGATCATCTCCTGCTGTTGCTGGTCGAGGATCACGAGGTCATCGAGGATAAGTCGGCTCGGCAGTCCCAGGTCTACGCGTCCGACGGTGACCTGCGTGCCCAAGAGGTCGCTGGCAAAGCCCGACACCTTATCGCCGAGGAAACGTTGCGCCACGGGCAGTCGGGTGACACCGAACGCAATCACGTTCAGCGCGATGATTGTCCATAGGACGATGCCGAAAATCCACTTAAATATTCTCACTCAGTTGCTGCGAATTCTTAATCATTTTGTCAGTCGGAAGTGGCAAAAAATTGCCCTCCTGCCTAATTATTTTGCAAAAATAATACAAATAATCGGTTATTTTTCATTTTTCTGTCAATTTTTGTGCTTTATATACTTATTTTTTACTAATTTTGCGTCGTTTAATCCAACTATTCAACTAAATTTTATATAAATGGCAAATGTGATTAGTTTACGAAAAGGCTTGGACATCAACCTGAAAGGACGGGCTGAGGAGAAGAAGATCCAACTGAAATCGAACGGCAAGTTTGCACTTGTGCCGGACGATTTCGAGGGTGTCACTCCGAAGGTGGTCGTCAAGGAGGGTGAGAAGGTCAAGGCTGGGGATGCGCTGTTTGTCAACAAGCAGTTCCCGCAAGTGAAGTTTGCCTCGCCCGTCAGCGGAACCGTCCGTGAGGTGGTGCGCGGTGAACGTCGTAAAGTGCTCTGCATCAAGGTAGAGGCTGATGCCACGCAGGAGTATAAGGACTTCGGCAAGCAGGACGTCAGCAAGCTCAATGGTGCGCAGGTGATGGACCACCTGTTGGAAGCAGGACTCTTCGGTTACATCAACCAGTTGCCTTATGCGGTGTCTACCAATCCGGAGACGAAGCCTAAGGCAATTTTCGTGTCAGCCCTAAGGGACAAGCCCCTGGCTGCCAGCTTCGAGTATGAGGTGAAAGGTCAGGAACAGGACTTCCAGACGGGTCTCACTGCCCTGTCGAAGATGGCTAAGACCTACCTCGGTGTGGGTGAAGGCTCATCGCTCGAAGGCATGAAGGATGTGGAGGTGACTGTGTTTAAAGGGAAATGTCCCGCAGGAAACGTCGGTGTGCAGGTGAACCATCTCGACCCGGTGAACAAGGGTGAAGTGGTGTGGACCATTGGCGATCCGACGGTAGTCCTCTTCATCGGCCGTCTGTTCAATACGGGCAAGGTGGACCTGAAGCGTACCGTTGCCCTCTGCGGCAGTGAGATTAACAACCCCGCCTATGTGGATATGCTCGTGGGTGAGGAACTTTCGACCCTGCTGTCGAACAGTTATGATGCCTCTAAGAACGTGCGCATCATCAACGGTAACGTGCTGACTGGAAAACCGACGACGAAGGAAGGTTTTTTGGGGGCTCACACCTCTGAGATTACCGTTATTCCCGAAGGTAACGACGCCGATGAGATGCTGGGCTGGATGCTGCCGAGATTCAAGCAGTTCTCCGTCAGCCGTAGCTATTTCTCCTGGCTGTGTGGCAAGAAGCAGTATGCACTCGATGCCCGTATCAAGGGTGGTGAGCGCCACATGATTATGAGCGGTGAGTACGACAAGGTGCTTCCGATGGACATCTATGGTGAATACCTGATCAAAGCCATCATCGCCGGTGATATCGACCGTCAGGAGGCTCTGGGTATCTATGAGGTTAGTCCTGAGGACTTTGCACTGGCAGAGTTCGTGGATTCCTCGAAGCTTGATTTGCAACGAATTGTTCGGGAAGGCCTCAACATATTAAGGAAAGAAAACGCATAATAATTTAGCAGCGGACTACAGGACTAACACGACTTAGAAATAGTCCTTAAGTCCTTCAGTCCTTGCAAAAAATAAAAAGAATATGAGTTTTTTAAGGAATTATTTGAATAAGATCAAGCCGAACTTCGAAGAGGGTGGCAAACTTCATGCCTTCCGCTCGGTGTTCGACGGCTTTGAGACCTTCCTTTATGTGCCCAATGACACTGCGAAGGCTGGTGGCGTGAACATTCACGACGCCATCGACTCAAAGCGCATTATGAGTATGGTGGTCATCGCCCTGATGCCGGCCATGCTGTTCGGTATGTATAATATCGGCTATCAGAACTATCTCGCCGCAGGGACATTGGCTACGGCTGGTTTCTTCGAGATATTCTTCTATGGCTTCCTGGCTGTGCTGCCCAAGATCCTCGTGAGCTACATCGTCGGTCTGGGCATCGAGTTCGCATGGGCTCAGTGGAAGGGTGAGGAGATCCAGGAGGGTTACCTCGTCTCGGGTATCATCATCCCGCTGATCATCCCCATCGGCTGTCCTCTGTGGATGCTGGCCCTGGCCTGCGCTTTCAGCGTGATCTTCTGTAAGGAGATCTTCGGCGGTACGGGTATGAACATCTTCAACCCCGCCATCGCAGCCCGTATGTTCCTCTTCTTTGCCTATCCTGCGAAGATGACGGGCGATACGGTATGGGTGGCTCAGAACTCGATCTTCGGACTGGGTAATGACCTGCCCGACGGATTCACTGCCGCCACACCGCTCGGACAGTTGGCACAGGGTATTGATCCCAACGCCTCTATCTGTGACATGATCTGCGGTTTCATCCCGGGTTCCATCGGTGAGACCTCGCTTATCGCCATTGCGATCGGTGCCTGTCTGCTGCTCTTGATGGGTATCGCCTCTTGGCGCACGATGCTGAGCGTGTTCGTTGGTGGTGCCGTGCTGGCACTGATCTTCGACCAGACAGGTCAGTCCATCACCTGGTGGCATCACTTCGTGCTCGGCGGTTTTGCCTTTGGTGCCGTGTTCATGGCTACCGATCCTGTGACATCCTGCCGCACTACTACGGGCCAGTACATCTACGGTTTCCTGATTGGTGCGATGGCTGTTATCATCCGTGTGATGAATGCCGGTTATCCCGAGGGTATGATGCTCGCCATCTTCTTTGGTAATATGTTTGCTCCCACGATCGACCACTTCATCGTGGAGCGCAATATCTCGAAACGCTTAAAGAGAGGAGGTACCAAATGAAACTGAATACTAATTCGAATACGTACATTATTATATATAGTGCGATTCTGGTGGTCATCGTGGCCTTCCTGCTGGCATTCGTCTATCAGGCGCTGAAGCCGATGCAGGATGCGAACGTGGCCCTCGACATCAAGAAACAGATTCTTTACTCGCTGAATATCCGCGACCTCGACGGCGCTGAAGCTGAAGCCAAATATGCAGAGGTGGTTAAGGAAGAAGCCGAGAAGGACGGACAGAAGTATTACCTTTGTGAGATCGACGGTGAGGATATTCTCGTGGTCGCCATGAAGGGTATGGGTCTCTGGGGTGGTATCAGCGGTTACGTCTCCATCCACGGTGATGAGACGCCGACTGTCTATGGTGCCTACTTCAACCACGAGAGTGAGACTGCTGGTCTCGGTGCAGAGATCAAGGACTCTCAGGCCTGGCAGGAGAAGTTCATCGGCAAAAAAGTCTTCGTCGATGGTACTCAGGACGTGGCTATCTCGATTGTGAAGAAGGTGGAGGATCCCACGACTCAGGTAGATGTCGTGACGGGTGCCACGCTGACCTCTAATGGTGTGAATGATATGATTAAGGCTGGTCTGAAGGATGCCGGGAAGAATGCCGTCGAACTCTTTTCCAAGATGATGTGTACACCTGAGCCCGCTGACTCTACAGCCACTGAAGAACCAAAAGCAGAGGAGGAGTAAACTATGGCATTATTCAGTAAACAAAATAAGGAGGTTTTCACCAATCCGTTGAACCTCGACCATCCCATCCTTGGCCAGGTACTCGGTATCTGCTCGGCCTTGGCTGTGACTTCACAGTTGAAGCCTGCCATCGTGATGGGTCTCGCTGTGACGGTCATCACCGCCTTTGCGAATGTGATCATCTCGATTATCCGTAACACCATCCCTAACCGCATCCGTATCGTGGTGCAGCTGGTGGTGGTGGCTGCTCTCGTGACCATCGTTTCTCAGATCCTGAAGGCTTTCGCCTACGACGTGAGTGTTCAGCTGAGCGTGTATGTAGGTCTGATCATCACCAACTGTATCCTTATGGGTCGTCTGGAGGCGTTCGCCATGCAGAACAAACCCTGGCCCTCATTCCTCGACGGTGTGGGTAACGGTCTGGGCTATGCCATGATCCTCGTCATCGTGGGTGCCGTGCGTGAGTTGCTGGGCCGTGGTTCGCTGCTGGGATTCCAGATCGTTCCCGATGCCTGCTATGACATGGGCTATGTGAACAACGGTATGATGACGATGCCGGCTATGGCATTGATTCTCGTTGGCTGTGTGATTTGGGTTCATCGTGCTTACTTTTATAAGGAGAAATAAGATATGGATCATATAATTTCATTACTGTTTCGGTCGATATTCGTCGACAATATGATCTTCGCCTTCTTCCTCGGCATGTGTT
>JAEEPF010000155.1 GCA_016284635.1 Prevotella sp.
TTAGTTCAGTAGGTTAGAATGCCTGCCTGTCACGCAGGAGGTCACGAGTTCGAATCTCGTACGCACCGCACAAGCCCGTCCCTTTTCAGGGGCGGGCTTGCTGTTTATTCCCCTCCTGAGTAGGAGGGGTCAGGGGTGGTCTGATCCGCCTCAAACTCACTTCGGCCCACCCTCATAGCAGACGCCGATTGAATGGGCATTGTGGTTCACGCAGTGATCACCGATTATCCATTCCGGTGGGCCCCTGCAAGATAAGTATGTAGGGCATCGCCCTGTAGATAAATTTGTTTGTATAGCGTCATCCTGCACAAAGAATGGTGGGTTGTAGGGCCGTGCCCAACACAAAGAATGATGGGTTGTAGGGTGTAACCCCGCAAAAAAGTCTTGGAAAAGCTTTTAAAAAGACTTAAAAGTTTGGTCAGAACAAAAATTATGAGTACCTTTGCACGGTTAAAAACGCGTCAGCGGGCTTAAAAAGTGCCTTAAACGCGAAATCGCCCAATTTCGGCGCAGCAAAAAATAGTAAATCGAAAATATGTAAATCGTAAATAAAAAAGATGGATCAAACATTCGACAACGACAGAATCATTAAGATCAACATCGAGGAGGAAATGAAGTCCAGCTACATCGACTACTCTATGTCAGTCATTGTGGCACGTGCCCTTCCCGATGTCCGCGACGGTTTCAAGCCCGTACACCGTCGTATCCTATATGGTATGATGGGCATCAACAACGTATCTACACAACCTTATAAGAAATGTGCGCGCGTCGTAGGTGAGGTGCTCGGTAAGTACCACCCCCACGGCGACAGTTCCGTCTATGGTGCCCTCGTACGTATGGCACAGGACTGGAACATGCGCTACACACTGGTTGACGGTCAGGGTAACTTCGGCTCCGTCGACGGCGACTCCCCTGCAGCTATGCGATACACCGAGTGCCGACTCTCGAAGATGGGTGAGCACATCATGGACGACCTCGACAAGGAGACCGTCGATATGACACCAAACTTCGACGACTCCCTCGTGGAGCCCACCGTCATGCCGACGAAGATTCCCAATCTGCTCGTCAATGGTGGTAACGGTATCGCTGTAGGTATGGCCACGAACATGCCCACCCACAACCTGGGTGAGGTCATCGACGGCTGTTGTGCCTATATCGACAACCCCGACATCGACACCGACGGTCTGATGCAGTATATCCCCGGTCCCGACTTCCCCACAGGCGCCTACATCTATGGTCTCTCGGGAGTGCGCGACGCTTACGAGACAGGCCGTGGCCGTATCGTGATGCGTGCTAAGGCTGAGATCGAGAGTGGTGAGACCCACGACAAGATCGTCGTCACCGAAATTCCCTACGGTGTCAACAAGGCCGATCTTGTGGCCTATATCGCAGACCTCGCCAACCAGCACAAGATCGAGGGCGTGGCCAATGTAAACGATGAGTCAGGCCGTCAGGGCATGCGTATCGTCGTCGACTGCAAGCGCGACGCCAACGCCAACGTGCTCCTGAACAAACTCTTTAAGATGACCGCCCTACAGAGCTCATTCTCAGTGAATAACATCGCTCTGGTGAAAGGCCGTCCCCGTCTGCTCACACTGAAAGAATGCGTCAAATACTTCGTCGAGCACCGCCACGATGTCACCATCCGCCGTACGCAGTACGACCTGCGCAAGGCTCAGGAGCGTGCCCACATCTTGGAAGGCTTGATCATCGCCGTGAACAATATCGACGAGGTGGTACATATCATCCGCAACAGCCAGACACCCTCCGACGCCCAGCGCAACCTCGAGAAGCGTTTCGAACTCGACGAGATCCAGTCGAAGGCCATCGTCGATATGCGTCTCTCTCAGCTCACTGGCCTGCGTGTCGATCAGCTCCACCAGGAGTACGACGACCTCATGAAACTCATTGCCGACTTGCAGGAGATCCTCGACAACCCCGAGCGTTGCAAGCAGGTGATGAAGGACGACCTCCTGGAGGTGAAGGAGAAGTACGGCGACGAGCGTCGCACGGAGATCATCCCCTTCGACCACGAGTTCAACGCCGAGGACTTCTATCCCGACGATCCCGTGGTCATCACCATCTCCCATATGGGTTACATCAAGCGCACGCCGCTGGCCGACTTCCACGAGCAGGGCAGGGGAGGTGTCGGTGCCAAGGCCGCCCGTCATCGCGACAACGACTTCACCGAATACATCTATCCCGCTACGATGCACAACACGCTGCTCTTCTTCACCCAGAAGGGCCGTTGCTACTGGCAGAAGTGCTACGAGATCCCCGAGGGCGACAAGAACTCGAAGGGCCGTGCCATCCAGAACATGCTCAACATCGATCCCGACGACTCCATCAACGCCGTGCTGCGCATCAAGAACTTCAACGACGAGGAGTTCCTGAAGTCGCACTACGTGATGTTCGCCACCAAGCAGGGTATCATCAAGAAGACCCGCCTCGATGCCTATAAGAATGTACGTGCTGCCGGTGTCATCGCCATCAACATCAACGAGGGCGACGAGGTGGTAGGCGTCCGTCTCACCAACGGCAAGAACGAGATCCTGCTCGCCAACCGCAACGGTCGTGCCGTCCGCTTCGACGAGAACGACGTCCGCACGATGGGCCGTGTCTCTACCGGTGTCATCGGTATGCGTCTCGATGGCGGCGACGATGAGGTCGTAGGCATGGTCTGCGTCAACGATCCGAACGTGGAGACCATCATGGTTGTCTCTGAGAACGGCTACGGCAAGCGCTCTGAGGTGGAAGACTATCGTAAGACCGCCCGTGGCGCGAAGGGTGTGAAGACCCTCGCCATCACCGAGAAGACCGGCCGTCTGGTAGCCATCAAGGTGGTCACCGACGAAAACGACCTGATGATCATCAACAAGTCCGGCATCCTCATCCGCCTGAAGGTGGCCGATGTCCGTGTCATGGGCCGTGCCACGCAGGGTGTCCGTCTCATCAACCTCGCCAAGAAGAACGACACCATCGCCAGCGTCTGCAAGGTGCAGCACTCTGAGGAAGAGGAAGAGTTCGAGGAGGCTGAGGTGCTCAACGAGGAGATCCCCGCCGATGCCACCATCGAGACCGTCGAGGCCCCCGAGGCACCCGAAACAGAGAATAATAACAACGAACAATAACATTTCTAACAAATCCAAACAATTATGAAAAAAATCATGATGATGGCAATGATGGTTGTAGCCAGTGCTACGGCCTTTGCCGGTGACAGTGACGCCTTCAAGGCGCTCAAGAAGAATCTCAAGGGCCTGGGTTATGCCGAGGCTGAGACTCTGGTGAAGAACTCTATCGACCAGCTGGCCAACGCTCAGGAGAAGGCCGCTGCTTACAACATGCTCGTAGACCTCGCCTATGATGCCTTCAACAAGCAGAGCATCATCGTGACCGAGAATCAGATGGCCGTGCAGATGGGTAAGGAAGAGAAGCCCGTCGACAACGAACTGATGACCACCTCGGCCTACAATGCCATTGTCAACGCCATCGAGTGCGACAAGTACGACCAGCAGCCCAACGAGAAGGGCAAGGTAGCCCCGAAGTTCTCAGAGAAGAACGCCCAGCGCCTCTGGATGGGTCCCCGCAACCAGCTCGTCAATGCCGGTCAGGAGGCTGTTCAGAAGCAGGACAACGCCAGCGCCCGCAAGTACTGGACGATGTTCGTCGAGAGCGACGGTGCCCCCCTCTTCAAGGCTTGCGACCGTGAGGCACAGAAGCCCTTCTTCGGACAGGTGGCACGCTTCGCTGCCGTCTTCGCTTATCAGGACAAGGATATGGACAAGGCCGTTCAGCTCTGCGACATCGCTATGAAGGACAGCGCTGAGTACGAAGGCTGTCTGAACCTCAAGCTCGAGATCCTCGGCAGTGAGCTGAAGACCAAGGAGGACTCCGTGAAGTTCATCGGCCAGCTGCGCGACATCTATGCCGAGCACAAGGTCGACGGCGTGATGGAGAAGCTCTACAACATGCTCTCTTCTGTTGGTGACAAGGCTGCTGCCGACAAGGTGCTCGACGACGCCCTCGCTGAGAACCCCAACAACTTCGTGGCCCTCGCCGACAAGGGTCTTGGCATGCTCAACGACAATCCCGCCGAGGCTGCCAAGTATCTGAAGCGCGCCGTTGAGCAGAAGCCCGACAATGCCGCTCTCCAGACCTATGCAGGTACTGCCATCAGCATCACCGCTCAGAACACTGAGGATCCCGCCCAGAAGAAGGCCCTCTACCAGGAGGCCATCAAGTACTACGACAAGGCTAAGGAGCTCGATCCCGACCGTCTGAACAGCAACTGGGGTTACAACCGTTACAACGCCTACTACAACTATTACGGCGAGGATGCTCCCGAGACCAAGCAGGCCGAGGCTGACTCAAAGTAAAAGGTAAGAATTAAGTAGAAATCAAATCGCCCGCCTCCGTGCTTTACGCAGGAAGCGGGCGATTTTTTTGTTGTCATGTCTGTAGAAACATGGTCTTTCTCCGATTATCCCTTGGCCTCACCGCAAAGTGTAACCAAATGGCGCCATAGCGATTCTTCTCTATCAGGATTTCGTCATAGTCCTGCTTCGTCTCGTCGGCGTAGTCCATTAGGATCACAGCATATCTCATCGCCTGCTCAATCCCTGCAACCCTTATATCCACGGCACAACCCGTCAGATGATTGCTCGTCGGTGATCCTCCCACCTTCCTATTCAGCTGAGGCGAACGATAACCACTGTTAATCACAATAGGTTCCACATTCTTCGAGGTCTCATAATCCTCTCCGGGCTTCAGACAGTAGAGGCTGTTATAGGTAAACCTCAGTTCCTCTAACCACTCGCAAACCCTTTTCAAGTTCTCGATGGCCTCATGACTGGGGATATTATACACCTCAGCATGCTTGCTTTTCGTTACCTCCCCGAGCGTGAAGTGCTCGGAGAGGTTGATAGTTTTGTTGATATTTACTTCGCTCATATTTTTTTTGTTTAATAATACATACTTTGTAAGGTTGTAAGATTGTAAGGTTGTAAGGTTTTACACCTTTTTGATCCAACACTTACCATTCTTTTCCACCCAACCCTCAGTTTTCCATCGGCTGATGATGGTGTAGAGAGCATTATCTCCTATCTCGTTACCCTTCAACTGTCGCAGGTCATGCATATTGAACGGCGACGGCAGACGACCGAAGATATTCCCATTCACCGTACCACTGGAGTTGTCGTTACTGTCGGCATAGTGCTTAGCCAACAGGGGCCTGAACACCTTCAGTTGCATCTGAAGCGTATATTCGGCCATTTTCACGGCAAAGTCCACACACGCGTTCGACTCCTTACCTGCCAGCAGCATAAACACCACGCCACACCTGAACCCGATCATTCCGGAACGGCGACGGAAGCGGTCCTTGATGATGTCCATCTCCATCGAGGCCTCCACACGCTTGTCCTCCAGCCACTTGTTGATTGCCTTGCGCAACTTGGGAGTCTCATAGAATCCCGTAGCCGTGCGAAGCATGGCCGTGGCCTGGCTGATTCGGCTCATGTCGGCATCCGACAACTCCTTGAACACCGTGATCTTCTCAAATAGGCCGTCGGGCATCTCCGAGAGCATCATACGGCTCGACAGGCCGTTTTCGGCGTTCGATTCATTCTTGCCAGAGAACATCTTCTTGGTTGTCCTCGGTGTTCCGAGAATGGTCCACGAATACGCTACCTTGACGTCCCCGCTCTCTGACTGGTCTGAGTTATAGTCCACACCCCAGCGTTCCCGTCCGAAGGCATTACGGTAGATATCCCACTTCTGAGCCCATGAACCGCCACCGTTCGACTTCAACAGCGTCTCGGCTTCTGAACAGATGGAGTACAGACTATGCCCCTGCGACTGCTTCAGTCGTTTCAAAAGTTTCGAGCATGAAATCGTAATAGGCACCACTCTGACCACGCCCTTCGGAGCCTCCTGGGCACGTTCATTGGCCTTACGCTGACGGTTGGCCTCTCGAACCTTGTCCTCACGCTCACGCACCAGTTCATCATCATGACGCAGATCCACCAACCATCTCTCCACGGCCTCTTCGATGCACGACTTGTTCGATGCCTGTTCACCGATGATGATGGCCATACCGCCCAGATAACCTGTCTTCCCGTCACAGTAACGGTACGACACTCCGTCGGCCAGGGCCATCAAGGCTGGCATCTGCCCCACGATCAGAGCTGGCCACATCTTCTGGGGATAGGGCTTCAGGCTCTCTTTCAAGCCTATCGGCAACTTGCTGAAGTCAATGATGATCATGGGCGACTGGCTCAACGGAGCCGATCCCTCCGTGCCTGTCTCGTCAGCCTTCAGCGACTTCAGGAAAACCTCCTTCTGCTTCAGGTTCATCGGTCGGTTCAGATCCACGTACTTGCTGTAGAAGTTGCTGACCAGCGTCAGGCAGTCTTGTTCCTTCGAGTATTCGGGCATCCTCAGCCGTAGCACGCCGAGCAGTTCCTCCTGTGGCATCATCTGGCAGAGTGTGGGCAATAGCAATTTCAATGTGTTATGCCTGACCCCTTCCCGGTTCAGAGTCTCCAGGCTCAGTTCCGTCGTCTTCAGCGTCTCGTCAAACGCAGCCAGTGCCCTCGCACCCGGCTCCACTGGCGCACATGGGGACTGTCCCTTCTGTGAGAAAGGAGTGTCAGCGACTGGATTACAGAGGGACTGTCCCCTGTGTGCGCCACCCTCCGAAGCGGAAAACTTTGCCACAACCTCCTCACTTAACCTTGCTGGCCGTAGCTCATCCCCGAACATCAGTTCCTCGTCGATATAGAGGATATACTCCCTGCACGGAATGTAGATGGCCCTCTCAGGCTCATGAACCGCCTGATCATATTCCACGTCGCCCAACTCATGCGCCATCCAAGCCTGAGCCTCCTGACGTGTCAGCCCTTCCGGAATATCAAAGAGTACGGCAAAGCCACCACCGCCGATGGAGATGTTGAACATGTTGATGCCCAGATCCTTCTCCCGACCCATGATGTGTCTCGTGTAGATCTCACGCCCGGCAGGATTGCCGTCCACGTCGATGATCGCCTTGCCTGAGTCCACGGGTTCGCCCTCACCGCTCTTATAGCCCTTCTTGAAGTGGGCGTGAGGCGTGTAGAAAAACGCACCGATCTTCAGCTCGGCCTTCTTAGCCTTGTAGTCCTCCTTGGTGAGTTCCCCCTCAGGTGTTGCTCCAGGGCGTCAGCCAGCTCGGCACAGATGCGTCCGGTCTCGGGGCTGTCCACCCTCTCGTTGAAACCCTCGACCGTGGCAGGCACGGTCTTGGGCTTCCTGATGTTGTCTCCTAAATCAATTCTTGACATATTAGAGAATTAAAGTTATACACCACCGATGATATAATCGGTCACTACGGCCTGCTGA
>JAEEPF010000156.1 GCA_016284635.1 Prevotella sp.
TAATGAGGCAGGCACTCCTTTGCCACTGACATCGCCGATGGCAAAGTAGAGCATATCGTCGAGCAACACATAGCCATAGAGGTCGCCACCCACCTCACGAGCCGGCATCATCGATGCATAGAGGTCGAGACCCTCATAGTCGGGGAACGTGCTGGGAACCATCGACATCTGAATGTCACGGGCGATGCGCAGCTCGCTCTCGATCTTCTCCTTAACGGCGTTCAAATCTGCCAGCCTGCGGGCAGCCCTGCGACGATGGAAGGTATATATCGCGAAAAATACGATCAGCAATGCCATCGCAATGGCGGAGCCTATCAGCTGTTGGTGGCTCAGGGCGGCCTGTTGCTCCGCTATCTTCCGCTCTTTCTCCTGAGTCTCATAGATCACAGCCAGCTCGGTAGCGTCTTCTTTCTGCGTCTGGCTGTTGACGGTGTCCAGCAGGTTGATAAGTCTTTCCGCCGTTTTTAGCGCACTTTCCTGATAACCCAGCCTCATCTGAGTCTTGAATTTCTCGCCAAGTACATCGGTCAGGTATCTCATAGAGTGATGTGACTGGTTCTCTATGTAAAAGGAGTCTGATGCCTCGTAGGCAGCTAACAGCTCTTTCCATTTCCCCATAGCTTGCAGATAGCCAGATGATGTCTTCCTTCCTACTGGCGTGTGAGCATAGTCGGTGGCCAGGAAGGCGCGATAGTGTGCTTCTGCTTCGCCGGTTTGGCGTGCACTGGCATAGAGTGCTGCCTGTGCGATTTCCTTTTCTGCCGTACTCGCATCCTTTACATGGAGTGGAATATCCTCGGCAGCCACCAGTTTGGCGTAGGCCTTCTCCAATCGCGGTAGCCAGCGCAAGGCAGACTGGATACTGTCGTTATCCCTGTTGTCGTTGATGGCATCTATGGCCAGCATGAATGGCTGATAAAGTGCCGAGAAGGTCTTGACGTCAGCCAGACGCTCCTCATAGAGTTCATAGGCCTGCTCATAACTGTTATTACCCTCTTGGATGCGTTCTAACCTAAACTGACAGCCGCCGATGGATTCCAGGTAGTCGGCCTTGTATCTTCGTGCGGCATCCGATGTGTCGCCCTGCACCTCGGCAAAGGCCTTCGTCGCATAATTCAGTGCCCGCTCCGTATTCTGCATGTTCTGTTGCGAGTAGATCAGCAGGAGCCAGGCCAGGTAGTAGTTCCGGGGATTGTCTTTCTTCAGCTTTTCGTCCTTCAAGGCACGTTGGGCATAGACCTCCGATACACGAGGCTGGAACTGCTCGCTATATACCTGAGCACGACGACAGTTCGCTATGCCTTCAGAGAAGACACCTTCAGACTCCAGACTGTCGATAAAGGCCAAAGCCTGTTGAGGTTGGTCGGACATCATGTCGTAGAGGACGTAGGTGAGACTGTCGGCGGTATCCTGGCTGTGCTGCTTTCCGTGTTTGTCGGAGCAGCTCATCAGGAGTAGTAGCGTTGCTGCCAAGATGTAAAATGACTGTTTCATTGATTAACCATTTGACAGGTGCAAAGTTACATAAAACAATTGAACCTACCAAATTAACTTTGGTTTTTTGTGGCACTTTGGTTTGGTTTTTTGCGGTATTTAACTTTTGCTTTTTGCGCACACTAGTTACTACCTGTATAATAATTCTAATTGCTGGGACCGAGGTAAGATGGCTGTAGGCCGCCCCAGTCGATGATGACCTTCTGGAGCATCTGTCCTGGGTCGAGGGCACGGAAGGTGAGGGTGTGGGATGCCTTTGAGCGGTCGATGGGGAAGCGCAGACGACAGGCGACACCATTGCGCAGTACCTGATCCTTCCACGAACGGGAGTATTCCTTAAACTGGTTCTCAAACACTTGCGGCTCGCTGCCATCTACACTCACGGCGATGCGGTTGCTCTTTCCCTTATAGATCGGCCAGAAGGGAACGGTGTAGAAGAACACGTCGATGCTGTCGGCGGGTATTGACGGAACCTGATAGGACGTTTCGCCCAATTGCATCACTTGCCAGTCGTAGCCGAGGCCCTTGACGAGACGGGCATCGGAGGACTTGCTTGTGTATTTGGAGAGGTCGACGAGAAGGCAGTCTTGCAGAGGTTCGTTTTTGGGCGTGAGGTCTACAGGCTTTTCGCCAGCACCTTCCGTATAGGTGACCTCGGGTTTGAGGTGGGAGAGGGCACGGAAGGCGGGTGCCAGAGCCATCATCCCCCGCCACTTGCCATCGAGCTGTTCGTTATAGCGGCGGTTTAGGGCGTTGATGCTGTCGTAAGCTTCCTCCATCTGACGAGCGGCCCAATTGGCCTCGGCAGTACGACCTTCGGCCAGCAGTTCCTGATTCAACTGCGCCATGAGGAACTTGCGGTTCATCTGATAGGCTCCCTGTACAGGATGCTGCACCAGTTCGAACCATGAGGCTTTTAAAGACAACGAATTAAAGGAATTGGCGATGGTCTCGACTTCGTCGGAGATACGCTGGTAGTCGGCCAGGCGGCGCTGAGCCTCGTCGTAGTTGTAGAAGGAGAATTCGGTGGGTTTCAGACCGGTATGCTCCTTGTCGTCCCACTCGCGCTCCCAGCCCATGAACTCGGGCTTGCGGCTCCAGGCGAGACGGTAATACTCATCGAAGATGAATTGAAAATTCTTGCGTCCCTTCGGTAGCAAGCGGCAAGCCGAGCGGGAAATGGATAATTGATCATTATTTGCTGCCGCCGTAGAACGACCAGAGGTTGAGGGACTGCCGCCGAAGAGATTAGTGAGGAGTTCTGCTTGGTGAGTGTAGACCTTGTCGAAGTCGAAGGCGTGGATGTTCCAGGCGAGGTCCATGAAGGTCTGGATGCCGAGTTCCATGGGTTTGATGTCACCCACGTTGAGCAGCCAGTAGCGGTCGGCCCCGTGGTCGAAGGCTTTCTTCAGTTCCTCGTACATCAGCACGGGAGGGGTGGTGTTGATCCACAGGTAGTCGTGGGGCGCCCCTAAATAAGAGATGTGATAGTACACGCCGGCACGGCCTGAGCGCTTCTGCTCCTCAGGATTAGACACGCGCTTCATATAGCCGTAGTTGTCATCGACCCAGACGAGGGTGATGTCGTCGGGCACCTGCAGGCCGTTCTCGTAGATGTCCATCGTCTCCTTGTAGGGTACGAAAATCTGGGGGATGGAAGCCTCACCCCCAGCCCCTCTCCGACTGGAGAGGGGGGTGAACGCCTTGTGTTTGACAAGGAGATGGCGCTGGTCTTTGAATACTTGTTCGATGAGGGCAACGCGCTCTTGCATCGGCAGATTGCCTTGCAGACGGGCATCGTGGACACCTCGCATGGCAGTGGTGTAGATGTTCTCATACTGCGATGCCTCGGCGAGACGGTCGTCCCACTTCTTATAGATGGCCTCGCGGTTGGTCTTGTAGTTCCAGTCGCCGTCGCGCTTTTCGTCCCACTCGCTCTTGTCGGCATTGTTCAGCAAAAGCGGTTCGCAGTGGGAGGTGGTGATGATGATGCCGAAGGAGTCGCAGACCACCTTGCTCTCAGGATGCGTATAGAAGGCTCCCGTACAGGTGTGCATGGCTGGTGCCAGCATATTTGCCTTCAGGCGCAGCAACAGCTCGCACACTTTGGCGTAGGTCTTGGGGCCGATGTCGCCCAGTTCTTTCTCGAAGTTCGTCGAGGCCCAGGGCTTCAGTCCCCAGTCCTCGTCGTTGATGAAGATGCCGCGATACTTTACTGTGGGTTCGCCCGAGGCGTAGTAGTCGCAGTCGACGGCGGCCTCCGGATTCTTGGCGACGGGCACATCAGCCCACCAGTACCAGGGCGAGACGCCGATACGCTGCGACACATCGTAGATGCCGTAGATGGTGCCACGCTTGTCGCTGCCGGCAATCACGAGGCGGGGCTGCTGCTCGTTGGTCACGGTGATGACGTAGCTCTCCCACTTGCCTTTCAGATCCTGCTCCTTCAGCAGACCCTTCTTAATCAACTTTGTGATGGTCTTACTGCCGTAGGTGCCGATGAGAATTGAAGGGGAGGAGGAGACAGGAGTCAGGAGTCGGGAGTCAGGAGTCGGGAGTCCGGTGACTAGGGCGATGTCGCGTTTGAGGTCGCCGATGGCGCGTACTACCTGATACGGCTCAGTGTCGTCGTAACTGATGACAGCATTCCGCACTTTAAAATCCCTGCCTTGTGCCAGCATCGGCACAAAAAGCATTAGTAGTAAATATTTCTTCATTGTCTGTCTGAAAGTTATTTCCCTAAGAATTTGGTGTCGAGATAGGCCTGGAAGGTTTCTTTGTACATATCGCCGATGGGGAGGTAGGTGTCGGCATCCATGATGACGCGGTTCTTGTTCACCTCCTGAATCATCGTGAGGTTGATGATGTAGGAGCGGTGGATGCGCATGAAATAGTCGGGCAGACGCTCCTCCATCTTCTTCATCGACAGCAGGGTGATGATGGGCTTCGGCTCGTCTTTGATCCAGACCTTCAGATACTCGCTCATGCCCTCGATGTAACGGATGTCAGGGATGCTGACCTTGACGATGCGGTAGTCGGTCTTGAGGAAGATGGTGTCTTCTTGAGGAGTGTGGAGTGAGGAGGGTGGAGTGAGATTACTCTCAGCACTTGAACTATTCTCACTCCTCACTCCACTCTCCTCACTCCTCGACTTCAATCGCAACGCGGCCCTCTGGAAATCCTGCAGGCCGAAGGGCTTCAGGAGGTAGTCGACGGCATTGACACGGAAGCCCTCGACGGCGTATTCGGAGTAGGCAGTGGTGAAGACGACGAGGGGCGGGCAGGCGAGCGACTTGACGAAGTCCATGCCATTGAGGTCGGGCATGTTGATGTCGCAGAAGATGGCGTCGACGGTGTCGTGTTCGAGGAAGGCGCGGGCCTCCATCGCACTTTGGCACTGGGCGGCGAGTTCGAGAAACGGCACCTTACTGATATAGGCGACGAGTTGCTGGAGCGCTAAGGGCTCATCATCGATGGCGAGACAAGTAATCATATAAATGGGAGTGTTAATTCGACAGAATAGGTATCTGCATCGTTCTTGATGCGGAGGGCGTAGTCGCGACCATAGAGCAGATTGAGGCGTTTGCGGATATTGGCGAGGCCTACGCCGCCCTTTTCCTCATTGGGCTTTTCGCCCTTGGAGTTGCGACAAGAGAAGTGCATTGCACCGTCGTGTTCTGAGACCTTCACCTCGATGAACGACTCGTGCTGATAGCTGATGCCGTGCTTGAAGGCGTTCTCGATGAAGGTGATGAGAATCAGCGGGGGTATCTGACGGTCGGATGTCTCCTGAGGCAGATCGAGCGTGATCTTCACCTTATTAGTATATCGCAGTTGCATCAACGTGACATAGTGGCGGATGAAATCCAGCTCACGGGAGAGCGGCACGCCCTGCTTGTTTCCCTCGTAGAGCACGAAGCGCATCATCTTCGACAGTTCAAGGATGGTGTCTTTCGCCTGTTCGGGGTTGATGTCAACAAGGGCGTGGATGTTGTTGAGCGTGTTCATGAAGAAGTGGGGATTGATCTGATAGCGCAGATATTCCAGCTGCTGCTCCAGGTTCTCACGCTCCAGCTTCTCCAGCCGCTTGCGGTCGTCGCGGCTGCGGAAGTAGCTCTTGATGCCGAGGTTGGCGCCAAACATCAGGATGAGCACAATGATGGCCAGGATGTCGCGCTCGCCGACGATGGGAGGTGGCGCATTGCGTTGGCGCATCTGGGGAAAAGGTCCGTCGAATGGTGGACGCTCACCATCCATAGCCCGTGGCGGCTTGTTGAAGTAAGGCTGCTGATGTCTGTCCGTCTGTTCCATCGGCGGCTTGTGTCCCATGGGCTTGTGTTCCATCGGCCCCTTGAAATCTGGCCGGCTGTTGCATTGGAAAATCATAAACGCCGCGATGACGATGGCCACGATGGAAACATAGATGACGCGCTTCCGCTGATGCACCAGTAGCGGTGCCAAGAGGAAGTTGTGGATGAGGAACAGCACGAGAAAAATCGCGAACCTGCGCCACACGATGAACACCTCCGTCCAATTGAACGTGGCCTCCGAATCGCTGATGGTACGCACATAGAGGCTTAGCAGCGGGGTCGCAAAGAGCAGACCCCACACGACCAAGTAAACCAGATTCTCCTGTCGCGACTGTTTCATCCAATACATTCTAACCATACATAATAACGTAAGAATCAGAAAAATATTGTGGTTCAGCGTCCATCGTTTGTTAAAGTAACTATGTCGACAACATTCACCTTTCCGTCCCCATTGATGTCGGCTTTCTTTATGTCATCTTCATCCGTCGATGGGTTCATAATGGTGTTGATAATGAATGTATAGAGGCTTGTGGCTTGTTCGTCAGAAACTGAGAAGTACATCTTGCTTAGCTTCGAAAGAGTGAATATCTGCGAGCCTGCTGTCAGCGTGGTCTCGTCGATAGTCAGCGTCAGAGACTCCTCCACAGGAACGGAAACCTTCGCTCCGTCCGTCGTCTCAAAGACCAGGTAGGCATAGTCATCAGCCTGCATCGTCAGTGCTCCCACCAACAATGTCAGTAATAAAATGATCTTTTTCATATATCAACGGCTTATCGCATTACCATCTTCTTTCCGTCTTTGATGACGATGCCTTTAGCGGAACTGCTAACGCGCTGTCCTGCGAGGTTATATATAGGTGTAGATTTGTTTGTCTGTGACTTCACCGCTTCGATGCCTGTTGTCTCGTTGATGGTGCCACTGCCGCTCAGTGATGAGTACGTCAGCGTGTAGCCGTTTTTGTTGATGGTCCCGTTGTTCACCAGTGTCGATACGGTAGCATTGCCCGTCAGGTTCCATACAGCTCCTGCGTTTACTGTGACGTTGGCGGTATAGCCGCTATCATACTTTACGATGCCATCATACGAACCATTGTCGAGGATCAGGTTGCCCACGGCGCCGCTGGTGCTCCATTGAGAGTCTTCCATCACGTACATCAGGATACCAGAGGGAACGGTGACGGTGCAGTTGTCGAGGGTGCAGGTGGCTGTGACGCAGGTGGCGACTTCCAAAAGCGGTGCGCTGCTGTCAGTCATCGTCAGCGAGGTGCCGGTGATGGTCATCACGGGGTTCACGCCGCTGGCATCGCCAGAGCCGCTCTGCATCATCAGCAGACCGCGTTCCGAGGAACCGCTGGTCATCGTGCAGTTGGTCATCGAGATACTGTTGTCGCCCTCGATGACGGCTATTTCACCCTTGGCCGACGTGCCGACGAGGTCTGTTGCCGACATGACGCCTGTAGAGTAGATAACAGCCGACTTCGAGCCATTGGCCGTTGCCGTTCCGCCGTTGACGGTGACAGTAC
>JAEEPF010000157.1 GCA_016284635.1 Prevotella sp.
AGGCGGAAGAACCGTCGTTCGTGTTCTGACGGGCCGCAACTGGAAATGCAATAGTGTTTACTGCCATAACTTTACATTGTTTTGTTTAAATTACACATTCCGCTAAGTATCACCCCTTGTTTCTGTGCTTGAGAAGCCTTCATCGGCTCAGTGAAAAGCCTTGATCCTCTTAGGGAGGCGCCTGTTCCTTCAGAGGGAGAAGGGCTTGTGGCGGCAAAGACAAACAGGATTTCCTTAGAACAATGCAAAGGTACGACAATTTTCTAAATTATAAGAATATTTCGCTAAAAATCATTCCTTGTTTAGATGTATTTATTATATGATGACGATTATTCAGTATTGAGCATTAATCCAGCGTATTCCGGCTTCCCTTGTTTTCCTATTTTCCTGTTTTCCCATTTTCCCATCGTACTATTTTGCATTTTCGCGGCGAGAAAGAAAATAGTCCTATATGAATTTTATATATTAATATATATAAAATTATAATTATATAAATTTTTGATTATAATTCTTATATTCTTCCCCTCCACTTCTCCCAATTCAAAACAACCTAAATAGGAAAATCGGAAAACAGGAAAACAGGAAAATAGGAAAATCGGTAGTGCTCAGTGATCTTTGCAAAAATAGTTTCAGAAATGTTTGGAAATGTCGCAAAAATTTTGTAACTTTGCAGGGTGTAAGAAAGCATGTCAACATATGGATAATAAAGGTTTCAAAGTCTCCCAGTACGCCTGTGCCGTGTTGCTCATCGTGAGTAGCATCGCCCTCGTAGCGTATCAGGTGATCGAGATTGACGACGTGGCGACGGGACTCCTCTACTATGTGGCCCAGTCGTTCCTCTTGGCCGGCTCGATCTTCGGACTTGACCACTATATAAAAGATGGTGTCAGTCACTTTTTTGGTAACATTTTCGATTTTTGTATACTAATATGAAAAATAAAGTGTAACTTTGCACAAAAATAAAAGATTATGAGCTCACTAATAATTCATAATGCTTTCTTTATGCGAATTGGCGAAACCATCAAGACTACCATCATGACGATGGTTGCGATGTTGGCTTCAGTTGGTTTCGAAGCCTGCGCCAATAACATCGACAGACCTGTAGAGGTGAGTGTCAATACTATCAGCGAAGAGCTCGCTGCCGTGCGTGACTATGTGCCGTTATACGCCGTGATAGCCCACCGGGGATCTACTTATTGGGCACCGGAGGAGACGGAGAGTGCCTGGCGCTGGGCACGCGAAATGGGTGCCGACTATCTGGAGTCGGACTTGCAGTGCAGCAAGGATGGTGTCATCATTGCCAATCACGACGACAACCTGAAGCGTACGACAAACATTGAGGCGGTATTCGGGTCGGACATCCCGGCTACACGCCTGGAATTCTACGAGAGCCTGGGATTCTCGCACGAGGATGCGGAGGAACAGCTGATGCGTGACCGGACATCGTTTCAGCCTTATTACATGCAGTCGTACTATTATGCCGAACTGCTGATGCTCGACGCGGGAGGCTGGTTCGACAAGTCGTTTGCCGCCTCACGGAACGGCAGCCTTGCCGACGGACATCTGCACTACAGTACAGGACAGTATGTCTCGGCGCTGCAGGATCAGATTGCCTATGCCAGCGGTAAGATGCTACACCGTGGTGACGACGGCGAGCGTGTGCTGCCCTACAGCATCAAGCCCGAATACCAGGGGAAGACGCTGCGCCAGATATGGCAGGCTATTGCCGACAAGGGGACATACGGCGACATCTATATGGATTTCCTCGAATATGACTTTACCGGGGCTTATGTCGCCGACCCGCAGGATACAGGACACCGCCCGGGCATCTATCTGGAATTCAAGGAGCCGCATCTGAATCCCGAAAACATGGAGCAGCGTGTCTACGACATCCTCGACCTTGAGGGATGGAACATCATCACCCGGCCTGCCGACGCTCAGGCGTATTATGTGGACGGGAAGGTGAACGTGGGCCATACCAACGGCAAGGTGATCCTCCAGACCTTCTCCAACGATGCCCTGAGCCGTGCCTATGCCGTCTTCCAGGGCCGTGTGCCCATGTGCTACCTGTTGTGGCTTAACACTCCGCCGGAGCCCGGCGACTTCGCCCTGGCCACTCCTGAAGGCTATGCACAGGCCATCAACTGGGCACTGGCTAATGGTGCACATGTCATCGGCCCGTCTATTGCCGGCGAGCCTAACAACTATGATGAGTTGAACGCTCCCTGGCAGGCGCAGCTGATACGTCGGAGCGGGATGCTCAATCACCCCTATTCCTTCGACACTCAGGAGCAGATGCGGCGCTATGTGGGTACGGATGCCGATGATATCGCTGCTGACGGCTGTTTCACCAACCGCGCAGAAATCTCACTTCAGTATATGATTGACAACGGATTCCGCTGTCGCGAAGATATCCCAAACCCCTTCTATCCCGGTAGCACCTACGACAATTCGCAGGCATCAGAGAGCGTGCCGGATGCCGTCCAGACATTAGAGCGTCTGGGTTACCATTTCACAAAAAAATAAGACTATTATGGACGAGAAAGAGAGAATCATACAGTTGCGGAAAGAGCTGCACGAGCATAACTACAGGTACTACGTGCTGAACCAGCCGACCATCGGCGACCAGGAGTTCGACTTCATGATGCACGAACTGCAGGATCTGGAGGCGAAGCATCCGGAAATGGCAGACGAAAACTCCCCTACCCAACGCGTGGGCAGCGACCTGAACGAGGAGTTCAGGCAGGTGGAGCACAAGTATCCGATGCTGTCGTTGGCGAACACCTACAATGAACAGGATGTTGCCGACTGGTACGAGAGTGTGAAGAAAGGACTGGCCGGCGAGGACTTTGAGGTGTGTTGTGAGATGAAGTACGACGGTCTCTCGATCTCGCTCACGTATGTCGACGGCCGTCTGACTCAGGCTGTGACGCGTGGTGATGGCGTTCGTGGTGACGATGTGACGGCGAATGTCCGCACCATCAGAAGTATTCCGCTGGAGATTCGTGGGTACGAAGGTACCCCCGTACCCCCGAAAGAATTCGAGATAAGAGGAGAGATCCTGATGCCATGGACCGTGTTTGAAAGGCTGAACAAGGAGCGTGAGGAAGCGGAGGAACCGCTCTTCGCCAATCCGAGAAATGCCGCCAGCGGAACCTTGAAGAGTCAGAAGTCGAGTCTGGTGGCAAGTCGTCAGCTCGACGCGTACCTCTATTATTTATTGGGCGAGGAACTGCCGGCAGAAGGACACTATGAGAACTTGGAGGTAGCCCGCTCATGGGGCTTCAAGATCAGTGAGGGGATGAAGAAGGTGAAGACGCTTGAAGAAATCTACGACTTCATTAATTACTGGGATCAGGCACGTAAAAGTCTTCCTGTAGCAACAGACGGTATCGTGCTGAAAGTAAACTCATTACGCCAGCAGCGTTCACTCGGATTTACGGCCAAGAGTCCACGCTGGGCCATCGCCTATAAGTTCAAGGCCGAGCGCGTCTGTACCCGTCTGAACGAGGTGACTTTTCAGGTGGGGCGTACTGGTGCTGTGACGCCTGTGGCGAATATGGATCCCGTACAGTTGGCAGGTACGACGGTGAAACGCGCTACGCTGAATAACGAGGACTTCATCAAGAGCTTCGACCTGCATATCGGCGACTATGTCTATGTGGAGAAAGGCGGTGAGATCATCCCGAAAATCGTGGGAGTGGACATCGACCAGCGTCCAATCATCGCACAGCCTGTGCAGTTTATCAAGCGTTGTCCGGAGTGTGGTACGCCTTTGGTGAGATACGAAGGTGAGGCAGCGTGGTATTGTCCGAACGATACGGGTTGTCCGCCACAGATCAAAGGTCGCATCGAGCATTTCATCGCCCGCAAGGCTATGAACATCGACTCGTTAGGACCAGAGACCATAGACGATTATTACCGTCAGGGACTGATTCACAACATCGCCGACCTCTATGACATCGACGTCCAGCAGATCAACGGCGATGGCTCTCGCACCAAGTCGGCACAGCGCATTGTGAATGGCATCCAGGCCTCTAAGGAGGTGCCTTTCGAACGTGTGGTCTTCGCCCTTGGCATTCGTTTCGTGGGTGAGACCTCTGCCAAGCTGCTGGCCCGTCACTTTAAGAATATTGATGCGCTGATGAGTGCCGGACTGGAAGAGTTGCAGGAGATAGAAGGCATCGGTGAGGTGATGGCGAAGAGTATCATCACTTACTTCCACGACGAGAAGAACCTTGAGATCATCCGTCGCCTGAGGGAATACGGCCTGCAGATGGAACTATCGGAAGAACAGACGGCTGCGACATCAGATATCTTAGCCGGACAGTCGATCGTGATCAGTGGCGTCTTTGCCCATCACAGCCGTGATGAGTATAAGGCGCTTATCGAGCAGAATGGTGGTAAGAACGTGGGGAGCATCAGCAGCAAGACGTCGTTTATACTGGCTGGTGAGAATATGGGACCTTCAAAGCTTCAGAAGGCCGAGAAGCTAGGGATAAAAATCGTGAGTGAAGAGGAGTTCCTTGAGATGATAAGGTGATCAGACCACCCCGCCCTCCGGGCACCCCTCCTACTCAGGAGGGGAAAAAGTTACTCATCCCAATAGCTGATGGTGCGACGCTGCTCGACGGTCTGGATCGTGGTGCGCTGTCCCTTCTCCCAATAGGTGAGGTTCATCTTGTTCACAGTCCAGTTGTCGTTGTCGTCGCGCTCCTGCAAGTCGTTCTTCATGCTTATGGAGACGATACACTCGTTATCCTTCGTAAACGCCTTCATACTCTGCTGGATGATCTCAAAACTGGTATTATAGCGGTATTCGTTGACCGAACGAAGACCTGTCGAGGCATTGACCAGCGTACGTTTCACCAGGCAGCCATCAGAATCATATTCGTACGTTAAGCGACTCTTCCCGCCACTCTTCTCCAGCATGGCAGCACGGACAAGATAACCACGACTGTCGTATTCACGGTCGATCAGTTCGTCGTTAGCCAAGCGGCCAGTCTCGTCGAAGTGTTCCATATCGTTCTCCGTCACAGGATTCTCCGTGATAACCTCCTGCACAAATCCCTTCATGCCCATATTCGACACATCCTTAAAATAAGGTGACGAATTCAGGTAGTAATAGCGGATGGCATGACGGCCTTCTTCATCGAGACCTGTAGACTGACGGATATAGCCATAACTGTTGAGCATATAGAGCGATCCGTCGCCTTTGGCCTTGAAGTTACCCCACTCGCGCTGCAATCGCTCTAACAAATACTTCTGGTTGCGGTCGTAGAGGTCACGGGTACGATATGGGCCACAGGTAACCACTGCGTCGGAGAGCATTTTCGTCTTCTCATTGACGGTGATCATCATCGTCGACTTGATACCATAGAAGTCGCCCTCAAAGTAGTACGTGTCTGGTTCAGGTTCCTCAGGATGCACCTGTTTGACGCCTGCATTTTCCAAGGCAGGAATAAACACGGAATCAGGGCCTTCGAGTGGAACGCCCATGATGGAGATGCTTTTAGGATCGGCAAGCGTCTGCGACCAGGCGCCTGCCGATATGATCATAGAAAAAGCGACGAATAAAAGTCTCATCATCGTTTATTTTGCAACGAAAACCACGCGACGGTTCTGGGCACGGCCCTCCTCCGTGGCATTATCGGCAATCGGCGCATACTGTCCCTTGCCAACAGCGGTGAGACGACTGGCATCGATACCCAGTTCTACGAGTTTGTCAACGATGGCCTGTGCGCGCTTCTCGCTGAGCTTCTGGTTAGACTCGGGTGTGCCTGTGGAGTCTGTGTGTCCCTGAACCTCATACTTCAACTCTGGATTCTGGTCCATCAATGTCTTGATGCGATTGATCTCAGCCATTGACTCCTCTTTAATATCGGCCTTGTTGACATCGAAGGTGATGTCGTAAGTCACGATGGTACGATACGGTGTGTGAGCCACAGCCACCTTCTTGGGCTGGCAGGAAGTCAGCGTGAGCATAGCTACGCCAAACAATGCAAAAATCAGTTTCTTCATATGTCCTTCAATTTAAAAATGATGGTTTCAATGCGCAAAATTAAGCAGAATTTCCGACACATCCAAATTTTTTGCATAATTTTGTACGTCCTTTTCAATAAAAAGCATTATCTTTGCATCCAAAACAGTTAAACTACATCAAAATGAAACGTGGACTGGTATTGGAAGGCGGTGCGATGCGCGGCTTGTTCACTTGCGGCATCATCGACGTGATGATGGAGGCAGGGATAGCACCTGACGGTCTTATCGGCGTGTCGGCAGGAGCTGCCTTCGGCTGTAACTATAAGTCGTGCCAGCCAGGCCGGGCTATCAGATACAACAAGCGGTTCGCCAAGGACAAACGCTATTGCAGCTGGCAGTCGTGGTTGAAGACCGGCAACCTCTATAATGCTGAATTCGGCTACCACATCATTCCCACACAGTATGATATCTTCGACGATCAGGCCTTCGATGAGAACCCGATGGCGTTTTATGCCGTCTGTACCAACGTAGAGACTGGCGGTCCTGTCTATAAGAAACTGGAGAAGGCCACACCGCTGACCTACGACTGGATCCGTGCGTCGGCCTCGATGCCATTGGTGTCGAAGGTGGTAGAGTTGGAAGGCCAGAAGGTGCTCGACGGTGGCGTGGCGGACTCCATTCCCCTCGCCTACTTCGAAAGCATCGGTTACGAGCGTAATGTGGTCATCCTCACCCAACCCGAGGGCTATGTCAAAGAACATAATCCGCTGATGCCCCTGATGCGCATCGCCCTGCGAAAGTATCCACGTATGATTGAGGCGATGGACAAACGGCATCTGATGTATAATGAAGAATTGGAATACGTCAGGAAGGCGGAACGTGAAGGTCGTTGTCTGGTGATCCGACCTGAGGAAAAACTGCCCATCGGACACTTCTCACATGACCCTGAAGAGATGCAGCGCGTCTACGACATCGGCACTGAAACGGGGAAGAAATACCTGGAAGTGCTGAAACGCTTTTTCGAAGCAGAAAAGACATAAAAATGTGACAAAGTTGCCAAAACTGATAAACAAACATTAAAAAAGGTTAATTTATTGGGGGATTGTCTATTATCTACATAAAAATGTACTATTTTTGAACTTTAAAATAACAAAAACAAATATAATGGAACTAAAAGAAGGTCTGCTTTTTGCAGACAGATATAAACTAATCAGACAATTGGGCAGAGGCGGATTCGCAGAAGTCTGGCTTGCCGAAGACGACTTGAC
>JAEEPF010000158.1 GCA_016284635.1 Prevotella sp.
TTCATCGTGAGATGGGTGACGAGGGGACGCCGTTCACTTTCGAGATAAAACATCACGTAGTCCTTCATGCCGCTGACGTAGATGATGTCGCTGATGGCGATCTGGCGATATTCGCCGTCGACTTTGAGGAAGGTTGTCGAAGGTGCGGGGGTACGGGGGTACGGGGGTGCGAGATTTGTCTTGTCGGCAGATGTATCCTCGTACTCCCGCGCCTCCGTACCCCCGCGCCCCCGATTATCCAAACTAAACCATTCCTTCGCCTTATCGATGGCGGCGAGGAACTTGTTATAGCGGATAGGCTTCAGGAGGAAGTCGAGGGCCTTGACCTCATAACTCTCGAAGGCATATTCCTTAAAGGCGGTGGTGAAGATGACACGTGTCTCTGAGGGTATCATGTGGGCGAGTTCCATACCGTTGAGGTCAGGCATCTGGATGTCGAGGAAGAGGAGATTGGGCTTCTGTCCCTTGACGGCATTGATGGCCTCGACAGAGTCGGTAAATGAGGCCAGGAGTGTCAGGTCTGGCGTCTTGGAAACAAAGGACTCCAGGAGTTTGACAGCCAGCGGCTCGTCGTCGACGATGATACAAGTCATAAACTTTGAACTTTGAGCTTTGAACTTTGAACTTTCTTTTAGTCGGCTGTCGCCTTTGTAAAAGCGGCAAAGCCGAGCGATGATTACTTCTTCACTTTTTTATAGTGATGCGGACGTGGTAGATGTCGCCTTCGAGGGACTGCTCCCAGGTGTAGCGACCTGGATAGATGAGGTCGAGACGGCGACGGGTGTTCTCCAAGCCGATGCCGGAGCCGCTGCGGTCTGTGTCGTCTTTGGGGAAGTTGGTGTTGTCGCAGGTGAAGACGAGTTGGTCGTCCTGCTGCTCCATGCGGATATCGATCTTCGAAGGCCGGCTGCTGCTCACGCCGTGCTTGAAGGCATTCTCGATGAGCGAGATGAAGAGTAGCGGAGCAAGCTCTAATTGATAATTGACAATTGATAATTGATAATCAACAGTCGTCTTGTCGTTGCAGCGCAGTTTCATCAGTTCGATATAGTTGCGCATAAACTCTACCTCCCCCTGAATGGGCACCGTCTCACGGCGCGTCTCGTACATCGCATAGCGCATCAGGTCACTCAGTTGGGCGATGGCATCCTGCGCCTTATCGGCATCGATCTGCACGAGCGACGAGATATTGTTCAGCGTATTGAACAGGAAATGCGGGTTCAACTGGTTCTTTAGCCACTCGAGTTCTGCCTCCGTTCGCTTCTGCTGCTCCTCCTTCAGCTGCTGCTTGATGACCATCGAACGGCGCACGTGATGCACTAACAGGGCTATCCCGGCAAGAAAGGCACTCATGAGAATGGCAACGAGGGCCGAGGAGTAGAAACTGATAAGGGCATACTGACGGTAGCGCTCGTTAGGGATGTGGCTTGCGAACGCCTTTGGGTTAAAGTCATGGAAAAAGAAGTAGGCCAATCCTGCGAGAATCATGGCATTGCCCAGCCAGAACATCCAACGGCGATTGTGATAGTATCCCCAAGGCACGAGGATGAGGGCATTGACGAAGTAGATAGCGGCCGACGTCCAGTGGATCCTGGCATTGACGTCAAAAGCCCTCACGGCTCCCGTCCAACTCTGCGTGGCGATGAATGCAGAGATGGCAGGCACCATCAGGAATGCCAGCCAACCTGCTACCTGCAGCCCGTAGAACGTAATGTCCTGTCGCGTGATTCTTACTTTCATGCTGCAAAGATATACATTAATTCTGAAACAACCAAATTCCTTTATTAATAAACCACGAATTACACGAATTTCACTAATTACTATGCAGATGTTTAGAATAATTAGTGAAATTCGTGTAATTCGTGGTCTTTAAAATCTTACTGTGGCATTGTGCCGTTGCCAGAGGTACTGCCAGAGCCGGCGTTGTTGATGATCTCACCCTGAGACTGCTGCTCGATGAAGTCGTTCTGTACGCGGTTCACGTGCTGCTTGGCTCTGACCTTGCTGTTGCCGAAGGTGTAACTGACGGTGAAGGTCACGCCGTAGATGGGCACTTTGACATTGGAGTAACTCGTGAAGTTCTGTCCGCGGCTGCTGCTCTCGATGTTCAGGTTGCCACCTTTGTTGAGGCCCATGATACCCTGCACGCCCAGTGTGAGCTTGTCGTTAAAGAGTGACTTCGAGAGGCTGGCAGTCAGGATATTGAATCCACCGCTCCATCCCTGCAGGGTGTAGTTCTTCGTAGAGGTGATGAGGAAGGCGCTGAGCTTCAGGTCCCAGGGGAGCGTCTGCTGCAGACCTGCCATAATGTTGGCCGTCCATCCGCTATTGCTCTGGTTCAGTTCGTCGCTGTTCAGACTGAGGTAGTTGACACCGCCATTCATAAAGAGGCGTGTCTTGGGAGTCAACAGGTAGTTCACATAGGCATTTAGACCCGTCTGGTGACGCTGTACGACATTGCCGTAAGTGGTGTTCAGCAGGTTGTTGCTGTCGTAGAAACTGTACTGCGAGATGGCGTTGTCGGTGAAGTTATGGTGCAGGTTCAGGTTAACCATCAGCTTCGGGGTGAACATGTTGTACACCAGCGAGATGTTATGTGCCTTCTCCACATCGAGGTTGGGGTTACCATAGCTGAGGGCGATGGGATTGGTCTTGTCGACGTAGGGGTTCAGGTAAGAGATACCAGGGCGGCTGATGCGCATATTGTAGGTGAAGCCGAGGTTGCTGCCCTGTGAGATGGTGTACTGGAGGCTGGCGGAGGGCACGAGGTTGCCGTAGTTGGTACTGAAGTTGGTGCCGTTGCCAAGACGGTACTCCACATCCTGCCAGGTGTATTCATAACGAACACCCGTCTTCACGCCTAACTTGTTGAAGTTGCCGGCATATTCGCCATAGCCTGCGAGGATGGAGTTCTTGTACTCATAGTCAGAACTCGTCGTGGGATCGTAGACACCCTTCAGGTAGTACTTCGACTCAGAGGTGGCGTCGTGGAACTGCAGCTTACCGCCGAGGCTTAGGGTCTGACCAGTGCCGAGGGGCATCGTGTAGTCGAGCTGGAAGGTGTGGTTGGTGGTTTTGTCGTCGTTCTCCGAGTAACGACTCGTCAAGTCAGGCAGTCCTATACCACGGGTTCCGCCGAAGTTGTTGGTCATCTCCGTAGAAGAGGGGCTGTAGTTCAGCTGATAGGTGAGGGCGAGCGACTGGGTGCGTTCCTTGTTGAAGAAGCGCTGATAGTCGAGGCTTCCGCTGAAAGAGGTACGTGAGTTCTTCATATCCGTGCTGCTGTCGTAACTGAAGTCGGCGACGTCATAGCCGTCCATCATGGTAGTCGTGGTACCATTACTCTTCATCGACATCGAGTTGATCTGTGCCGTCAGGTTCAAGGCGCTCATCTCGTCAATCTGATAACCCAGCGACAGACTTCCCATCGTGAACGGGGTCTTCACATCGTTGCTGGAGGTCATCATCTGCGACACACCGTTGTCCTGAATCTGCTCCAATTCGGTCTTGGTATCGCCAGGCTTGTTGTACGAGGTCATGGCATTCACGCTGTAAGAGAACTTACCCTGCTGGCCGCTGACGAAGGCGCTACCACCCAGCTGCTTGGTGCCTGCCTGGGCACGGATGGTACCGTTGTAGCCGTTCATACTATAACTCTGTGAAGGCATGCCGCCAGCAGCGGGAGTCTGCTTGTTCATCACAATGTTCAGCACTCCTGAAGCGCCCTCGGCATCGTACTTCGCACCAGGATTGGTGATCACCTCAATGCTCTTCACGGCTGTGGCGGGCATGCTCTTGAACACCATCGAGGGGTTCGAGGAGAACATCACGTTGGGCATACCGTCGACATACACCTTGAACGAAGAAGAACCATTCACGGTGATGTTGTCCTGACCATCGACCGTCACCATAGGCACCTTGCGGAGCATATCGAGCACGGTGTTCGACTTCGAGTCCTCATCGTCGGCCACGTTGTAACTCATCTTGTCCACCTCCATCTTCACCAGCGGCTTCTGGGCGACGATCTCCACACCCTTCAGCACATTCTCGTTCTCCTTAATATATAAGGTGCCGAGATCCAGCACACCTTCGTTATTCAGTTCGATGGTCTGGCGGAAATCCTCCTTACCCACGCTACTGAACACGATGTCGAACTTACCCTTACCGTTGATCTTCTCTGAGAACTGTCCGTCTTCCTTGGTGAGGAACATGGCGACGGGCTTGTCCGTCTTGCCAGCCTTGAACACGCGGACGGTGGCAAAGGGCTCTGCCTCGCCTAAGGTCTCGTCCATCAACACGCCCTTCACGGTGGTCTGGGCCATTACTACTGCCGACATCGTCAACATCATCACACTCAAGAAAATTCTAATCTGTTTCATATCTTTGCTTTTTTATTATTTCTATTCGATTTTCAAATTCTGGTGCAAAGATAGAGTGATTATCCTCCGCCTCCAACTACCTTTCGACGACTTCCTGGGATTTTTTCGACGACTTTTCCAAGAGACATCTCATACTCTGTCGTGATGACGGTAGAAGCCGCCGGCATGTGAATGTCGGCGGCTTCCATTATTACAATCGCACAAGCAGACCTGCCCTGCTACGAATGAGGCCAGAAGCGGGAGGTGATGTCTTCGAATTCGCCGTCGCCGTTGTTGCGGTAGAGGCGCTGGTTGGTGGTGGGCTTCTTCAAGGGGCCCAGGTGTTTGATGAAAGGACCAATCTTAATGTAATCGAAGTCTTCCTTATTGATGGCAGCAGAGATGACGGTGCGACCACTGTACCAGGCTACACGCAATTGCGGATACTCCTCGTGGACGTACTGTGCCAGTTGGTTCACACCCCTGGGGTCGCTGTCGCCACCCATAAAGGCGATACAGGTGAGGTTCTTGCCGTATTCATCCACGAAGTCGTCGATGGCATTCGTATTCAACGGCAGGCCTACGTCCTCCCAGAGATAATGGCTGTGACACCCAGGACAGTGACACGGGCAATTAGAGATGTTAATTGCCAGTGTCACTTCGTCGGGTATCTCCTGGAATACAATATCGGAGTTGACGTACTTCAGCATCGCTTAGTCTGCCATAGCGTAATAACGACGGGCTGCCTCCTCCTGACGGGCCTGCGAGAAGTTCGAGACGCGCTTCAGATAGCCGATGATACGAGTCATATAGTCCACGTTCTTCGAGTGGCAGTGCGGACACTCCTTCAGATAGCGCTTGTCGATATGGCCGCAGTCGTTGCAGACGGTGTTGGGGATATTGAAGGTGAAATAGTTACAGCCTTCCTGAGCAGCGACCTTCAGCAGGTGCAGATACTGCTCCTTGGAGAGATGCTCCTCGAGGTTCATGTGGAGGGCAGAACCACCCGTAAGATGCTCAATATAGGGCGCACCATGCAGCTTGAACTTGTCGAGAATGGTCAGCGAGTTGTCCTCTACCACGTAGAAGTACGAGTTGTAGCAGTCGCGGGGCACGAAGTAGCCATCCTCACGATCCCACTTGGCGTGCTTCACGCCGACGTTCTCGGCAGGAATCATCTCACAGTTGAACATCACGTCCTTCGTGCGATACTTCTTATTATACTGCTCGATGAGTCCGAGGATACCCTGTACGAAGTGCAGGTACTCGTCGTTAGGCGTAATCTTCAGGCCCATGAACTCAGCAGCCTCCACGAGTCCGTTGATACCGATGGTGAGGTACTGACGGCCGATGTTGATGTAGCCTGCATCGAAGAGGGGCAGCATGCCGTGAGACTGGAGTTCCTTCAGGTTCTCGTTGTAAGCCAACTGTACCTTGTGGCAGAGGTCGATGACGTGACCCAGATAGTCGAGATAGTTAATCTCATGGTTCACGGCGAACTGGATGCAACGGTTCAGATTGATGGTGAGCACGCTCTTCGAACCTGTCGAAACGCCACCTGCACCAAGGGTATAGCTGAAGCCGTTGTCGGTAATCTCGTTGCGCAGACGGCAGCAAGAACTCAGAGAGTCAGCATTATTGCTCATATAGGTGAAGAACGAGTGTCCCTCTGAGTACATCTCAGCCGTGAACTCTCCCCACTCGGGATCCTTGCAGTCGCCGTTCTCGTCGGTGAGCAGGGCCATCGTCTCTACGGGGAAGGTCAGCAGGGTCTTCGTGCGCTCCTTGTTGAACCACTTCATAAAGCGCTTCTGCAGCCAAGAGAGGCTCTCCCAATCGGGCTTTGAGCCATCGGGGAAGTAAAAGTCGCCGAAGATCGACTCGAAGTAGTACTTGTCGTAGTAGGCGATGTTCCAGAACACGGCCTGATAGTTACGGGCACCAGTAGGCTGGTTCAGCGTATAGACGATCTGCTCGAAGTAGTCGGTAATGACCTTGTCGATGGTGCGCTTCTTCAGCGAGAGGTCAGCCTGCTGCTCAGGATGCTTCCAGTAGTCGGGACCGTACTCCTTGCCGATGAAATAGTTCATGTACATGAGGAACTCGGGTGTGGCACAGGCACCGCTCAACATCGACGATACCATGAACACCATGTTGACGAATCCGCCAGCGAACGACTTAAGGTTCGTGGGGGCTGTGCTGTTGCCACCGATAGCCACCGTACCACCGATGAGCCAGGGGTACATCGTGATAGAGGCACAGTAGTTGGCCAGCGAGGTCTCGTCATTCTTATATATAAAATGGTGTGTCAGCTTGTCGATGTATTCATCGGCCAGTTCCTTTCCGTACATCTTCTTAATACGATCTGTCAGCAGACGACGGTTCAGACGGATAAAGTTCGACTTGGGCAACTCACCGATCAGCGTGGCGATGTTCTTGTGCTCCACGTTGGCATTGGCATCGTACTTCGAACCCGTGGCGGCATTCACCGACTCGGTGTACTCAGAGAGGAACATCATCTTCTCCAAAGTGTCACGATCCTCGGAGTGCGTCTGGCGATAGAGGATGAACGACTTGGCTACGTGATAGAAGCCTTCGCGCATCAAGGCTTCCTCCACCTGGTTCTGGATATTCTCCACCGTGATGTCATCGTGGATGTCCAGATGGCTGATGATCTTGGAGATGGTTCCAAGATCTGCGGGTTCATTCACACTCTCGAACGCCTTGACGATGGCATTCATGATTTTGTCCAAAGAGAACTGGGCCTGCGACCCGTCTCGCTTCGTAATGGTAAAGTTTTTAATTTCCATTGTATTGTTTGTTAATGTTTATGCC
>JAEEPF010000159.1 GCA_016284635.1 Prevotella sp.
GTCCAGGTCGTAGAGGGGCCACTCTTTCGCCTTACCATCGGGAGAGATCTCCGCGCTGAGCGACGGGTTGCCGGTCTTGGCGAACTGCACCCACATCTTGCGCATAGTCTTGCAGAAGGTTTCGTCGAACGCCCTTCCTGTGTCTGCGGTAAACTCCGGATGATTGAAGACTACCGAAAGCTCGATGGCATGTCCGCATTTCATGATCGGATCGGGCGACTCGGGCGTAAAGTAATAGGTGTAGCATTTGCCACCGCCCTTGGTCTGCTCCTCAGAAATCCTGATGATCGGCGCAATAAACCAGCTCTGGCTGAAGAGACTACTGTCTGGCTGAAAATAGTCGCCCTTCACATCCTTCATATAGCTCTCCACCAGCGCTTTCTCATCAGCAGGCAACTGGGCAAACTTCTCCTCCTTGCGCCCGGCAATAAAGTTATCCCAGCCTTCCTTTCCGAAACTGGACACGAAGAAGTTCATTTCGTCCTTATTGCAACCCACCAGAATCTCCAGATCCTTCGCTGCGCCGTTGGCGTATGCCTCAAATGTATCTGTGGGTAGAATCTTTCCATCTCTTTCCGGCACTTGATGTACAAAGAGTACCGAAGAGGCTTCCAAGAGTTTGTCGCCACTGACCTTCAAGAGGTCGGCAACGGTCTTGCAGCCGAGCACTTCCATCAGTTTATTGGTACATGCGATACCCTCTTCCGGAGAACGCGTCTGGTTCACGGAACCGCTTTCAGCAATCAGGCGTTTGAAATAGGCGTGTGAGCCCTCAATCAATGGAAGCAAAGTGCAGCTTGCGGCACCAGCGGATTCACCCCAGATGGTCACGTTGTCAGGGTCGCCTCCGAAGCCTGCGATGTTCTCATGTACCCACTTCAGCGCCTTGACCTGATCAAGGAGACCTAAGTTCTGTGAGTCTGTGTAATCCTTACCGTCCGACAGGTGGGACAGATGCAGGAAGCCCATAAAGGCGAGTCTGTAAGCAATGGTCACAACGACGACATCCGGATTCTCCTTCACGAAATTGATGCAATCGAACATCGGGTCGATGGTGCCGCCTGACTCAAAAGCACCGCCGTGAATCCATACCATGACAGGCTTCTTCGCAGATGCCTCGTCCGACTTAAATACATTCAGATACAGGCAGTCTTCATCCTGATAGTAGATTGAACCTACTTCAAACCCCGGATTGCCGTAGGCACTCTTCGCATTGTAATAAGCCTCATAGACGCCGTCGTTCGGTACGACATCCACAGGAGTCTTCCAGCGCAGGTCACCTACAGGTTGTTTGCCTACATAGGGAATGCCCCTGAAGACCGTGATATTATCCGTCTTTCTGCCGACAAAAGTACCGTTGATGCACTTCACGGCCAGCGACTGGTCATAATGACCAGCGGTAATCGGCTTGTTCTCGCCGCCGTACATCTCTTTCAGTTTCTCTCTAATTTCATGTAGCTCCATAGACTTGTCCGCTTTTAGTTATTGGATATGACTCACGGGGCAGCCCCCGCGAGTCATATATACTATTTTGCCATATAGGCTGCGACGCGCTTCGCCACGTTTTCCTGGAGGTTCTTGTAGAAGAACGAGTAGTCGTTTTCGTGGAAACTGGCCGGTCCGAAGAATTCGGCCCCCTCGGTGACGGGAGCTGTCGTGTTAGTCACGATTACGCCGCGGGCGAGGTTTATCTGTGCATCGACGCCGAGGTCGACGAACTCACGTTCGCCTGTTTCTTTGTTATGCTCGAGCGAACCCTTGTTCTCGCTGGCGGATGCGTAGGTTTCGTCGAGCTTCCAGTTCAGCGGGTTGATGCTCATAGCACCCGGCAGCACCACGACGTTCCTGGCGTTCTCCTCTATGTTCTTGGGGCCCTCGGTGTTATAGCTGACGATGACACCCGTGTCGCTCTCGCCTGTCGCGAACTTCAGGTATGGATATTGCTCGAGATCGTCTTTCGTGATGGAGAAGCCAATGGGATAGGCGGCTACCATGCGCTTATAATAGTCCTGATGTTCCTTGAAATAGTTTTTCAACACATACCTGACCATGGCCGAACCCTGGCTGTGGCCCGCAATGATGAACGGCCGACCGTTGTTGCAGTTCTCAAAGTAGTAGTCGAGTGCGGCTTTGATGTCAGTATAGGATAAACCTGCAAGTGCTGGCTCAATACTTCCATATTTCTTTGAAACTTCTCCAGCATACTTCATGCCAACCTGACGGTACCACGGCACAAACACGTTGCAAGACTCGTCAAATACGGTTGCATTCGTCTCATATTCACCCAGCGCACGCAGAATCATCTCGGGGTTGTCGATCGGTACGTAATTGGAGGCACCATCGTCGAAACTCGACTCAATGTACGAAGTTGAGTAGATGTAGATAGCATCAACGTCTTTGGTGATTTCCGGAAACGCAAGCCAGTTGACATCATCGCTGTAATCGATAGTCTCCGGCTGTACTCTCGTCATCTGGAATGAAGCTGTGTAAGTCGAACCGTCCTCGCGAACACGCAGGGCCGTTGCTTTCATCACATCATCCTTGATGCTTTCAATTTCCCACCACTCACGCAGTTCCTCGCTGTTTTTTGTATCCTGCCAGCGGGTGCAGAGCAATGTGCCATCGACGAAGTAGTCTGCCAGGTAGTGGGGAGCTTCTACCCACTTGTTGTCCACCAAGTCGTAGAATGCGTAGTTGCCGGCGGCCATACATTCCCAACGGTGTACCTCATCGTTAGTTGGGTCACCCAAATCTCTGGTCACCTTGCCTTCCCATGTGCCAAGGAAAGCTGACTCATAGTCTTTTGTCACGCGTTCCCAGCGCTCCTCATCATAGACCTCCTTATGGGCCTCTTTGCCATCCACAAGGACAGTCCAGTCGGAACTCAGCACCATATCCTCATCTGTAATGGAGTAAACGACAACATTCAGCACATGTGTGATGTGGTCATCTTCCTTCGCTGTAATGACCATTTTGTTTCCGTCGATCTTGACGTCGGCCTCCACATCGACGTTCCACGACTCGCTGTAGAAGTCAGAAAGGCTGCCGGATGCCTTCGTAGGTGAATCGAATGTGACAACTGCCTTCAAATTGGTTGGACACGCTTCGCCGTCCAGTTCGGCAACCATCCATTTGCCGACGATTTTCTCAGCAAGGTTGAGGTCCGGCTGGGGAACAGGCGCGGGGTTGTCTTCGTTCGACGAGCACGCCATAAATAAACTTGTGCCGCAAATAAGGATGGCGGCAAGCATCCACTTTTTCAAATTTCTCATGATTACAATATTTATTTGTTAAACAATAATATTCAAGTTTCGGAATTACGGATGATTCTGCAAAGTTAGTCATTTCGCTTTGAAATCACAATGATCAAAGGGCAATAACCAGTAAGTTTTGATAATTCTGAAGCATTTTTTACGATTCTGAAGTTCTTAGAACTCAAAATATATTCAGTTCCTACTCTTTCATATTACGCATCCACTCAGTCGCAGTCATTCCCATGCTCTGCTTGAAGACAGCATTAAATGTACTGTAACTGCGGAAACCACTCTGGAGAGCCAGTTGCTGGACCATGATAGGCTGATGGGTAGCAACAGTCTCATGGTAGAGTTTAATAAAATGCTGGATGCGCAGTCCGTTGATGTAGGTATTGTAAGTCATGCCCTGATTGGAGAAATGCTGACTCAGATAAAGACGATTGGTTCCAATAATATGAGCAAGTTGGGAAAGGGATACGTCGTGCTGCAAATAGAGTTGCGGTTCCTCGCAATACAACTTTAGCAATGGCCCGATGTTGTTACGCATGGATAAAGAGTCACTATCTTCCACATCCTCGGAGGCGACCTTTTCTTCTTTTGAATCATTAACGGGGATGCTCAGGTCGCTTAATGTTTCCACTCGCCACAGGAGATAACAGATAAGTACGATGTTGATGACCTCCATAGCATATTCGTATATCAGTTCACCTACATCAAACGAATAGATAGTATATACCAACAAAATGATGGCCAGCACCACGAAGCTCTGCCAAACTTCCTTGTGCTCCAGGTCAGCATAGTTGTCGCGCAACCAGCGTCCGTATTGCCTTATCGCGCGCACCATATTGATGACTAAGCCAAGCCACATCAGCAGGAAATAGACATGCAACACTGGCAGGAGGGCATAACTACGGGTGGCAATGCACCACGCCAATCCAGCAATGAGCGGTGCTACCGCCAAGGCAACAGGCCACAGTGGTCGCCTGCGGTCTTGCAGCATAGCGAGAAATACGACAATCGTCAGAGGAATAACCGTCATGCAGTCGAGCAATCCGGCTATAAAACTGCCCAGCATCATATCGTCGCTTGAGGTGAGAAAACACGTCGGCAGATACCACAAGTGACACAAGGCAATGGCGGCAAAGAAGGCTGCTGTCCAGCGGCGAAGGCGTACTGGCGGGGTAATGCCAGGAGCAAATGCATTACCCCGTCGGAACAGCAGATAACAACTTGCCTGCAAGGCCGTAACTGTCACTACGGCATAAAGCACGATATAGAGCGTATCTTGCCCGATCTGGTCGTACATGACGTGATGGCGTTAATACTCAAAGAATCCAAAGCCGCCGATAGCGGTGAGCATACGCTCCACATAGTCCCACGACGTGGGCGACCAGGCGAAGCCGAGGCGGAAGAGCACCTGCGTGGTATAGTCGTTGTCGCGTTGCACGTCGGCGGTCTTCTGTCCGTGGGCCATATCCTTATAGGCCAGCAGGGCAGCCATCTGCTTGGCTTTCTGCGGGTCTTGTCCGGCCTCGTCCATAGCCTGCTGGAATTCTTCCTGCTCCACAAAGCGGATGCCTCCCGTGACATTGGTAAGTCCTGTGAGTACGTCGCCGAGGAACTGGCTGTGGATGTTATAGGGATGGAACACAGTACACTCCCTCGGGGTGGTGGCCAACAGGACGATGGCATGTGACACCTCATTGATGGGCGAGAACTCCACACGCTTGTTGCGCATCGCATAGGGACAACAGCCAAGCATGTTGTAGATGCGGATGCGGCCCATGAACGAGTTGGTCGAGAAGTTTGCCTGGAACTCACCGTCGGTAGAACGGGCAGCGAGGTTACCCACACGCATGATCTTCGCACGGAGGCCATGCAGGGCAACGGCATCAAGAATCAGCCGCTCGGCCATGTACTTTGAGTAGATGTACTGGTTGCCGAGGTACTGGCCCATATAGAGACGCTGCTCGGTATAGACATCATCTTTGATCTCACCAGCCCACATGCCTCGGGTGCTGGCAGTGGAGATGTGGATGAGGTTGGCGCCTGTCTTGATGCAGAACTCCACACAACGCTGTGCACCGCCAATGTTCACGTCCTCAATCTCCGTGCCCTCTGAGAAGTGCTTCACGATGGCGGCACAATTGAAGACGGTATCCACCTTCAGGTTCTCATCAAAGTCCTGCGTCACATCGCCAAGAATGATGTGCAGTCGTTGACCAAACAGTTCCTTGAAGGAGTTTGCGAAGTAGTAGAACAGCAGGGTTCTCAGGCGACTCTCTGCTTTCTCCTGCGTCTTGCCGCGCACCAGACAGTAGATGTTCTTTGCATCGCTGTCGATGAGGTCGCGCAGGATGTGGATGCCCAGATAGCCTGTAGCACCGGTGATTAGCACATCGCCCAGTTGCTGGCGCTCACCGGAACGGAAGAACCCTAAGGTGTTGCGCTGCAAGAGGTTGTTGATGGCGGTATAGTCGAAGTTGGCAACAGGGTCATCGGCACCAGCGCCGTCATTGACGGCTACGTCTGTAATCAGCTCTGCCAGTTTGCGAGGTGTCGGGTTGGCAAATACATCACCATAGGCAACGTGTAGTCCTGCCTTGTCGGCCTCGATGATGACACGGGTGACGACGAGCGATGTACCACCGAGTTCAAAGAAGTTGTCGGTAGCGCCCACCTGGTCCATCTGCAGGATCTGTGCGAAGATGTCGCAGAACGCTTTCTCTGTATCGTTGGCAGGTGCCACGAAGGCAGAAGTGACGGCAAGCTGCGGCTCTGGCAATGCCTTCACATCGGTCTTGCCATTAGGCGTCATCGGCATTTCTGCCAATTGCAGATAAGCCGTGGGCACCATATACTGCGTCAGGCGCTTGGAGATCTCAGCCTTCAAGGCATCGGGTGCTATCTCATGATCGGCCGTGTAGTAGGCACAGAGGTGTTCCTTGTCATTCAACTTGCGAATCATGATCACCACCTTCTTCATACCTTCAACGGAGAGCATCACATTCTCAATCTCACCGAGTTCGATACGCAGACCACGCAGCTTGATCTGGTGGTCGGTACGTCCGAGGATAACCACATTGCCATCAGGCAGCCATTTCGCATAGTCACCCGACTTATAGATCCTAACGCCGTGATACTCCACGAAACGTTCGCGGGTCATCTCGTCGAGGTTGTTATAGCCACGTGCCACACCTCGGCCGCCGATATAGAGCTCACCGACAACGCCAGCTGGCAGTTCGTTGCCATCGGCATCGACGATAAACTCCTTGACGTTCAACTGCGGCTTACCGACGGTGACCATCTGGGCATTCGTCAATTCCGCATTGTTCGAGGCGACAGTAATCTCCGTAGGACCATAGCAATTGAAGATACGGGCCTTGGTGACGCTACGCATCTGTTGCAGGAGCGCATCACTGAATTTCTCACCACCGGCACGACAGATCTTCACCTGCGAGATGGCCTTGCAGAAATCGTCGCTCGTGAGCCAGGTCTGCCAGCGGGATGGTGTACCTGACACCATATTGATATGCTGCTCCTCGATGAGGCGAGCCAGGTCGAGCGGGTTATTGGCCTGCTCCTCAGTAGCCATAATCAGCGTCTTACCGTTGTAATAAGCCATACCGATATCCTGCAGGGCAGCATCGAAGGAGATGGTCGTCACACTGAGTACGCGGTCAGCATCCGTCAGTACGCCGTTGGCAAAGACATTGGCAGGATGGCCATAGAGGTAGTTACAGATACCCTCATGGCGCAGCATGACGCCCTTCGGACGACCTGTGGAGCCAGAGGTATAGATGAGGTATGCCAGGTCATCGGGAGTGATTGATAATTGATAATTGATAATTGATAATTGACAATTAAGCAATTCTTCCACGTTGATTGCTTTGTCGGCAGGCACGCTGTCCA
>JAEEPF010000160.1 GCA_016284635.1 Prevotella sp.
TAATTAAATCCATTTCTTAATCTGATCATTAAATTTGTTGTATCGTTCCAACGCAACATAGACGGGCCACTCGTTGCTTCCCTCCATCGGTTACGCCGAAAAGCGGGTGCAAAGGTACTAATTTCCTCTGACATAAGCAGGATATGGCCTCTCTTACGGTCGCGATTTAACATTATTTATCGTTTTCGGCCAAATTAATTTGGTTATTTTCTTTCTTTTTCGTACCTTTGCAGCAGATTATTAACTTAAAGAAGCAAATGATGAATCATAGACTACTATTTTCAGGCTTTATCGCAGCCTTACTGATGTCTTCCTGCGCATCGAAACACTACCAACTGACGGGTGTGGAGCGCACGAGGATTATCGTCGACAGCCGCTATGACCAGAATCCGGATCAGGCGGCAGCCAAGTTCCTGGAACCCTACAAACGGGTGAACGACTCCATTATGGGACCCGTATTGGGACAGGTGGCGCATAATATGCACGCCGATCGTCCTGAGAGCGACCTCTCGAACCTCCTGTCAGACATCCTCATCTGGGCAGCGAAGGACTACAACGAGCAGCCGGTGATGGCCGTCTACAACAAGGGCGGCATCCGTGCAGACCTCACGAAGGGCGATGTCACTTACGGCGATGTGCTCGACGTGGCGCCCTTTGAGAACAAAATCTGTTTCACCACCCTCACTGGTGAGAAGCTGATGGAACTGTTCCGTCAGATAGCCTATCGGGGAGGCGAGGGCGTCAGCAAAGGCGTCGAGCTTGTCATCAAGATGGACGGTGGTAAAGGAGAACTCGTTTCTGCCCGGCTTCACGGTCAGGAGATCGACCCTCAGGCTGAATACCGTGTCGCCACGCTCAACTATGTGTTGGAGGGCAACGACGGTATGCCTGCATTCCTCGACGGCAAGAACAGCGTGAGACCAGAGGATGCCAGCAACAACACCCGGTTCCTCATCATGAACTACTTCCGCGACATGCAGGCCAAGGGCATCGTGGTAGATGCACAGGTAGAGGGACGCATTAAAGTGATCAAGTGAAAAGTGAAACAAATTGCCGTAATTGACCATCATATTACGGGGATTACGAATCATTATGGGAATTAGTTTTAAATAAAGAATAGATTATGAAACGTTTACACCTTATTATATTATTAGTATTACTGTCTGGTTTGACCGCAGTCGCCAAGAAGCACAAGCAACTGGTGATTCTCCATACCAACGATACGCACTCCACCATCCTGCCGCTCAATCCGAACATCGACAACAAGGACTTGGCAGGTCGTGGCGGCTTCCTCCGTCGCATCAATATGATCAAGGAACAGCGCAGCCAGCATCCTGACCTGCTGCTTTTCGACTCTGGCGACTTCTCGCAAGGCTCCGGCTACTATACGCTCTTCAAGGGTGAGGTGGAGGTTGGCCTGATGAACCAGATGGGCTACGACGCTGTCACCATCGGCAACCACGAGTTCGATTTCGGCATGGACAATATGGCCAAACTCTTCCGCATGGCCAATTTCCCCATCGTCTGCTCCAACTACGACTGCACGGGCACGGTGCTGGAAGGCCTGGTGAAACCCTATATCACCATCCTGCGCGACGGCGTGAAAATCGGTGTCTTCGCATTGGCTCCCCCGCTGAAGGGCCTTGTCTTCGACGGCAACTGCGAGGGCATCACCTTTCTCGATCCCGCTGAAACGGCTCAGAAGTACATCGATATTCTGAGGAAACAGGAGAAGTGCGACCTCGTGATCTGCATCTCACACCTCGGATGGGCTGTCTCTGAGTATCCTGACGAGCGGTTCCTGAGTCTGACGGAAGGCTGCGACCTCGTGCTCGGTGGACATACTCACACCTACATGCCGGCACTCGAATATGCTCCAGACAAGAACGGCAAGCGTATCCCCGTCGATCAGAACGGCAAGCACGGCGCCTTCATCGGAAAGCTTGTCCTCGACCTAGAGAAGTAGTAGGAGTTAACTCCTCTTTTATTCGAAATAAAACGTCAGTACGATCATCTTGCTGTAGCCATGGGCTACGGCATTGGTGTATTTGCGCTGGTTCACGTCCTGCAGTTCGTTGGCATGGTCGTGGTCGAGGGCGTCGCTCAAACTATAACAGAACTTCAACTCCGGAATCAGTTTGAAGAACGGCAGGTAGAGATCGACGCCGAGGCCTATCTCTAAGAACAAGTCCGACCGCTTCAACTGGATATACTCCTGATTCTTGCTCGTCAGGTTTATCGTCGGACACATGCCCGCCGTGATGTACGGACGGTAGTTGTTCCATCGCTGTGCGCTGAACTTCAGGTCGATGGGGAAGGCGATGTACGTGTTCTTCATATCCTGCGTGGCCTCCATCGGGCGTCCCTCCGAGTCCGTCTCCGTCAGGTTGCGGAACGTCAGGTGCTTGGCGCCGAAGTGCATCGACGGGGCGAACCTCAGGTTCAGATGCTGCGACAGTCGGAGGTCTGCCAGCACGCCCACGCTGAATCCAGCGTTCCACTTGTCGGCATCGCAGAGGATGGTCGACTCCTGCGTCGTGCCGTCATCCAGCGTGATTGTCTGGGGACCTACATTATCAAACTCAATGTCCTGCAGGTTCATGCCTACGAGGATACCAAAGTGCATCGGGCGCAAGTCGATATACGGCTTGTTCTGGATCTTCCGCTCCTGGGCTGTGGCAGTCAGAATGGCACACGCCAGGGCTGTTATGATGATGATTCTACGTCTGAACATATCTCTATTCTACTGCTATATAAACGTAAAAAAGTGCCGATTATTATATTCTTTGTTATTTCGACAGTGTATAAATTAAGAAAAATATCTACCTAAATGTTGGTATATTCAAAAATTTGTTGTACCTTTGCATCATCAAACGTGAGTATTAACATTATTAATTTATAAAAAGTAACGATTATGGCTTATGTAATTGGTGACGACTGTATCGCTTGCGGTACATGTCAGGGTGAGTGCCCCGTTGAGGCAATTTCTGAGGGTGAGAAGTATTCTATCGATCCCGATCTCTGCACAGAGTGTGGTACTTGTGCAAGTGTATGTCCTTCTGAGGCCATCAGCCTGCCCTAATTATCAAGGGTTTATAGGAAACAAAGGGGGGTGCTCTTTCGGAGTACCCCATTATTATTTTTAGTGCATAATAATGGGGTTCCAAATTTGGAACCCCATTGATTGATAATATTACTTCAGTTCCTTGATCTGCTGGGCGGGAGCGTACTCGGGATCGATGGCGAGGATCTTGTCGGCGTACTCCTTGGCCAGGGCCTTGTTCTTGCCATAGATGAAGGCGTTGGACATCATGTAGTGGTAGCTGTACTTCAGCATGGTGTTCTCGCCGTTGTCGCGATCAGCCTTGCCTTCGAGCAGGTTGATCACCTTCTGGTAGTCAGGCTTAGCAAGACCCTTCTCACCGGTCTTGTCGAGCTTGTTGTTCATCGTGGCGCACTGGTAAGCGGCATAGGTACTCTGGATGGGGAACTTATCAGCCATTGCCTTGTATGCATCGATGGCCTTACCAATCAGTTCAGGCTTGCGGGCCTCGTCGGCATCAGCATACTTTGAGTAGATCTTGGCCAGACCTTCCATATCGTCGGAGTTCAGCTCGGGCTTGCAGCCGAGGTAGTCGTTGTAGTACTTGATGGCATTGTCGAACTGCTGATCCTTCAGATAGCTGTCGGAAACGCTTTTGAGGATGGCGTGACGCTTGATCATCGAAGAGTCGTTGACGAGCTCAAGGGCCTTGTCGTAATGGATGTACATGTTCTCCAAGTCTTCGAGGGCCTGATAAATCAGGGCTGTGTAGAAGTGGTCGTACTCAGAGAACTTGGCGCTGTCGGTCTCGTTGAAGTACTTGTGGATGTAAGCCTTTGCAGCGTCGTACTTCTTCAGCTCGTAGTTGGAGAACATCGCCAGACGGTTGAACGTCGGGTTGCGCGGTTCGATCTTCAGACCTGCCTCAGCGGCCTTGAGGGCATCCTCGAAGTGACCGGTGAAGTAGCTGGCGCGAACGTACTCGTTCAGATAAGACTTGTCGAGCTTGCTGACGTCAGACTTGGCATAGTTCTCGTAAGCCTGCTTCTCGTCACCTGCCAGCATATAGATGTGGGCGGTGATGGCATCGACATCCTCATTGGGGCACATGGCCTTCATGTCCTGCAGCTTCTTGGCAGCCTGAGAGGGGCTGATCTTACGATACACCATAGCCCACTTCTTGTAGCCCTCGGGGTTCCTCGGGTCGAAGTTGATGGCCTGGTTGTAGTAGCCTGCTGCCTTACCACCGTCGCTGCCGTATGAGGCCTCGATGTCGCCTAAGAGCAGATAGGCGGGGGCATACTGATACTTGGGCTTGCCAGCCTCGTTGGCGTAGTTACAGAACTGGATGGCGCCAGCAGTGTCCTTCTGCGCGTAGTAGGCACGGGCAATCTTCATCAGGGCGTCGGCGTCCTTCTTGTTCTTCTTGTACGCGGTCTTTGCTAAATCGGCTACGTTGGGAGCCTTTGACTTAATGCCGTCGAGAGCTGCCTGGAGCTCTGCTTCCTGTGCATTTGCGGTGGCGCTGAAACCTGCCAGCAGCACACCCATTACTAGATATTTGATCGTTTTCATAATTCAGTTGTTTTATAAGTTATACTTCTTGTTAATTGTCTCACATTTGTATGACGTTTGAAAATATCATTCGTTTAATTGCCCTTTCACTTTTCTCCTTATACTCCTTCTCTCCTTTACTCCTTTTTCACTATGACGTTACGCACGTTCATATTGGCTGATTGCGGCAGCAGTCCGGAGCGGAGGATAATCATCTGGCCTTTTGGCAGTTGGATGAAATGCGTGAAGGCTGTGGGGATGCCGCTGGGACGGGTGTCGTTGAGCAGGGCGTAGATCGTACGGCGAAGGGGGTAGTTGCCGTTGTATAGATAGTACTGATAGGGTTTCCAGCTGTTGTAGTGCTTGGCACTGTCCATCTTGGAGACGCCCATCACGCTTATATTCTTCTTGAAGGTGACGTTGGTGGTGTCACGTTTGTCGTTGAGCCAGTTGCTGCCGATGATGCCGAGGGCGTTCTCGTGCTTCTCGACGTAGTCGATGACGGCTGCGCTGGTCTGCACGGCGCCGATGTTCTTGGCATTGAACTGCTGGCCGTCGAGGATGGAGTCAACACACCAGCGGACGGTGCTCGACAGCGGATTGTCGAAGACAACGTCGATCACGCCGAGTTTGTTCTGGGGGTAGAGGTCGCTCCACTGTTCGACTTCTCCCTTCAACACACGTGCAAAGTCCTTGATGGTGATGCACGAGTCGGGGTTCTGATTGTTGACGATGATGGCCAGTCCGTCGTAGGCGATGGGAATGGCCCTTGGCAGGAAGCGGCGGTCCTTGAGGTTCTGGAACTCTTTTTCTGTGAAGGCGCGGGTGGTGAAGGCCAGCCACGTCTCTTCGTTCATGAGCTTCTTGACGGCGTCCTGCTCGTTGATGTAGAGTGGGGTGATGGAGTCGAGAGTCTGGGTTGTGAAATAGTACAGCTCCTCGTCCAGAATGGGGTAGAAGCTCTCGTCGGCGGCAAAGACTGATGCGGCCTTCTGATAGGCTTCTTCCTTAGCAGGATTAGGCTTGTTCCCACAAGCGAGGAACAAGCCTAATATCAGTGTTAATCCAACTGTTTTGTTGAATGCGTTCATTTCAAATCGGTTACTGAAGCTTGAAGGTCACAGGCACGGTGTACTTCACACGCACGGCTGAACCGTTCTGCTTACCAGGAATCCAGTGAGGCATGGACTTCACCACGCGCTGAGCCTCCTTGTCGAGTGAGGGGTCAACGGACTTGACAACCTTCACATCGGTGATGGAGCCGTCACGCTCGACGACGAAGGTCACGATAACACGACCCTGTACGCCGTTCTCCTCTGCCACAACCGGGTACTTGATGTTCTTAGACAGATACTCGAACAGTGCTGAGGGACCGCCAGGGAACTGGGGCATTTCCTCCACAACGTCGAACACCTTGGTCTCTTCCACCTTCGGGGGCTCGGGTTCTGCGATAACTTCCTTAGCCTTGAGCACCTCACCTGCGGTCTCATCGTTACCTTCCACGTTGAAGGCACCGATGGCGGTGTTGGTCTCCTGAAGTTCGTCCTGAGACTTGATCTCCTGCTCTTCCTTCACTTCCTCGTCCTTCTTGATTTCAGGAACGGTGAAAGCCACAGAGCTCTTGACGCGCTCAATCTCGATCTTCTCAACCTCGGGCTCTTCTTTTCTCTCAGCCTTTGCCTCTTTCTTCTCAGCCAGGCTCTGGAGCTCTACGTCTGCCTCAATCGCTGCATTCTGCGATGCGATGTAGTTTTCGATAGAGACCTTTGCAATCACGATGGCTGCGATAGCGGCAAAGATCAAGAACATAGTAATCAGGGCTTTCAGGTTACGACGACCTGTGTCCTTGCGCAATTGATAAGCTCCATAAGCCTGGTTTTTACCATCGAATACGAGGTCAACCCAGCCATTGTCTATAAGATCTATTTTTCCCATAGTTCTTCTACTTTTTAGGGGTTAATCACTTGACGCCTGCCTTCTCGATGAGCTCCTTGTCCTCGGCGGTCATCTTGTCGACATTGTCAATGACGTACTTATCAATATTGCTGATCAGCATCTCATCAAGAGCTGCCACCATGTTCTCGTAAGTTGCAGTGTCGAGAGGACGGATGATGACGGTCATCGTGGGCACCTTCTCGCCGTTGGGCAGTTCACCCTTCTTCAGCTTCTTCAGTGCTTCCTGATACTGCTCGTCGGTCATCTTCGAGTTGTACTCGTTCTTCTTGGCATCAAGTTCCTTCTTGGCCAGTTTGATCTTGGCCACGGGGTTGATACCTTCCTCTGTCGTGTGCTCGTTCAGGACCTTCTCGATACCATCCTTACCATAGGTGGTCTCCTTCACGCAAGAGGGATCGTCATAGTTGGGCAGACCAGCTATGTACCACACCTTGTCGTTGGAACCCAGATAGAGGGTGATGGTGTGAGAAGCCTTCGTCACCTGCTTGTCTTCCTCATTCAGATTCTTCGTGTCATCGTTCGACGGCATGGTCAGCTGCATAGCCTGCGGCTTGGCCAGCGTAGTACAGAGCATGAAGAAGGTGATCAGAAGCATCATCATGTCTACCATCG
>JAEEPF010000161.1 GCA_016284635.1 Prevotella sp.
CCCTCCACCACGAGCAGTTCCGCTTTCTTCAGTTGTTGGATAATGTCACTGGCATACGAAGGACGGTGCTTCAGGAGCAGCAACACGCAGTACTCCAGCATCCCTTTCCGCATCTGTGACTTGGCATTCTCGATATTCATTTGCTTGCGTATTAAATGATTCCGGCTGCAAAGATAGGTAAAATATTAGTACCTTGCAATACATAGTACAATGTTTTTGCCAAGTATTACACTTATTTAACACTTTATGCAATGATTATATGGCAATTATTGCGTAATTTTGCCGAGTGAAACCAATAAACAGATAAAGTTATGACTAAAACCAAATCATTTGCGATGCTTGCCATCGCTTGTCTCGCGACCTTTAGCGCTTGCACAGAGAAGAAGGCTGCGGAAGTCACCCTTCAAGTGAAAACTCAGTATGGCATCCTCAAAGGTTTCGAAGAGGACGGCGTGAAAAAGTTTATGGGCGTTCCCTTCGCACAGGCCCCTATTGGCGAACTCCGTTGGAAGGCACCCCAGCCGCTGCAGGCTTGGGAAGGTGTTCGTGAGGCCTTGTGGTTTGGCGACGACCCTATGCAGCTCGATGTCTTCGGCGATATGGCGTTTCGTGGTCCCAAGCGTAGCGAGGACTGCCTCTATCTGAATATCTGGACTACTGCAGCTACGACAGCTGACGCTCTTCCTGTACTTATTTATTTTAATGGTGGTGGACTGATGGCTGGTTCGGGAAGCGAGCCCCGTTACGACGGTTCCTCCATCGCCAAGGAGGGCGTGATCGGCGTGACGGCCAACTATCGTGAAGGCGTGTTCGGCTTCTTTGCCCATCCGGAACTTACAGCTGCATCTGACTACAAAGGAAGCGGTAACTATGGTTTCCTGGATCAAGTGGCTGCCATCCAGTGGGTGAAGGATAATATCGAAGCCTTTGGCGGTGATCCTGCGAAGATTACCATCGTAGGTGAGTCGGCTGGATCGTTCTCTGTCTCGCTCCTGATGTGTTCGCCGCTCTCCAAGAACAATATCGCCGGAGCTATGCTGTCTTCGGGTGCAGAGGTGCTGCCGTATATGCCCTCTTCACAGGCCGATGCAGATGCTGCAGGTGCAGAACTGCTGAAGAAGGCTGGTATCGCCAGCTTGGCCGATGCCATCGCGTTGAGTGCTGATTCACTTCAGAAACTCCTTCCTCCCAGAGGGATGGCCAATGTGGTGATCGACGGCTACTTTATGAAGGAGAGTGCAGACGAGGTGTTTGAGAAAGGTGAGCAGGCACAGGTGCCGTTGCTCGCTGGCTGGAACTCCCTTGAAGGACATCCCGCACAGGCACTCGGAGGCCAGGCTCCCACACTCCAGAACTACAAGAATGCCATGAAGGCACAGTTCGGTGATATGACTGATGAGATCTTCGAGGCCTACGGCATCGTCGCTGATGAAGACGTGTTGAGCCAGAAGGGACTCGACCTCGCCTCTGACCTCTTCACCGGCTTCCCCACTTGGAAGGTCTGCGACTATCACGCCAAGTCAGGTCAGCCCGTTTACCGCTATCATTATATGCACCCGCGTCCTCAGGTTTCTGCCAAGATGGGCGATAAGGTAGGTGCGCTGGCAGGTGGTGTCCGTGAGAAGACAGCTGAAGAGAAGAAGGCCGAGGCCCAGCAGCCCGCAATCGCTCTGGGTGCCGTCCATTCGGCTGATATCGAGTATGCGATGGGTACTCTCGACACCAACGAGTACTACGACTGGCAGGAAGAGGACTATGCCATCTCCAAGCTGTTCCTCACTTACTATGCCAACTTCTGCAAGACCGGCAATCCCAACGGCGAGGGCCTTCCCCAATGGACGGCCATTACCAAGGACAATTTGGATGCCGCTCCTGTGATGAAGATCGATGTAGAGTCTGCCGAAGTCGCCTCACCTGAAAAGGAGAACGCCTACCGCACGCTCGAGAAATTCTACAGAAGCAAGAAATAGTTTATTCACTCATATTGTAAGTGTGCACACTCGAACCTTGGGCTGAAGGCAGGTAATTGATGCCCCACCAGCACATCTGCAGGAGTACGAAGGAGCCGATAAGCATCCATAAAGCCAGACGCTCCTTGTGACGAGGCAGTTGGCGGTAGTGCACATAGACGAGATAAGCAAGCCAAGTGATGGCTGCCCACGTTTCCTTGGGGTCCCACGACCAGTAGTGACCCCAAGCTTCTTTTGCCCATAGGGCTCCGAAGAGCATGCCGACGGTCAGGAAGGCGAGGCCGACATAGACGAGGTTGTCGGCGATGTCCATCTCAGAGGAAAGGGATTTCTTTTTGAACAGGAGGAATACTGCCAGCACGGTTGCTGCCCCAAGCACCGCATAGGCAAACATATAGACGATGACGTGAGGTGCAAACCAAGGACTCTGCAAAGCTGGCATCAGTGTCTTGTCGTGTATCTCTGGCTTGAAGAGGTTCACGCAGATGAACACTAGGGCGAGGATCGTCGAGAACGACAGAATCCACTTGTATTTCCATCTGGAATACACCATCAGTCCGACCAAGGGCAGGAAGAACGAATACCACAGGCGTGTTTCACCCATCGTTCGTAGGGGCGGACGCTCCAAGGATATCCACATGGAGAGGATAAACGAGAAGAACACCAACAGGCCGAGCACAGTGGCCGTATAGGCCATGCCGGTCTTGTTCCGCCAGGCAGCGTAGGCTCCCGCCACCCAAAGCAGTACCGCAATAATTGCGAAATAGATGAAATAATCCCAGTTCATTCTGACTTCCTTTTAACTCCCTTCCCAAAGATAAACATACACATTGCACCTGCCAGCATCATATAGATGCCGGTATAGACCAATGGCAGCCAGGGATCGCTTACCAGTTCAAGTATTGAGATCTGACTCTGTGCTCCCATCTGTGTGTCGTAGCCATATTGATAGATCTTCCATCCGTCCACTTCGTAGGGCTTGTTCACATCGACTGTGGTCTCGATGTTCTTTTTGGTCTTGGTCAGAATCTGAATCTCAGAGGCAAAGCGCTTGGGACTGCCGTCGTCGTAGGTCTCCATGATGAACTTTTTCAGTTCGATGGCCAACGGCATCTCCTTGACGGCACCATTTGCATCCAACGCACGCCACTCGGGTTCTCCGATGGCAGTAATCATTTTCAGCCGCTGCATATCGGCATTGCCGAGGGTGGCAGTGGTGAGGGCGAGGAAGAGTCCTAAGTGGTTTAGTAAAAAGGGAATATCCCTTTTTAAATTGACAGTTGACAATTCTTGCGTCCCGTTGGTAGCAAGCGTCCTTCGGCCGAGCGGACAGTTGACAGTTCTGCGCAGGATAATGACGCCGAGGATGACAGCGATATAGACATAGATGAGCACGAAGGGCCAGAACGACAGCATATCGTTCAGCCAGCTGCCACCAACCTTTTGGCGCGTCAGTCCCATGATAATCGTCAGCACGACGGCATATACCATCGCAGGGATGGCAGCCTGATAGGTTCCGATGAACTGGAAGGCATAGACCTTCTTCCTCAGCAGAAAGGCTATCGCTATCAGCGCCAGGAAACCTCCGAACACATAGCCGTTGACAGGCCAGGCGAAAGCATCCCATTTGACCTGTCCGACACTTAATTCCAGTGCCAGACCAGCCGCAAGAAGGCCTCCTCCGATGAGGAAGCCTTCTTTCATGGACCATGGTCTATTCCACATTAGTCGCTGATCAGGTTCTCACCCGTCATATCTGAAGGCTGCTCCAGACCCATGATGTGGAGGATGGAGGGAGCCACGTCAGCCAGACGACCGTCCTTCACAGTGGCCGAGTTGTTGTTGGTCACGTAGATGAACGGAACGGGGTTCAGAGAGTGAGCGGTATTGGGAGTACCATCGGGGTTGATGGCGTTGTCGGCATTACCGTGGTCGGCGATGATGATAGCCTCGTAGTCGTTGGCCTTGGCAGCCTCGATGACCTCACGGACGCAGTTGTCAACGGCCCAGACAGCCTTGGCGATAGCGTTGTAGACACCCGTGTGGCCCACCATATCACCATTGGCGAAGTTCACCACGATGAAATCGTACTCTTGAGTATTGATGGCCCCAACAAGCTTGTCCTTTACCTCGTAGGCACTCATCTCAGGCTTCAGGTCGTAGGTAGCCACCTTCGGAGAGGGCACGAGGATACGGTCCTCGCCATCGTATGGAGCCTCGCGGCCACCGTTGAAGAAGAAGGTGACGTGAGCGTATTTCTCTGTCTCAGCGGTATGGAGCTGCTTCTTGCCCTGCTTGCTCAGGTACTCGCCCAGTGTGTCCTCCACGTTCTCCTTCGGGAAGAGGATGTGAACACCCTTGAAGTTGGCGTCGTATGGTGTCATGCAGTAGTACTGCAATCCTGGAATGGTCTTCATACCCTGCTCAGGCATATCCTCCTGAGTCAGTGCGATAGTCATCTCCTTTGCACGGTCGTTGCGGAAGTTGATGAAGATGACGACGTCGCCCTCCTCGATAGTACCGTTGACTTTCGAGTTGTGGATAGGCTTGATGAACTCATCAGTCACGCCCTCTTCGTAGCTCTCCTCCATGGCCTTCACCATATCCGTAGCCTGCTTACCAACGCCGTTGACGATCAGGTCGTAGCCTTCCTTCACACGTTCCCAACGCTTATCGCGGTCCATCGCGTAGAAACGACCTACGATAGAGGCGATGGCAGCACCATTAGCAGCACAAACATCTGTAATCTGCTGGATGAAGCCTATACCAGAGTGTGGGTCGGTGTCACGGCCGTCCATATAGCAATGTACAAACACCTGGTTGTTCAGGCCGTAAGCCTTACCGATCTCGATGAGCTTGAACAGATGGTCGAGGCTTGAGTGCACACCACCGTCAGAGGTCAGACCCATCAGATGCAGTTTCTTATTGTTCTCCTTAGCGTAGGTGTAGGCAGCCTTCACCTGGGGATTCTCCATGATAGAGCCGTCTTTGCAGGCGCGGTTGATCTTCACAAGATCCTGATACACGATGCGTCCGGCACCGATATTGAGGTGACCCACCTCAGAGTTACCCATCTGACCGTCGGGCAGACCGACATCCTCACCTGAAGCTGCCAGCTGAGAGTGGGCTGATGTTGCTGTTAACAGATCGAGGTAAGGTGTCGGCGTATTGAAGATCACGTCACCCTTACCATGCTTACCGATTCCCCATCCGTCGAGAATCATCAAAAGTGCTTTCTTTGCCATAATCTTATTACTTGTTTAAACGTACGTTTCTTAATTGCGGTGCAAAGATACTAAATAAAAAGAATATAGCGGTGACGAATAACATTGTTTAATAATAAAAAAACAAAAAACCCTGCGTCTCAACGGTTTATTATTCATAAAAGAGATTATCTTTGCAACATCAAGTTAACAAATTTGTGAAACTGATGGATGACTATTTTAAGAATATGGTTGTAGAAAGTGGGATAATGGGAAAATGGGAATTGGTAGGGTTTGAGGAAGGAAGTGTGATGCTATAATAGTATATATGTTAAATTAATTAACATTTCATTAGAATCATTAGCTCCCACTTTCATCTTCTCACTAATACCTACCCGAATCCCATTATCCCATTATCCCACTATTGGCGTTACAAATATAGTTTTGAATTTTGAAATCGTTTTACAAAGTAAGAAAACATGGAGAAAGGATGGACTTTAGATAGTCCAAAGTGGGAGTTTCCCCTAACTAAACTCCCAGTTTACTGCCGTTAAAGTCCAGCTTTCCTTAGTTCAAAACCAAAACTTTGCAACTGCTTGAATACCAGTGAGATACAGAAGGGGTAAAGTCAACCGAACTGTTTTGAATTTTGTTGACAAACGTTAGAAATGAAGCCGATATCCAAATAATTCTACATCGTCAAAAATCGAAGTAGAGTTGTCCGTCGCCGAGGAGATTATAGCTCTTGCGATGATAGGGTGTAATGCCGAACTGCTTGATGGCCTCACGATGTTTCTTCGTGGGGTAGCCCTTGTTCGAGCGCCAGTCGTATTGGGGATATTCCTCAGCGAGACGGTTCATATAGTCATCACGATACGTCTTGGCGAGAATACTTGCTGCGGCGATGGAGAGGTATTTGCCGTCGCCTTTGACGATGGTGGTGTGTGGGATTTTGTTATAGGGCTTAAAGCGATTGCCATCGACGATGATGGCCTCAGGACGAACCTTCAGCTGATCCAAGGCACGATGCATCGCAAGAATGGAGGCGTTGAGGATGTTGATCTTGTCAATCTCCTCGGGAGTAACGATTCCCACTGCCCAGGCAACGGCATCACGTTCGATAATCTCACGTAGTTGATAACGTCGCTTCTCTGTCAGTTGTTTGGAGTCGTTGAGCAGGTCGTTCTGATAGTCATTAGGCAGAATGACAGCAGCGGCATAGACACTGCCTGCCAGACAACCACGTCCGGCTTCATCACAGCCAGCCTCAATCTTGCCAATATAGTAATTATTTTTCAGCATCAGAACATTTGCGCTACACGACGGATGCCTGCCACAAGGACATCAATCTCTTCCTTGGTGTTATAAAGGGCAAACGAGGCACGGACAGTGCCACTGATTCCCAATCTATCCATCAGAGGCTGGGCACAGTGATGACCTGTGCGGACGGCAATACCCAGACGGTCAAGAAGTGTGCCCATATCCAAGTGGTGGATAGAGCCAACGTTAAACGAAACAACAGCGTCTCGCACACTGGGGACAGTCACAATAGGGACTGTCCCTTTTGTGAGATTCGGGCCGTAGATGTGCATATCAGGAATAGTCATCAGCTGCTCCATACAGTAACGGGTGAGTTCCTGTTCATGCTGTTGGATAGCGTCGAAGCCAAGAGACTCGATGTACTCAATGGCCTTGGCGAGACCGTGAGTAGCAATATAGTCAGGGGTGCCTGCCTCGAACTTAAATGGCAGACGCTCGAAGGTGGTCTTCTCCCACGTCACCTTGTCGATCATCTCACCTCCGCCCTGATAGGGAGGCAGTTTTTCGAGCCATTCCTCCTTGCCATAGAGCACACCAATGCCCGTAGGGCCGTACATCTTATGACCGCTGAAAGCGAAGAAGTCGCAGTCCATTGCTTGCACATCCACCTTGAAGTGGGGAGCGCTCTGGGCACCATC
>JAEEPF010000162.1 GCA_016284635.1 Prevotella sp.
GCCAGGCGTTACCAGTATAGAGACCGGTGATGCTCACGTTGGAAATACCGCCTGCCTCTACGCCGTTGTAAACGTAGTTGTTGATGTTAGCACGCATGGAGAAGCTGAAGTCCCACTTCTTCCAGATAACCTTTGAGGTGAGTCCCATCATCACGTCGGGGTTGGACTTCTTGTAGAAGTAACGGTCTGCTGCGGTGACGGTGCCGTCGCCGTTTCGGTCAACAAACTGTCCGAGGATGGGCTGACCGTTCTGGTCATATACCTGCTGGTAGACATAGAAGGCCTCAACGGGTGAGTCTACGTGGTAGGCCTTGACGTTACCACCGACACCATAGGCAGCTCCACCGTGAAGGATCATATAGTCGGGATTGGTTCCGTCAACCAGTTCGTCAATCTTGTTCTTATTCCAGGTGAAGTTATAACCCAGTTGCCAGGAGAGATCCTTTGTCTGGATGGCGCGCCAATTGGCTGCAAACTCGATACCTGTGTTATGCAGTGAACCGATATTCTTGTCGATCTTGTTGGTGAAGTTTGTACCGACGGGCAGTACCACCTTGTTAATCAGATCCTTGGTCTTACGATGGTAGACATCGAGTGTGAAGGTCAGACGATCGTTCAGAATGCCGAAATCGATACCTCCGTTCCAAGTGGTGGTCTTCTCCCATGTCAGTGCCTGATAGAAACCATCAGGACGAGTGGTTGTACCATCACCGAAGAGATAGTAGTAGGCTCCCTGGATGTTCGGTGTGTAGGTCGGGATATAGCTGAAGTCGCTGATACCTTCTTGCTGACCGGTGATACCCCAGCCTAAGCGGAGTTTGAAGTCGGAGATCCAACCGACGTTCTTCAGGAAGGGCTCCTCATTGATCTTCCAGGCAAAGGCGGCAGAGGGGAAGACACCCCACTGCTGGTTGTCGGCAGTCTTCAGCCAGTTGAAGCGAGAAGAACCGTCGGCACGTACCGTAGCCGTAATCATATAGCGGTCGAGCAGGGTGTAGTTGAAACGGCCGAAGAATGAAACAAGATAGTTCTCAGTCTTGTAAGGCGGATTATTCTGCTCGTTGTAATATGCACCCGGACTTTCCGTGTTGGTGGAAGGATAGAGTCCATAAGAATGATACTCGTTCTTCTTGTGGAAATGCTGCCACTCATAACCGACCATTGCCGTGAAGTTGTGAATGCCAATCTCTTTCATATAGTCGGCGTATGCATTCAGGGAGAGGTTATAGGTGTCAGTCTTGCTGTTTGAGTAGAAACCATAATAGTAATTGTCAAAGCTATATGGGCTCTGCTCTGTATTAGACTTACCGCTTGTCAAGTCCATACCAGCATTGACATGGAACTGAAGGTCTTCCAGACCATGAAGTTTATAGAGTATTTCAATGTTGCCGACGAGCGACTTGGTCTTACCGGTACAGTCATACAGTTCTAATGCTGCAACGGGGTTCTGTGGAGCCAGTGAGTTCTTATTGGCTTTCCACTGTGTGTCTGCCCATGATGCAGTGCTGGGCCACTGCCAGTAGCCGGCGTAGTTTTGCTTCATCTCGGTGGTGACAGCATAAACGGGCTTGGTGGGATCCATCGACAGGGCATTATAGATGGCACCGCCATTGTTGTAGTCTGTCGTGGAATACATGCCTTTGGCATTGATGTTGAATGTCAGGTGCTTGTCAAGGAAGGTCGGTGACAAGTTGACGCTGGCGGTATAACGCTGGTAGTTGTTCTTCTTGACAATACCGTTTTGGTCTGTATAGCCAAAGCTGACGCGATACGGCATGTTCTTCAGACCACCAGTCACTGTGATGTTGTGGTCGGTAGATACGGCTGTGCGGTATATTTCCTTCTGCCAGTCGGTATCTGCGAAATGCTGTACACCCTGCTCGTCGAAATAACCTAAGTTCTTGTATTCGGGACTGGCAAGATACTCCTCTTCCGTGTAGTTTCTGGCATTCATCACCAGGTTCTTGATGTATGGCAGATATTCAGAGGTATCCATCACGTCGAGCGTCTTTTTTACCATGCTTACGCTCACATTGCCATTGTAGCTCACCTGTGGAGCTGAGCCAGCACGGCCCTTCTTGGTCGTGATGATAATAACGCCGTTAGATGCACGGCTACCATAGATGGCTGTGGCCGAAGCATCTTTCAATACTGTGAACGACTCAATATCGTTCGGGTTTACTAAAGAAAGAGCGTTGGATGTTCCCTCCTTGCCATAACTGTCCATAGTCAGACCGTCGATGACAATCAGCGGGTCATTGGAAGCGTTCAGCGACGAACCACCACGGATACGGATAGTGGCACCTGCGCCAGCCTGACCACCACTGTTCGTGATGTTCACACCGGCCACCTTACCTTGCAGCATGTCCTGGGCACTGACCTGCAGACCTTTGTTCATGTCATCAGGTTTGATGGCCGTCACCGAACCTGTTAAATCAGACTTCTTGGCTCGGCCGTAACCGATCACCACCACATTCTCCAGAACGGTGGCGTCGTCAACGAGCGTAACCTCTACACTGGGTGCAGCCTTAACAGTGGCGTTCTGATAGCCAACGTAAGAGATGGTGATGTTTGCACCTTCATTTGCTTTCAGCACGAAGTTACCGTCAAAGTCGGTAATCGTGGCGTCCTGTGTGCCGTCCACGCGTACCGTTGCGCCGATAATCGCTTCGCCTGTAGCATCTTTCACATGGCCTTTGACCTCAATCTGAGCAAAGGCACTCACGGATAGGAACAGCCCTAATATAAGGCCGAGCATCCTAAGCGGAAATTGAATGTTTACCTGCTTCATCATTTGCATTAATTAGAGTTATCGATTCTATTGTATAGTTATTCTGGTGCAAAGTTACGTTTCTTTTTGTTACGTTGTACTTTTTTTTGCATAAAAAGATATTATTCTAAAATGCAAACGTTTGCATGGATGATTATGTATAATAATAATAAGGTATATATCATTATTCATAAACTTTTTCGTAACTTTGCATCGGAATAGTTAGAAACCGATGGAAGATAGAGCGCCGATGACAATGAAGGACATAGCCCGGGAGTTCGGAATTTCCGTGGCTACGGTGTCGCGTGCCCTGAAGGATTCGCCCCGTATCAGCGAGGAGCGTCGGAAGGCTATTCAGCAGTATGCCCGTGAGCACAACTTCCAGCCCAATGCCATCGGCGAGGCCTTGCGTCATAGCCGTGTGATGCCACAGAGAGTCATCGGTGTCATCGTACCGGAGTTCACCCACTATTATTTCTCTTCAATCCTGACGGGTATTGAGGAAGCCGCTGCCGCCCGTGGTTACAGGATTATGGTGGCCCTAAGTGGGGAACAGTATGAGCGTGAGGTGCGTATCTGTGAGAACTTCCATCGTTATAAGGTCTGTGGCATCATTGTGTCGCAGGCGAAGGATACGAAGAATTATGAGCATTATCAGAGACTGATTGATGCCGGCATCCCCATCGTGTTCTATGACCGTATCTGTACGGGGGTGAATGCCAGCCGTGTGGTGGTCGACGACTATATGGGTGCCTATAATGCCGTGACCCATCTGATAGAGACGGGTTGCAAGCGGATAGCCTTCTATGGCGGGCCGATGCAACTGGAGATCTCGAAGAACCGCTTCAACGGCTATAAGGATGCTTTGCTGAAACACGGGTTGAAGGTGGATGAATCGATTATCCGTGTCTGCGATAATCGTGCCGATGCAGAGGTGCTGACGCCGGAGATTCTGGCCTTGGAGGAGCGCCCTGACGGTTTCTTCGCCGTGAATGATGATACGGCCATCGGCATCCTCTATACGGCAAAGCACTCTGGTTTCAAGGTGCCTGAGGAGGTCAGTATCTGTGGCTTTACCAACGGTCAGCGTGCCGTGGCCTGTGATCCGATGCTGACGACGGTGGAGCAACGGGGTCATCGGGTAGGTGAGGAGGCTGCGGAGATCCTGATGGACAAAGTGGAAGGCCTTATCCCCATCGAGAAGGTCGAGAAGCGCGTTGTCCGCACCCGCCTCGTCATCCGCGGCACAACACGGTAGTTATTAACGACAACCTAGACAACTTAGACAACATTTCAAAACGATGATAGATATTTCAACATACAAAGAACATATTTTTGATGTGATAGGGGCTATTCATGAGGTCCATAAAGAATTGGGGGCGGGTCTCAATGAGTACTGTTATCAGGAGGGATTGCAAATACAGTTTGAAGAGGATGGTATTCCGTATAAACGAGAATTATCATTTCATCCAGCATACCATGGAAAACCCATGGATGCAGAATACCGCATTGATTTTCTTTGCAAAGAGGACATTATAATTGAATGTAAAGCTGTTGCAGAATTAGTGAGCAGTCACCGTGCGCAATTGTTTAATTACATGCGTCTTCTCGGATGTTCATGTGGCGTTTTAGTGAATTTTTCTCCTAAGTTCGCCACCATAGAACGCTATTTCCTTGATAAAGAGACCAATGATATTGTTGGTGTTGATGGAAAGGTAAGACAATTCCTCTGAGAATTGTATAATGTTGTCTTAGTTGTCTAAGTTGTCGTAAAATATAAAAGTAGTAGTTTATGAAACAAAAACCAGACCTGTCATTTTGGAAATTGTGGAATCTGAGTTTCGGATTCTTCGGCGTGCAGATTGCCTACGCCTTGCAGAGTGCCAACATCTCGCGAATCTTCGCCACACTCGGCGCAGACCCGCACAACCTGAGTTATTTCTGGATTCTCCCACCATTGATGGGTATCCTTGTGCAACCGATTGTCGGAACACTGTCGGATAAGACCTGGACACGCTTCGGCCGTCGTATTCCTTATCTGTTTGTCGGGGCCGCCGTCGCAGTGCTGGTGATGTGTCTGTTGCCAAATGCTGGTTCCTTGGGACTGACGGTCAGTGCTGCCATGCTCTTCGGACTGGTTGCCCTGATGTTCCTCGACACGAGTATCAATATGGCGATGCAGCCGTTTAAGATGCTCGTGGGCGATATGGTGAACGAGAAACAGAAAGCCAAGGCCTACTCCATCCAGTCGTTCCTCTGCAATGCCGGTTCGGTGCTGGGTTTTGTGTTCCCGTTCATTTTTACATTTATCGGCATCAGCAATGTGGCAGAGAAAGGTGTGGTGCCCGATAGCGTCATCTGGTCGTTCTATATCGGTGCTGCCATCCTGATTCTCTGTGTCATCTATACCACCTCGAAGGTGAAGGAGTGGAATCCGAAGGATTATGCCGAGTATAATCCGACGTCAGAGAACTCCGAAAGCTCTGAGGATTCAGGAAACTGGATCACCTTGCTGAAGAATGCACCTTCGACATTCTGGAAGGTGGGACTTGTGCAGTTCTTCTCCTGGGCAGCCATGCTCTATATGTGGAACTATACGACCGGTGCCATCGCCGAGGTGGTGTGGAACACGACCGATCCTTCCAGTGAGGCCTTCCAAGAGGCTGGTAACTGGGTGGGTATCCTCTTTGCCGTACAAGCTGTTGGTTCTGTTATCTGGGCTGCCCTGCTGCCACAGTTCAAGAATACCAAACTGGCTTATTCCGTCAGTCTGGTGATTGGTGGTATCGGCTTTGCACTCGTACCGTTCATCAGCAACCAGTATCTGCAGTTCATCCCGTTCCTGATGATCGGCTGTGCATGGGCTGCGATGCTCGCCATGCCGTTTACGTTCGTTACGAACGCCCTTCAGGGCTATGGCCACATGGGCGCTTACCTCGGACTCTTCAATGGCACCATCTGTATTCCTCAGATTGTGGCGGCCCTCTTGGGAGGTGTCATCTTGACACTGGTAGGTGGCCATCAGTCGACGATGATGATCGTGGCTGGCGTCAGCTTCCTCATTGGCTCTGTCTGCGTCGTTGGAATCAAGAAGTGATTTTCGAGGGATGAGGAGAATTCGAGGAGTGTGGAGTGAGGAGTGTGGAGTGAGGATACTCTGGTGGCGGAGGGTGATAGTACTACTCTGCTCTTTACATTTCTCACTCCTCACTCCTCACTCCTCACTCCACGAAATCCACGCTGCCAATCTGCTGACAGATCGGTACAACCTCACCTATCTGGACCTGAGCAACGGCCTTCCCCATAATCATGTCAACGACATCTTCAAGGACTCCAGCGGTTTTCTTTGGATCTCGACGTATGGCGGAGGCTTGGTTCGCTACGACGGCTATGGTGTCATGGAGCCCAGGCTTGACCTGAACAGCAAGTCTTGCCGGAGTATTGCCGAGGACGATTACCACAGGCTTTGGGTGGCTTTCGACGAGGGCATCAATATTATCGACCTGAAAACGATGACGGCTGTGGTTCCTGACCATCCAGATCTGCGAGAACTGCTGACTCTTCCTTCCATGAAGTGCTATCGTGATGCCATCGGCCGCATCTGGATCGTCAATGACCGTCAGGTCTCTCTCATCACCTTCGACGCTCAAGGACAGCCGGATCATATATACAACTACCCCCATCCTTGGAGGATGCTCGACATTGCCATCTGTGATGTCGATGGAAACGGCAAGCCTTGGATAGGTATCGACGGTGGACTCTATCGGTTGGTAGAAAAAGGCGGGAAACTGGTTCGGGAAGAAATATCGGCTGTGTTGAAACCGCTTCAGGATCATTACATCACCGACATCCTGAAGCGTCATCATGAGATCTGGATCACGACCAATCTGGGCCTGTTCCGTTATGACCCCTATCAGCAGAAGCTAGTAGAGTACCATCACTCCAGCGCTCCGGGAGCCCTTTCCCATGTGTTTCTCTCGAGTCTGGCAGTCACGTCCGACAATCGTCTGCTGGTAGGTTCTCTGTGTGGTGTCAATATCTATGATGACCAGACGGACAGTTTCACGGCATGGACCACGGAGAGCCCTATCCCGTTGAAGAGCGACTTTGTTCATTGCATCCGGGTTTACCAAGGTCATATCTGGATTGGTACAGAGTCGGGCGGTATTGCCTGTCTGGCACCGCAACGTCTGCTGCTGCGCAACTCCGTTCATACAGGCGATCCTCGTTCTCTCTCCCCCAATCCCGTGAATGCCATGTTGGTTGAACCCGACGGCCGGTTATGGGTGGGAACTGTAGAAGGAGGTCTGAACCTTCGTGAGAAGGGTA
>JAEEPF010000025.1 GCA_016284635.1 Prevotella sp.
GCAAAGGTACACAAATATATGGGAGTTAAAGAAGTCAAAGAAGTTAAAAGGAGTTAAAGGACATTACTTTTCTTGTTTTTTACCTTTTCACCTTTTCACCTTTTCACTTTTTTTATTACCTTTGCCCGCAGAAAATCATTTAAACCATCAGGAATATGAAGAAGATTTTATTATTTACAATGCTGTTATTCTGCGGAATGAATGTCGCACTGGCTCAGAAACCCGCAGAGATTAAGTTTGATAAGCTGACGCACGATTTCGGAACATTCTCCGAGAAGAATCCTGTGGTCAGCTGCACGTTCACTTTTACCAATGTCGGAGAGACCGCCTTGGTGATCAATCAGGCTGTGGCCTCCTGTGGCTGTACGGTTCCTGAGTACACCAAGGAACCCATCCAACCTGGCGAGAAGGGAGAGATCAAGGTGACCTATAACGGTACGGGGAAGTTCCCTGGTCATTTCAAGAAGTCTATCACGGTGAGGACGAACGGCGCCGTTGAGATGACACGCCTTTATATAGAAGGTGAAATGACAAAAGCTGAGTAAAAACAATCGCCCGCCGTTTGGCGGGCGATTTGTTTTTTAGAACTTATAGGCGAAGCCGATGGAGCAGAATTCCTTGAACTCCCAGTAACCGAGGTCATCATCCCTAACGCTGGCATCGTCGTAGCGTGGGAAGAGGAACAGATTGGCAGTAATATACTTCGATACACGGAACTCCAGCGTATTTTCCCACTCGATCTCAACTCTATGGAACGAGGTGAAGGCATAGAAGCGCGTCTTCCATGTCACATTATCGTTCATCTTCCACTCAAGGTCTGCTGTCACGTTGGGACCAAAGTCCAACTTCGAGTGCTTGCCAGGATCAATGCCGAAGCTTGGACCAAGATCCAAACGGTCCACATAGCGATAGTTCATGGCCAAAGGCGAAAGGTTGATAGTACCTTGTAACTTGCCATCCAACTTATTCACCTTATAATCCATACCAAGACCAAGGTTCAAATTGAAGGGCGACATAAAGTCTGAGTATATATACGGGTCATTAGACTTATAGCCTTTCGTAAACTGGGTATAAGCTACAAGTTGCAGCGTATAGTACCAGTTCTTGGCTGCCTGCAATCCTAATTTCGAGGTCAGACGGATGAGGTCTTCATTCGTCTTGAATTTATGAACAGAGTCCGTTCTGGAACGGAGGAATCCGAGCTTAGCCTCCAACTTGTTATCCCACTTCCACTTGTCTTTATTGTCATAGTTGGCTTCCAATGTCAGCGAACCCACCATCGAGTAGGTCGACTCACCACCTTTATACCAATTGTCAGAAACATAGTTCTGCATGAACTGCAGGAAACCGTCTCCCTTGTAAGTCCAGAACTTGGGTTTCTGCACCACTACAGAGTCTGGCGCATCCTCGGGTAAGTCAACAACGGGGGCCTCTACCCTATCGACGAGTACCACCTGATTCTCTATGGGCTGGTCTACGTCTTCACGGATAGTGCCTGTCTCACGAAGTTCCGTCTCTGTGGCACTGACCAGATCGGGACGGTTCAGATACACATTCAGCAAGGTGGCATCCACCTCATCTGCCACAGCATCCTTGCCTGCAGCATCAGAATTGAGTGCCAAAGCCTTGTCGGCAACATTGTGATAAAACGTCACTGGCGCAAACAAACGATAGTACCTTGCGTCAAGACTGTCATTGGGCTGTGCGGCGCTGGCGCTGAGCGTCATGACTGCCGCGGATAATAAAATAAGTTTACGCATAACTGAGTGCAAAGTTAAATAAAAAATGGATAATGGACAATGGATAATGGATAATTTTGTGTGGCGGCAGCAAATTTTTCACTTTTCACTCTTCACTTTTCACTTTTTTTCGTACCTTTGCACCTTGATTTTAAGGAAACAAACAAGAATATGGACAAAAATACTATTATCGGATTTGTACTGATTGCGGTGGTGCTCATCGGTTTCAGCTGGTACAGCCAGCCTTCTGCCGAACAAATAGAGGCCCAGCGCAAGGAAGACAGCATCGCGGCTGTCATCAAGGAAAACGCCATCAAGAAACAGCAGGCAGAAGCAGAAACCCGTAAGGCCAAGGCCGACAGTCTTGCCAAGGGTGACTCCACTTCACTCTTCTTCTCTGCCCTCAACGGCACCAACCAAGAGGTAGTCCTGAAGAACGACAAGGTGGAGCTGACCTTCGACACGAAAGGTGGTACGATCTCGAAGGCACTCATCAAGAACTTCGAAGACCGTGACAACAACATGGGCGTGATCCTCTTCGACCAGAAGACCCAGCAGATGAATTTCATGTTGGCTGGCAAGCAGGATAACATCATCACACAGGATCTCTACTTCACGCCTTCCAACGTCAGCGACTCTACCGTCACCATGACTGCCGAGGCAGGCAATGGCGGAAGTATCGTATTCGACTATCGCTTGGGTAAGGACTATCTGCTCCACTTCTCACTGACCGCCAACGGTCTGGCTGGTGCCTTCGCTCCAAACTACAAGGAGATGGACATCGAGTGGAACGACCTGGCCCGTCAGCAGGAGAAAGGTTTTACGTTTGAGAACCGCTATACCTCTGTGACTTATAAGGAGAAACTAGGGGGAACCGACTATCTGAACGAAACCTCTGAGAAGATCGATGAGAAGATTGAGGAGACCCTCGACTGGGTGGCCTTCAAGAACCAGTTTTTCTCCGCAGCCCTTATCGCCAAGGATGACTTCCGTGGCGGATCGTTGCTCACCAGCATCCCACAGGAGAAAGGAAGTGGCTTCCTCAAGCAGTTCAATGCCAAGCTCAAGACCGCCTTCGACCCCACAGGTGCCCAGCCTTCGGAGTTTGAAATGTATATCGGCCCCAACGACTTTCGTCTTATTAAAGATGTGGAGCAGCAGAGCGAGTTTGGTAAAGACCTCGACTTAGAGCAACTCGTCAACCTTGGCTGGTGGCTGGTACGCTGGATCAACCGCTGGTTCACCATTTACGTCTTCGACTGGCTCACGTCGTGGGGTTTCTCGATGGGTATTGTGCTGATACTTATCACCCTTTTGTTGAAGGTCATCACCTTCCCGATGGTGAAGAAGAGTTACATGTCATCGGCCAAGATGCGTGTGCTGAAGCCGAAACTCGACGAGGCCACCAAGGAATACAACAAGCCTGAGGACCAGATGAAGAAGCAGCAGGCCATGATGCAGATGTACTCCCAGTATGGTGTCTCACCCCTCGGAGGCTGTCTGCCTATGCTCATTCAGTTCCCTATCTGGATGGCCATGTTCTTCTTCGTTCCTAATGCCATCCAGTTGCGTCGTGAGTCATTCATGTGGATGGACGACCTCTCCACCTACGATCCCATCATCGAATGGGGCACGAACATCTGGGGTATTGGCGACCACCTCTCACTGACCTGTATTCTCTTCTGTGTAGCAAACGTGCTCTACAGTTATATGACGATGCGCCAGCAGAAGGACCAGATGGTAGGCCAGCAGGCTGAGCAGATGAAGATGATGCAGTGGATGATGTACCTCATGCCCATCATGTTCTTCTTTATGTTCAACGACTACTCCAGTGGTCTGAACTTCTACTACTTCATCTCCCTGTTCTTCTCCGCTGCTATTATGTGGACCCTCCGCAAGACCACCAACGACGAGAAGCTGCTTGCCATCCTCGAGGCTAAGTACAAGGAGAACAAGAACAACCCGACGAAGAAGACCAGTGGCCTTGCATCGCGTCTCGCTGCCATGCAGAAGCAGGCTGAGGAACTGCAGAAACAGAGAATGAACCAAAAGAAATGAATTAAGAAACGAATTACCATAATTTGGCATAAACCATAATAATAATAACGAGAAAAGTATGATGAATTATGGTAATTTGTTTCCAAAGAAAAAAAATATGAATAAACTAATTGTAATTGCTGTTTCGTTGATGATCGGTTTCAGCAGCAGCGCAAAAGCCCAAGACGACGTGAAGATCGGAAAGCAGAACATCAAGCTGACAAGTGACCTGATGACCCCTGAGGCCCTCTGGGCAATGGGGCGTATCGGAACTGCCGAGGCCAGTGCCGACGGTAGCAAGATTGTCTATCAGATTGGCTACTACAGTGTGAAGGCCAACAAGAGCCAACAGAAGATCGCCATCATCAATGCCGATGGTACAGGCAACACGACCCTGACCACAGGCACGAAGAGTGAGACCGATCCTACTTGGCTGAATGGCAAGATTGCCTTCCTCTCAGGAGGACAACTCTGGACGATGAATGCCGATGGTTCAGACCGCAAGCAGATTTCCAAGACCTCAAAGGACATCGAGGGCTTCAAGTTCTCGCCTGATGGCAGCAAGGTGATCCTGCTTCATAGCATCGACTACCATGAGGTCATCCAGAAGAATCCCGATGATCTGCCAAAGGCTACGGGCCGCTTAGTGACAGACCTGATGTATCGCCATTGGGATCACTACGTGGAAAGCATCCAGCATCCTTTCGTCACTAACGTGAAAATGGACAATGGAGAATTGACAATTGATAATGACTCAGAGATTGATATCCTTGAGGGTGAGCCCTATGAGTGTCCGATGGAGCCCTTCGGAGGAATGGAGCAGTTGGCTTGGAGTCCTGACTCTAAGAGCATCGCCTACACCTGTCGCAAGAAGACTGGCTTAGCCTACTCTATCTCTACCGACTCTGATATCTATATATATAAAATAGGTACGCGCGAGACTAAGAACCTTTGCAAGCCCGAAGGATACGTCGAACCGGAGATCGATCCGACCACCACGATGAAGTATCAGAAGGTGAACGCCAAGGAGAATCTCGTCAACAATGTGGGCTACGACACCAATCCCCAGTTCTCTCCTGACGGCCAGTATATCGCCTGGCTCTCGATGGAGCGCAATGGCTATGAGGCAGACCGTAACCGCCTGTGCTGCTATAACTTAGCCACTGGCGAGAAGAAATACCTGACGGAATCATTTGACTCCAATGTCGATGCCTTCGTATGGAGCGACAACAAGGATGCACAGATCTATTTCATTGGCGTTTGGCACGCTACGGAGAACCTCTACGCCGTCAACTGGAAGGGCGAATTGAAGCAGATCACCAACGACTGGGCAGACTTCGGATCGCTGAGCCTGATGAACAACGGCAAGCAACTGCTGATGGAGCGTCACAGTTTCCTGACACCTGCCGACCTCTACATCGTTACGCCCAACTTCAAGAAGCCGGAGAAGACGACCATCACCCAGCTGACCTTCGAGAACAAGCACATCCTCGATCAGTTGGCAAAGCCCACCGTACAGCAGCGTTGGGTGAAGACCAGCGACGGTAAGGAGATGCTCACCTGGATCATCCTGCCGCCTAACTTCGACGAGACGAAGCAATACCCCACCCTGCTTTTCTGCGAGGGAGGTCCACAGAGTCCTGTCTCACAGTTCTGGAGCTACCGCTGGAACTTTTTCATTATGGCTGCCCACGGCTATGTGATCGTGGCTCCCAACCGTCGTGGTCTGCCTGGATTCGGACAGGAATGGTTAGAGGAAATCAGTGGTGACTGGACTGGTCAATGTATGAAGGACTATCTGGCTGCCATCGACGATGCTGCCCAGAACCTGCCATACGTGAACAAAGACAGACTTGGTGCCGTAGGTGCCAGCTTCGGAGGCTTCTCCGTCTACTACCTCGCAGGCCATCACGACAAGCGATTCAAGGCGTTCATCTCCCACGATGGTGCCTTCAACCTCGCTGCGATGTATTTGGAGACAGAGGAGAACTGGTTCAGTAACTGGGAGTACGACGAGGCTTACTGGCATCGTCCGCAGTTGCCCAACGCCAAGAAGACCTACCACGACTCTCCCCATAAGTACGTAGAGAACTGGGATACCCCCATCCTCTGCATCCACGGTGAGAAGGACTATCGCATCAATTACACCCAGGGTATGTCGGCCTTCAATGCAGCCCGTATGAAAGGCATCCCTGCAGAACTGCTGATATTCCCCGACGAGAACCACTGGGTGCTGAAGCCCCAGAACGGTATCCTCTGGCAGCGCACCTACTTCAACTGGCTCGACCGCTGGCTGAAGAAGTAAGTTATCGCCCAAAGTGCATCCGCAGGCCGAACTCGATGGAGGGCGCCAGCGGATGTTCCTTATAATAATGTTCCAACTGAGTGCCGTCGCTGAAGTAATAACCCAGCGACGGCTCTATGTATGCACCCAATAAAGAGGTGAAAGTATACTCAGCGCCAACAGCCGCATTGACAGACCATTGCCAAGGTTTCTCGCCCGTATAGTCGCCATCCAGACTGACACTCACGCACTTCTCCACCATCGCCCCACCAGTGAGATAAGCACTAAAACGCTTAGCCCTCCACAGTTGCCAGGCCACACCAAAAGGCACACCAATATAGTGCAACCGCTGGCTATAGCTGATATTCTTATAGAGCGGTAAACTGAACTCCGAATAAAGAAGGGTATAACTGATACCGCTCATAAAGGCCAGACGAGGATGGAACTGATAGTGCAGGCTCAGGCCAAAGCGCAAAGGCAGTCGATGCTTTGCTACATACTCCGTAAGTGTATAGGTCGGAAGAAAATTATGGTTAATTAAATTGCTTTTATCAATATCTTCATATACAACACCATAACCGCTCTCTGTACTATACCGATAATATAGCTTGTCTGAGCTAACGGAGTTATTGGCAGCCAAAAGTCCGCCAGAGGCATTGAGGCCAATGGTCCATTTGCCAGTGTCAGAGGACTTTTTCGGTTTGGGGACAAGGGTTGGCTCTGGATATAACTCTGGAATCACGTTGGCTGATTCATGATGCTGACAAAGAGAATCACACGACTTGTCAGCGAGGCTCCTGTCCAATCCGCTATCCTCAGCCTCCACAGAATCATGGGGACAGGTCCTTGATTCAAGCTTTGCCTCAGAATCAAGCGACCTGTCCCCCTGATTCTGCTTATGAGTCTGAACAGCCAACATCTGATAAGAAGGTGTTTCCTTTTCGACTGATTCCTCTTGGATCTGCGACAATACAGGCTCTTTTGAGACTGCGTTTGAGACCTTTTCAGCCTCAGCGACAACCTCTTTATCTTCCCATTGATAGGCCACAAACACGCCCACCAATGCCAATATCCCTGCTGCTGCAGCCCAAATCCAACGCTTGATTTGGGCAGGTTTCTTGGCAGGAACAGTCTCTGGAGCAGGCTCTGGATCTATCCCTAACCGCTCGCAAATGGCTTCCCAAAGTCCTGGAGGGGGCTCCACCTCATAGTTCTCCAGATGCTTTCTCAATCTTTCAGCCCAGTCGTCATTCATTGTCTATCCTTCTTTAGTTCCTTGATTCTTCTTGCCAACAGTTGCTTTGCGTAAAAGAGTTGCGAGGCTGAGGTTCTTTCGCTGACATTCAAGAGTTCTGCGATCTGCCTGTGTGAATAGCCCTCAAAGACAAAGAGGTTCACAACAGTACGACATCCGTCAGGCAGTTCGCTGATCATCCGATGCAGCATCTCTGGCGTAAGTGCCTCAGTATCAATGGCATCTTCGTCGGATGTCAGAGCATCTGATGCTTTTTCCAAGTCAGGCTCCACAATCCTCATGCCCAACGACGCCTTCAGTTTCCTGCGTTCCCTGAGGAAATGGAGGGCTTCGTTCACCACCACCTTCCTCATCCAAATCCTAAACGCATTCTCGCCTCGATAGTCTAAGGTCGGAATCGATGCAAAGATCTTCACGAGACTCTCCTGCAGCACGTCCTTCGCATCGCTCTCTGAAGGCACATAGCGGTAGCAGACCGATGACAACTCACGGATATACATCTGATAGAGTTGGTTCATCGCCCGCTGGTCTTTCTGCCGTATGCGCTCAACGAGATTATCGACCATAATACTTCATTCGTTCTACCTTAATAATCCCAAAAGTAGGGAAATCTTGTAAAGGATCGCGTTCTTTTTAGATTCTTTAACTTAAATCCTTACAATATTTCCAACGTTTCGGCATTATAAGGATAGAAACATTCAACAAAACGTATATGAAGAAGATCAGTATTCTATGGATGATGGCAGCGATAAGCTGTTTGCTGCTGGCGTGTTCCTCTTCTGAGGACGATGTGGATCTTGGCGAGGCCAAGACGGTTGTGAATATGTTGTCGGATCCTATCCCCATCAATCTGACCAGAGAGCAACAGGTGTTTGTCAATGACAACAACCAGTTTACGCTCAACTTCCTGAAGACCGTCAATGAGACGGATCGTAGTGGAAAGAGTTTCATCTATTCCCCCTTGAGCATCACCTACGTCTTGGGAATGGTGAACGATGCAGCTATTGGTCTGACGGAAGAAGAGATAGAGCAGACACTCGGCTTCCACGAGGGAGGCATTCAGGCCGTGAACGACTACTGCAAGAAACTGATTGACGGCCTGCCGAAGGTGGACAACAAGGTGACACTCAACATCGCCAACGCCATCTTCCTGAACAAGACCTCCATGCTGCAACCGCAGTTTACGCAAGACATGCAGACCTACTACGATGCCAAAGCCGAAGCCCTCGACTTTACGGCTCCTGAGACACTCGACCACATCAACGGCTGGTGCAACGAGAAAACCAACGGCATGATACCCACCATCCTGGATGAAGTAGACCCCTCGATGGTTTCCTATCTGCTCAATGCCATCTATTTCAAGGCAGACTGGGCATCGAAGTTCGATCAGAAGAACACAAGAAATGAGGCATTCACCTCAGAGGATGGGAGCCAAACAGAACTGCCCCTGATGCGCCAGAACGTACTCATCAACTATGCGAAGTGTGACATCTACTCTGCAATCAAGATGCCCTACGGCAATGGAGAATGGTATATGACCGTAATGCTGCCCGAGGAAGGAAAGACCACAGACGACATCATCAATCGATTAGCATCATACGGTTTTGGAGATGTGGAAGGCTGGTTCTGTGGCACGATGGGCGATGAACCGCCCGCCAATTATTTCAGATCTTATGAAGTGGACCTGAAACTACCTCGCTATGAAACGTCATCGGATACGGATAATCTACAGGATGGCCTCACCGGACTGATGAAGAAAATGGGCATCAATCGCGCTTTTGATGATGGATTGGCAGAAATCCCTAACATGTGCGAACAGCCTGTCTATATCAATATGATGCGCCAGAAAGCTAAAATCAAAGTTAATGAAGAGGGTTCTGAGGCTGCTGCTGTGACTATAGCTGGTGTAACTGGGAAAAATATAGGTTCAGGCTCTGTCGAATATCCCAAGGCCACTTTCCACGCCAATCGCTCCTTTGTCTACGTGATCCGCGAGAATTCCTCAGGCGTGATCCTCTTCGTCGGTAAATTCACTGGATTATAAGTTTGTAAATAAAAAGTGCCTAAAAAAGCATCTCTGAAAATGATGCAACCAGAATCACCAAAGGAGCAAAAAGCGTGCTTGGAGAACGTCTAGGCACCCTTCTTGGACTTTAGTTAGGGTAAAGTCGGAGTTTAGTTAGGGTAAAGTCGGAGTTTACCCTAACTAAACTCCGAGAAATCAGGCATCTTTCACCGAGAAAAAACGGCTTTTTCCAGCAGAATAAACGGCTTTTTCTCCCCTTTTATAGCCTTTTTTCGGACTTCCGGAAGGCTCTTTTTTCGTAACCCGCTTGCTATCAACGAGTTACGCTAATGGCTCAAAACTCGCGTATTTGCGGCCCATTATCCGTCTGCTGACCACCACGCGATTCTCGCAAGCCCATTTGTCAAGAAAAAAGATTAGTATTTGTCTCGCAGAATAAAAAAGAATCCGTGTAATCTGCTCGTCATTCGGAAAATTTTTGTAACTTTGCAGCCAAATTGAAAAAATAACACATTAAAATGACACAAGCAATTCAAAAGACCCTCAGAGACTCCGCCGCGATGCGCTGGACTGCCTTGCTGCTGCTGGCGCTCGCCATGTTCTGCAGCTACATCTTCATGGACATCCTCTCCCCCATCAAGGACTTGATGCAGGAGACGCGCGGCTGGGACTCGACCGCCTTCGGAACGATGCAGGGTTCCGAGGTGTTCCTCAACGTTTTCGTGTTCTTCCTCATCTTCGCCGGCATCATCCTCGACAAGATGGGTGTGCGCTTCACCGCCGTCCTCTCGGCAGCAGTCATGCTCGTCGGAGCCTGCGTGAAGTGGTATGCCGTGAGCGAATCGTTCATGGGAAGTGGATTGGAGACGTGGTTTACAGAGAATCTGAACTACATCCCCGTATTCGACGAACTGGGTGTTTCGCCCTTCTATCAGGGCATGCCCGCCTCGGCAAAGTTCGCTGCCTGCGGATTCATGATCTTCGGCTGTGGCTGTGAGATGGCCGGCATCACCGTTTCGCGAGGAATCGTGAAGTGGTTCAAGGGCCGTGAGATGGCGCTGGCGATGGGATCGGAGATGGCGCTGGCCCGTCTGGGGGTCGCCACGTGTATGATTTTCTCACCGTTCTTCGCCCGTCTGGGTGGTGAGGTGAGCGTTACCCGCAGCGTCGCCTTCGGTGTGGTGCTGATGTGTATCGCCTTGATTATGACCATCGTGTACTTCTTTATGGACCAGAAACTCGACTCGCAGACAGGCGAGGCCGAGGAGAAAGACGATCCCTTCAAGGTGTCGGACATCGGCAAGATCCTCTCCGATCTGGGCTTCTGGCTCGTGGCGCTGCTGTGCGTGCTCTACTATTCGGCCATCTTCCCCTTCCAGAAGTACGCCGTGAACATGCTGCAATGCAACCTCACGCTGACGGCTCCTGACGCTGATTCGTTCTGGGCTTCGTCGAGTGTGACCATCATCCAGTACATCATCATGCTCATCGTGGCTGCTGCCGGCTTCGCATCAAACTTCCAGAAGAAGGCTAATATGAAGTACGGCCTGCTGGCACTCTCGATTGTGGCGCTCGTCACCTATTGTTATATGGGATACATGCGGCAGTCGGCAGAGTCAATCTTCGCCGTGTTCCCGTTGCTGGCCGTGCTGATTACGCCGATTCTCGGTAGTTATCTGGATCATCACGGCAAGGCTGCCTCGATGCTTGTCTTAGGCTCCATCCTGCTGATTGCCTGCCATCTGACGTTTGCCTTCGTGCTGCCGATGTTCAAGGGCAATGCAATTGGTGGTATCATCATCGCCTACGCAACCATCCTCGTCTTAGGAGCCTCGTTCTCTTTAGTGCCTGCAAGTCTTTGGCCTTCAGTGCCTAAGCTCGTCGACGCAAAGGTCATCGGCTCGGCCTACGCCCTGATCTTCTGGATCCAGAACATCGGCCTTTGGCTATTCCCCCTGCTCATCGGTAAGGTGCTCGACGCCACGAACCCAGGTGTGACAGACCCCACGCAGTTCGACTATACCGCTCCGCTGGTGATGCTCGCCTGCCTTGGTGTGGCTGCACTCATCCTCGGCTTCATCCTGAAAGCCGTCGACAAGAAGAAAGGCATCGGCCTTGAACTGCCGAATATACAGAAATAGATAGAAGATTATGAAGATAGGATTCGATAACGAGAAATACCTCAAGATACAGTCTGAGCACATCCGTGAACGCATTGCACAGTTCGACGGCAAGCTCTATATGGAGTTAGGTGGTAAATTGTTTGACGATCATCACGCCTCCCGCGTGCTGCCAGGCTTCAAGCCCGACTCCAAGCTCCGTATGCTCGCCCAGCTTCGTGAACAGATAGAGATCGTGATTGTGGTCAGCGCCGATGACATTGAAAAGAACAAGGTTCGTGCCGACCTCGGCATCACCTACGACGAGGATGTGCTCCGTTTGCGCGACGAGTTTATGCGTCGTGACTTCATGGTGGGCTCCGTCGTCATCACACACTATCATGGACAGCACGCCGCAGACCAGTTCAAGCATCGTCTGGAGCGTGAGGGCATCAAGTCGTACTTCCACTACCCCATCGACGGCTATCCCCACAATGTGGAGCTCATCGCCTCTGACGAGGGCTTTGGCAAGAACGACTTCGTGGAAACTTCAAGGCCGCTGGTCATTGTGACGGCTCCTGGTCCTGGAAGCGGAAAGATGGCTACCTGTCTGTCGCAGCTCTACAACGAGAACAAACGGGGCGTCCGTGCTGGCTATGCCAAGTTTGAGACCTTCCCTGTGTGGAACCTTCCACTGAAGCACCCCGTAAACATAGCCTACGAAGCAGCTACTGCCGATCTGAACGATGTGAACATGATCGACCCCTTCCACCTGGAGGCCTACGGCAAGACCGCCATCAACTATAATCGCGACATCGAGATCTTCCCCGTGCTGAATGCACTCTTTGAGGGTATCTACGGCGAGAATCCCTATAAGTCGCCGACGGATATGGGCGTGAATATGATTGGTTTCTGTATCTCTGACGACGAGGTCTGTTGTGAGGCCAGCCGCAATGAAATCATCCGCCGCTTCTATGACGCCACCAATAAGATGGCCGACGGTGCTGACAATGAGAGCGAGGTGAACAAGATCCGCCTGCTCTTCAATCAGGCGAAGATATCGACTGCCACACGAAAGGTGACGGTGGCTGCCTATGAAAAGAAGATCCAGAGCGGACATACCGCTGCCGCCATCGAACTGGAAGACGGCACGATTATCACGTCGAAGTCGTCTCCGCTGCTCGGATGCTCGGCAGCACTCATTCTTAATGCCACGAAATATCTGGCTGGCATTGACCACGAGGCAAAGCTTATCTCGCAGAGCCTCATCGAGCCAGTGCAGAAGACGAAGACAGAATACTTAGGGGCCAAGAATCCCCGTCTGCATACCGACGAGGTGCTGGTGGCCCTCTCTGTGCTGTCGCAGCACGACGAGAACTGCCGTCTGGCCTTGGAGCAGTTGCCTAAGCTGCGCGACTGTCAGGTTCACTCCACCGTCATGCTCAGTGAGGTGGATCGTAAGATCTTCAAGAAACTCGGCTGCGGCCTCACTTGCGATCCCGTGAAGAAAAAGTAAGCATCGGACAAACACGGACGATTTTTATTAAAGACAATAATGTTTATAATAACGACAACCTTGACAACTAAGACAACTATCTTGCCTACGACGGCAACTGCCGTCTGCGGAGTCCAAATCGGTCGCAAGACCGAAAAGTTGTCAATGTTGTTATAGTTGTCGTATAAATAAAGAGTTCGTGTTCTTCCGATGCAATGAAAAGTCCGTATCAGTCCGTGTTAGTCCGATGCAAATAAAAACTTCCGATGCCATTCGCCGCCTGAACGATTCGCCCGTAGCACGATGGACCGTGCTATTTATCGTGGCTACGGCTATGATGATGGGGTACTTTGTCAACGACGTCATGTCGCCGTTGGAGACCCTTCTGGAGGCTTCGCCAGCAGAAGGCGGACTGGGCTGGACACCTGGCGACTACGGATTCTTCTCCGGCTCAAGCGGACTCATCAACGTGTTCCTGCTCATGCTCTTCTTCTCAGGACTGATCCTCGATAAGATGGGCATCCGCTTCACTGGCACCCTCGCCTGCTCGCTGATGATCATAGGAACTCTCATCAAGTACTATGCCGTCACGGCCGGCTTCCCTCCAACGGACACTTTTCACCTTTCACTCTTCACTTTTCACTTCTCCCTTCCCACGTCTGTGGCTGTGGCCTCCCTCGGCTTTGCCGTCTTTGGCGTAGGCTATGAGATGACGGGCATCACCGTATCCAAGGCAATGGTGCGCTGGTTTACGGGCCATGAACTCGCCTTAGCTATGGGCATCCAGTTGGCGATGGCCCGCCTCGGCACCGCTGCCGCCCTAAGCATCTCTGCCCCCGTCGCCCGCCATTTCACCCTCTCCACGCCACTGCTCCTATCGCTCTCTTTCCTCATCATCGGCCTGCTGGCCTTCTTGGTCTTCTGCGTCATGGACCGCCGCTTAGATAATAAAACGACAACATGGACAACAAAGACAACAATCGCCATCAATGGCGATAACAAAGAGTTGACTAAGTTGTCCAAGTTGTCGTCAAATCAAAAAGAATTGTCGTCTGATAATGCCGACGAGTTTCGTTGGAGTGACATCGGCACGACGCTGCGCAGTCCAGGCTTCTGGCTCATCACACTCTTCTGTGTGCTTTTCTATTCCGCCGTCTCGCCCTTCCTGAAGTTCTCCACAAAGCTGATGGTGATGAAATATGGCGTTGATCCTGATGTGGCAGGTTTCTTCTCATCGATAGCACCCTTCGGCACCATCCTCATGACTCCGCTCTTCGGCCTCATCTATGACCGTTATGGCAAGGGCGTCACGCTGGTTATCACAGGAGCCCTGATGCTGACTGCTGTCCATTTCGGCTTCTCGCTGCCCATGCACAGCAGCACTGTGGCCATCACCCTGATGGTCATTCTCTCTATCGGCTACTCTTTAGCCCCTGCAGCCCTCTGGCCCTGCGTGCCCAAAATCATACCGTTGAAATGCCTCGGCACCGCCTACTCGATGATCTTCTTCATCCAAAACTTCGGCCGTGCCATCATCCCGATGTTCGTAGGTAAGGCCAACGAGACCGATTCCACTTATGAGACCTCCATGCTCATCTTCGGCTTCACCGCCCTCGGTGCCGCCCTCACAGCCTTGGCAATGTGGTATGTAGACCGTCGCCAAGGCTACGGTCTACAACTACCAAATATCCGTAAGTAATCAGAACTGGAATCGGGCGACCAAGGGAAGATGGTCGCTGAAGCCCTTCTTCTGGAACTTCATTCCTTTATAGGTGCGGCGAGGCATAAAGCCGCCATAGAACTTATCCTCCTCCAACAAGAACTTGGGGGAATGGATAAACACCGTGTCCACCTTATTATATATAGAAGGCGATACGATAATATGATCCAGACTGTTCCACGCACCCTTATAGCGATAGGTGCCCTTCACCCCATAACTACCCTTTGCCTCCTTGGAGATATTCTTCAAGTCGTGACGGGCAATGTGCTGCACGGCAGGAGAGTCGTGGTAGTCGTTGAAGTCACCACTGATCAGAATCCTGGCATCAGGCGTAATGGCCCTAATGGAATCCACAGCCTGCAAAAGACGGTTGGCAGCCTGCATACGGAACGGACGAGTAGTTTTCTCACTGCCGTGACGACTCGGCGCATGAACCACAAAGACATGTAGGGTATCACCCGACACCAGTTGCCCACAGGCATACAAGATATCACGCGTCGGCTTCATCCCAGGAATAGTATCCACACGCAGACCATAAGAATGAATCAGTCCAAAGGAGAAAGGCGAATAGATCAGCGCCACATCCACACCACGGGCATCAGGCGACTGCGTCATCACATACTCATAGCCCGCATTCCTCAAGAGCGAACGCTTGGTCAGGTCTGTCAACGTCTGGTCGTTCTCCACCTCGCAGAGTGCAATCAGGTCGGGGATGCCATCTTCAGAAGTGGAGAGGATAGACTTGCCTATCCTGTCCAGCTTCTTCCAATAGCGTTTCTCCGTCCAATGGCGCGTGGCATCAGGCAGGAACTCCTGATCCTGTTTCCCCTCGTCGTGACGGGTATCAAAGATATTCTCTACGTTGTACTCCACAAACGTGAAGACCGAGAGCAGCAATGCAAACAGGGTTGTCATTTAGCAGACTTTCTCTAAACGTTTCATCATCGCAAACATGAAGAGAGCAGCCACTAAGCAGACGCCGAGGAACACGCTCCAGCATACCCAGAGGGGAACAGCGCCCCACAACAGTCCGCCGACGACGACCAACTGGTTACCGATAGCCGTAGCCACAAACCAGCCGCCCATCATCATACCCTTATACTTTGGAGGTGCCACCTTAGACACAAAGGAAATACCCATCGGCGACAGCAGCAACTCACCAAACGTCAGCACCAAATAGACCATAATCAGCAGGTTCGGCGTCACGTCGGCCACATGCACAGCCATAGGATTACCATCGGCCCCCATCTCCGTCTGAGGCATCGGCAGACCGAATGAACCAAAGGCCATCAGGGCATAGGCGATGGCAGCCACAATCATACCGTAGGCGATCTTTCGCGGAGCAGAGGGTTCCTTACCCTTGGCAGCCAGCGAACCGAAGATAGCCATCGACACTGGTGTCAGGGCCACCACATAGAACGGATTGAACTGCTGGAAGATAGGTGCAGAAACAGTGATGCTGCCATCGGCATCGTATGACAGGCAGAGGAATGCCAAAGCCATACAGATGACAATGGCAGAAATGGCCTTACCCTTACCTGTCTTGCTCTGGAACAGTGAGAAGCCGGCATAGACGATGAAGATCACCGCCACAAGGTTCCACACATTGAAGCACATCGCCTGCAAGCCTTCTGCTGACTGTGCCGTGAACTCATCAGCAAAATACGTCAGCGACAGACCGTTCTGATGGAAGGCCATCCAGAAGAAGATCACCACAGCAAACACCAGACAGAGTGCCACGATGCGCTGCTTGGTCTCTTCCTTCGTCAGCTCAGGCTCCGTGCTGGCATCAGCCTTCACTGCATCCTTCTTCTTACCGCCCTCCGTATGACGGAAGGTTGAGCGGAAAATGTAATAGATGGCAATGGAAAGAATCAGCGAGGCACAGGCCACGGCAAACGAGAAGTGATAAGCGTCGTTGCTGGAATAGCCCAGTGCCGTCTCGGCATACTCCTTAATTCTGATGGCAGCCGTCGGAGCAAAGAGCGCACCGATATTTATGGCCATATAGAAGATGGAGAAGCCGGCATCGCGCTTGTCCTGATACTGCGGATCGTTATACAGGTCACCCACCATCACCTGGAGGTTACCCTTGAAGAGTCCCGTTCCAAAGCCGATGAGCAAGAGTGCTGCCAGCATAACGACCAGTGCAAAGCTATCGCCTCCCAAGGGCACCGACAGCAGCAGATAACCCGCAAACATGATGATGATACCCGTGGTCACCATCTTGCCGAAGCCGAACTTGTCGGCCATGATACCGCCGATCAGCGGGAGGAAATACACCAGCATCAGGAACGAACTGTAGATCGTACCTGCCATAGCAGGCGACAATCCGTAGTTGGCTCTCAGAAACAATGCGAAAACTGCGAGCATCGTGTAATAGCCGAAGCGCTCGCCCGTGTTGGCCAGTGCCAACGCAAATAATCCTTTTGGTTGTCCTTCAAACATAGTTATAGTTATTTAATTTTTGAATTTTTCGTTCGGATGATATCAAAGAGATACGTGAACTTCACGATGATGCTGCCGAAGTTGGAGCGTCCAAAGTAGTCACGCTTGGTGTTGCCGAAGATATTTCCCAGACCATAGTAGTAACGCCCTTCCACGATGAAGTGGCCCAAGTGACGGTTACTGAATTCCAGTCCTGCTCCCAAGTCTATGCCATAGTCGATTTTATTCTCCACGGCCAGAGTATCCTGAGCCACAACATGCGACACACGCTTGTTGGCATACTGATACTCCGGACTGTATTTGCCATCAATAATCACTGGATTGAACGCCGGATCATGCACATCGAAATTGCTTTCCACCTGATCATTCATATAGAATCCCACCTGAGGGCCCAACTGGATAAAGAACTGGAAACCGCTACGCTCCCGTCCCCATCCAAGTCTCGCAAGCAGGGGCACCTGTATATAGTTGATCTTCCTGGCATAGTTGAGCGTCTGAGTCTCGTCGGTATGAAGGGGCACAGGCTGGTTGTCGTAATCAAGGATCTTCTCCTTCCATCCCAACTGCGTATAGTTCAACTCAACCGCGATGGCACAAATGCTGCTGAAGTATTTCTCACAGGTATATCGGGCCGTGAGTCCGAATGTAGGACCGTTGAGCATCGACTGCGGTACCTTCGGCACAAACGCCACACTGGTCATCGCCACACCGCCGTTGAAGCCCACTGCCAAGTCCTTACGGTACTCACCCACCTGGGCAGAGACATATAAAGGTGAAAAGGCGAAAAGGTGAAAGAGTAATACTCTTACCACGCACCTATTTACCTTTAAATCCTTTAGTTTCATGTTCACCTTCTCACTTTTTCGCCTTTTCACTCATCCCTAGAACTTAATCGTTTCCACCGTGTGTTCAGGCTGATAGTGTATGAACATCATCGTCCTGTTCCGCAGGCCGCCATTGCCATAACGCTCAAACTTCAAGGGCGTCTGCACAGGCGGATAGCCGAACATACCCTCAGCGCCATTGAAACTCTTGCCGTACTTATGCAGTCCTTTGAGGAAGAAGAAGGCGTGGTCGAAGCCTGTGATGGCAAAGCGCGGCAGTGCGTTCTGCATGTCACTGCGGAAGTTCTGACGATACTTACGCTCAAAGCGCTGCGTACCAGCCGACAGGGGATTGTAGTAGAACACCGAAGGGATATACGTGTTGTATTTATAGAAATTCTCCAGATGCGTCCTGGTATACAGCAGCCAGTCGGTATAGCCGAACATCGTGATATCCAGTTCTGGGCTATTCGCCTTCAGGCCGTTGATCTTGGAGAAGGCGACGCCCAACTCCTGCGAACGGCCCGTATTGAGAATGACCACATTGGGTTTCGTCTGGCTGAACGCCCTGGAGAAGTTTGCCTCTGTCGACTTCAGGTTAGTGACGACGACATCCATCCCCCTTTGTTCCATCTGCCGACGAAGGCCGAAGGTGAAAGATCCTTTCTTGCTCGTGGAGTCGTTACAGTCGATGACCACCGTATGATAGTTCCTAAACCGCTCAATATAACGTGCAAAGATGACATCATTCTGCTCCGTCGGCGACTGATACACCTGGAAGATATTGCGGTTGGTCGTCAACTGCGGGGCATTGATGGAGAAGGGAATTACCAGCCGGATGTCGTGCTTGGTGACGAAGGCAGACAGCGCATCCATCTGCTTGGAATAGAGCGGACCGATAATCAAGTCGCACTTTGCTGCAGCGGGATCCTCTAATACCTTATTTATATTACCATCCTCAGCCGTGTTCCAGGCATGCACATCGATGGAGATGCCCTGTTTCTTCAAGCTGTCACAGGCCATCAGCACACCACGATAGTACTCCGTCATACGACGTCCGTCGCCGTTGATGTTATGCAGCGGCAGCATAATGCCCAGACGGATCTCACGGTTCCTCACATCGGTAGCCGCCATCTGGACTTTCGCGGCAGCCTCCTGCTTAGCCGCAGCCTCTTGCTTAGCAGCAGCCTCACGTTTGGCCTGCGCTTCCAGACTGTCCTTGGAGAAAGGAATATTCAGAATCATACCCTTCTTCAACTCATAGCCCGGCGTATTCATCTCAGGGTTGGCCTTGATCAGTTCTTCGATGGTGATACCGTATTCCCGCGAGATGCCGAAGATGGTCTCTTTCTTCTTCACCTTATGCTGTCCACGGAAGGTGGAAGCCTGCTGCGCCGATATGCTGCTGACGGTAAAAGCCAGCAAGGTTGTCAGCAAAAAATATCTTAAAAGTCGTGTCATAAACTCTAAAAATTTCTATTTCGCGTACAAAAGTACAAAATAATTATCAATTACCAATTGTCAATTATCAATTTTTTACTAACTTTGCACTTTAAAATGATTAAAAATGAGAATTAGACAGTTCATTCCCGTCCTTTTTGCCCTGCTGATGCCGATGGTCGCCGTTGCGCAGGGACCCCTTGATGTGATGCCCACAGCCACCTACACCGACGATGAAGGCAATCTCGCCACCGCCGACAAAGACAATCCCGACATCTCCGGACAGGCACCGTTGTTCGTCAACTTCTACGCCAACCCCACCGATATGGGTGTCTATATCCCCTCCTACGAGTGGCACTTCCGCATGCAGGGAGAAGAGAAGGACTTCATGGTGCGCTATGAGGAGAATACCGACTATACCTTCACCACCGCCGGCACCACGCTGGTAACCCTCCGCACCACACTCAACCAAGGTGAGTTGGAAATCGACTCCGTCGTCTTCAAGGTGACCGTCAGCGAGAGCAAGCTCAGCTTCCCCAATGCCTTCTCGCCCAATAATGGCGACGGCGAAAACAACACCTTCAAGGTCAAGGAATACCAGAGCATCGTGGAGTTCCACGCCTATATTTTCAACCGCTGGGGCCAGAAGCTCTACGAGTGGACCGATCCCTCTGCCGACGGCTGGGACGGCACCTACAAGGGCAAGGACGTGAAGGAGGGTGTCTATTTCCTCCTGTGCCGGGCGAAAGGTGCCGACGGACAGGAATACCTCATCCGCAAGGACGTCAACCTGTTGCGCGGTTTCACAGAAGGGGACTCCTATAATCAGTAGGATTACACAAACGACATGAAAGAAGAGACAAGCATCAATGTATATGGTGCCCGGGTACATAATCTGAAGAACATCGACTGTACCATCCCGCACCACTCCCTCACCGTCATCACCGGTCTCAGCGGCTCAGGCAAGTCGTCGTTGGCCTTTGACACCATCTTTGCCGAGGGCCAGCGCCGCTATATTGAGACCTTCTCGGCCTACGCCCGCAACTTCCTCGGTGGCATGGAGCGTCCGGATGTCGATAAGATCACCGGCCTCTCGCCCGTCATCAGCATTGAGCAGAAGACCACCAACAAGAACCCGCGCTCCACCGTCGGCACCACCACAGAGATCTACGACTACCTCCGTCTGCTCTTCGCCCGTGCCGGCCGTGCCTACAGCTACGCCACCGGTGAGGAGATGGTGAAGTACACCGAGGAACGCGTCTTGGAGATGATCCTCCACGACTATGCCGGACACAAGATCCTGATCCTCGCCCCGCTGGTGCGCAGCCGTAAGGGTCACTACCGCGAACTCTTTGAGGCCATGCGCCGCAAAGGCTACCTGAACATCCGCATCGACGGAGAGCTGCAGGAGATCACCCGCGGCATGAAGGTGGACCGTTATAAGAACCACGACATTGAGGTGGTCATCGACAAATTGCAGGTCGGCGACAAAGACGCAGAGCGACTGAAGAAGTCTGTCTCCATCGCCATGAAGCAAGGCGACGGCCTCATCATGATTTTGGACAAAGACACGGGTAGCATCAAGCATTTCTCCAAGCGACTGATGTGTCCTACTACAGGCATAAGCTACTCAGACCCAGCACCTAACAATTTTTCGTTCAACTCACCTCAAGGCGCATGTCCTCATTGCAAGGGCCTGGGCATCATCAACCAGATAGACCTGACGAAGGTTATGCCCAATCGTAGTCAGAGCATCTATGAGGGTGGCATCGTTCCCCTTGGCAAGTACAAGAACCAGATGATCTTCTGGCAGGTGGAGGCCATCCTCAAGAAGTACGACTGTGAACTGAAGACGCCCATCGCCGACCTCCCCGACGACGCCATCCGCGAGGTGCTCTACGGCTCGCTTGAGAACGTCCGCATCAGCAAAGACCTCGTCCACACCTCCAGCGACTACTTCGTCGCCTTTGACGGCATCATCAAGTATCTGCGTAACGTGATGGACAACGATGACTCCGCTGCCGGACAGAAGTGGGCAGACCAGTTCCTTGCCGAGTGCGAATGTCCAGAGTGCCACGGCCAGCGCCTGAACCGCGAGGCCCTCTCCTACCGCATCTGGGACAAGAACATCGCCGAGCTCGCCTCGATGGACATCTCTGAGTTAAGAGAGTGGCTTGACGACTTAGAGTCGAGGAGTGTGGAGGGTGGAGTGAGGAGTGAGAATAGTTCAAGTGCAGAAGGTAATCTCACTCCACACTCCTCACTCCTCACTCCTCAAGAATATAAAATCGCCAAGGAAATCCTCAAGGAGATCCGCACGCGCCTCGATTTCCTGTTGGAGGTAGGACTTGACTACCTCGCCCTCAACCGCCAGTCAGCCTCGCTATCGGGCGGTGAGAGCCAGCGCATCCGTCTCGCCACGCAGATCGGTTCCCAGCTCGTCAATGTGCTCTACATCCTCGACGAGCCATCCATCGGTCTCCACCAGCGCGACAACGAACGCCTCATCCGTTCCCTCAAGGAACTGCGCGACCTGGGCAACACCGTCATCGTCGTAGAACATGATGAGGACATGATGCGCAGCGCCGACTGGATCATCGACATTGGTCCCCGTGCCGGTCGCAAGGGCGGTGAAGTGGTCTTCCAGGGTACTCCCGCCGAACTGCTGAAGAGCGATACCCTCACCGCACAGTACTTGAATGGAGCGAGGAGTGTGGAGGGTGAAGTGAGGAGTGAGAATAGTTCAAGTGCAGAAGGTAATCTCACTCCACACTCCTCACTCCTCACTCCTCAAGAACCAAGTTCCGGCCAGAGCTTGGTGCTAAAAGGCTGCTCCGGCAACAACCTCAAGCACGTCGATGTAGAGTTCCCCTTGGGAAAACTCATCCTCGTCACAGGCGTCAGCGGCTCTGGCAAGTCCACGCTCGTCAACGAGACGCTACAGCCCATCCTCTCGCAGCACTTCTACCGTTCCCTGAAGCAGCCCATGCCTTACGACTCCATCGAGGGCATAGAGAATATAGACAAGGTGGTGAACGTCGACCAGTCGCCCATCGGCCGCACGCCGCGCTCAAATCCTGCCACCTACACCGGCGTCTTCTCCGACATCCGCTCGCTCTTCGTCAACCTGCCGGAAGCGAAGATCCGCGGCTACAAACCCGGCCGCTTCTCCTTCAACGTGAAGGGAGGCCGCTGCGAGACCTGTGGCGGCAACGGCTACAAGACCATTGAGATGAACTTCCTGCCCGACATCCAGGTGCCATGTGAGGAGTGTCACGGCAAACGCTACAACCGTGAGACGCTGGAGGTGCGCTACAAGGGCAAGTCGATTGCCGACGTGCTGGACATGACCATCAATCAGGCCGTGGAGTTCTTTGAGAACGTGCCCGACATCCTCCGCAAGATCAAGACCATCCAGGACGTGGGCCTCGGCTACATCAAGCTCGGCCAGCCCTCCACCACCCTCTCCGGCGGTGAGAGCCAGCGCATCAAGCTCGCCACCGAACTGTCCAAGAAAGACACCGGCAAGACGCTCTACATCCTCGACGAGCCCACCACTGGCCTCCATTTTGAGGACATCCGCATCCTGATGCTGGTGCTCCGCCGTCTCGTCGACCGCGGCAACACCGTCATTATCATTGAGCACAACCTTGACGTGATCCGTCAGGCTGATTGGATCATCGACATGGGTCCTGAGGGCGGCCGCAAGGGCGGACAGATTCTCTCTGCCGGCACACCCGCCCAAGTCGCCAAGTCCAAGAAAGGCTACACGCCGAAGTATCTGAAATTCTAAGCCACAGATTACACAGATTGTCACAGATATTTTGATTATCACAGATGAGGAGCACCTGCCAGTGCTCCTTTTTCTGTGCCAATCTCCTCTTCTGTGTCAACCTTTTCTTCTGTGTTAATCTTCTCTTCTGTGTTAATCTCTTCTTCTGTGAGAATCTGTGTAATCTGTGGCTCCTTAGTACTACTCGTCTGGTAATTGCGACAACGTGTTGAAGACGTATCGTTCCTGTTCAGAGAACGCCTGGCGCAGCATCTTGTTGCCGCCGGGGATCAGTCGCAGGAACAGTTTGCAGAGGTGCGTCAGGAAGCAGCACGACAGATAGAGCGGCATGCCGTCGTAGCCCTCGTCGCTCTCGGCCTGCGTCTGGTATTGCAGCAGCCCGTTGTAGATCGGGTGGCAGTGCATGCTCAGGTGGCGGTACAACAGCGTCATCCCCTCCTTGTCAAAGAGATACTTCCACGCCTGATTGTACGACACGCGCCGCACCTCCAGCCGTCCGTTTTCCCGATAGAACTCTATGCAGCCGTTCTGCGTGGGCTTGTCGATGCGCGTCCACTCATCCAGCCGCCTCTTGCATATCCTGCCCGTCTCAGTGGCGAAGATCTCCTGGCGCAGGGCCTCAATCTCCTTTTCTGCCTCTGTACCCGGCTCTGCCGCTTTGCTCTGCAAAGAACTATTCTCATTCCTCGTTCCTCGCTCCTCATTCCTCGACAAACTCTCCAACAGGTTCTTCTTGCTGTTGATCTTCCAGTAGTTCCACACCACGCTGCGCTCCTCCGCCGACTTGGGATGGGCGAAAAGGAAGTAGAACATCACCAGATGCTCATACACCGAGCGCGTCAGCGTCATCGTCTTATACTCCTCATGCAGGTCGAACGCCTGCCCGTTATACTCAAACGTGATTCCCTCGCGGGTCAGTTTATGGTTGCAGAGGTGTGTCGACGTCACCCGCTGCAGGAACGCATTGGCCACCGACAGCCTTTCCTCCTGCAACTGCGCCTCATAGTCCACGATGACATGACAGATCACGTGCGTCACCATCCTGACCACCAGGTCCGACAGCACCAGACAGCTCTCCGTCCGCTCCTCCGGCCGCAGTTCCTCGTTCAGCGGTGCCGCCACCAAGGCAGCCACCTCCTGCATCTTCATCCGTTTAAAATGAATCGTTTTCTCTTCTTTCACGCCGCAAAGTTACGACTATTTCCCTCTCGTCCCAACCTTTCTGCGACTTTTTCGCCAAAACAAGCCTTATCATTGACAATAATCATCAATGTAAAGGAATCTTGCCTATAAAAGCATCCTTCATTTTGCTCAAACTAGGAGCGAAATGGAGGATTTCTTATTACGCTTTCAGGTAGACATGGCACTTTACGGTCATTAAGATGCTTAGTAAGACTCATTAAGATGCCTGTTATAGGGGTATACTAAGCATCCCTATCACTCGTACAAGGCTTTGGTAACACTCATAGTAGGCATCTTAACGATCGTTAGTTGGCGGGAGTACTTGACAAACAGCCGTTTTCCTGCCTCAATCAGCCTCATTCCAACTCTAACATCTTCACTATCAGCCGTTTATCACTAACGCCTCAAAACTCGCATTTTTGCGACCAAATGATGGTCTGGCTGCAAATACGCGAGTTTGGAGAGCCCTTTTGTAAAGTTTATATACTAAGAACGCTCGGACTAAACAAGAGTATTTAAGAGCATTTAACGTCCTAAAATACAAGATTCTACACATTTTATCGTTAATAAGGAAAATACATTCACAAATACACCATAGTAAAAAAATGAAAACAAAGAAACTTTGGAGAAACATCTTCGTAATGGCTGCTGCCATCTCACTTGCCTCTTGCAGCAGCAGTGAACTGGAATACGCTGACGTAGAAGCACACGAGAAAACGGAGGCTTTGCAAGAGAAATACGTACCGCTTATTATTGGCTCGTGGCACAATGAAAGCGTGAACGACAAACTGCGTTTCTACGAACAGCTGACATTCAATGCCGATGGCACGCTAACAGGTGTGCGTAAGTTGCAAAGCCGAAACCTCGTCACCATCGATGGTGAGAAACGCTATACCGACTGGGAAGACGTTGAGCAGGAGAACGGCTCATTCTCTGGCAGTTGGAAACTGGAATGGGAGCGTGACATCAAGGGTGAGGGCCACGACGAGATAATCCTTTATGCCAAATACGACGACTTAGAGAATGGCTATCTCGCTTATAGCCATAACGTGCTATTCAACTTTGCAGACGACAATACACTCAGTTTCAAAGGTTTCGTATTCAACAACGATGACAAATGGTCTGTCTACCATCGCGGCGAGACAGCCCCCGGATTCTAAATACAGAAAGATATGAAAAAGCTACAATTATTATTTCTCATTACCCTCACCGTTCTTTCTGTTCCAATAAAAACATCGGCTCAACTCGAAAGCGTGAAGGAGCTCACGATGAAGTCGGAGTATTTCAACCATGAGAGGCAGGTGCTCATCTACACACCGGGAGGCTATCAGCAACTCGACCAGACCTACTACGATGTCATCTACGTGTTCGACGCGCAGTGCCGCGAGATGTTCGACCTCGTTCACTGCCTGCTCAACATCGCCTGCAAACCCGACCCCGATGGTGGCAGAAGCACGAATTTCATCATTGTTGGCATCTGTTCACCAAACCTTTGGGACATCAACTATTTCCGCAACCACGACTACCTGCCCATGCCCCTGCACGGCAACAACGGACTGTTCAAGGAGGGCAACTATTACGGCAAATCACCCGACCTGAAGAAGTTCGTCAAGAATGAACTGATGCCATACGTGAAAACCCACTACCGCACGTCGGGACGCTCCCTCGGTATCGGACATTCGCTGAGTGCATCGTTCGTGCTCGACGCGATGATTACCGACGACCTTTTCGACGACTACATTGCCATATCGCCCAACTGCTACTACGATGAGTACCGACTGGCTACGGACATTGAGAACCACCAGTTCAAGAACCGCAAGGCTCCCCGTTTCATCTATGCGTCAATGTCAGGCGAGATTGATGACGGGCCTGATTACTGGGGCGACGAGTGGAAAGCGGGCTGGGAGCGTGTCAGCACAGTTCTCAAAGACAAATCTCACTTCCCCGAGAACACCGTCACCTCCGTACAAACTTTCCCCGGCTACGGACATTACAATGGCTTCATGCCCAGCCTGACAGCAGCCCTTAACGACTACATCGTCTTCGGCGCCAAAAATCTGGTGAGCTATGTCGGCGAAGATGCATACCCCGTCCACATCGAACTGCGCGGCAAGAACCTCACCGACACCATCTACATCACCGGCAACCAGGACGCGCTGGCCAACTGGGAGGCAAAAGGCATCAAAATGAAACTCACCAGCGACAGCATCGCCTCCATCGACTTCCGTCTGCACCTGCCCGCCCAGTTCAAATTCACCCGTGGCAGTTGGGAGCGCGAGGCCATTATTTCAAATGCCGACGCAGGCAACCACATCATACATGATCCAGAGCACGCCACCCGTGTGTACCGCCTGTGGGAGAGAAATCAGTGGACAGGAGGGGAATAGGAAAACTAACTAAGTACAAGAAAGCGATACGGTGACACTAATAGGGTCAGGAAGCTCTATGCCTTAATTATCAGACAGAAATAACAAAAAGTTGCTGCAAAACTTGCAAGTTTCAGAAAAATACCTTACCTTTGCAGCATGAAAGGAACCTATTAGGATAAGAGCCCCGGTTGGTCCGGCAAGCGACTTATGAAAATAGAAGCACTTTTAAACTCCGCTTCAGATGGATAGCCCCGGTTGGTCCGGCAAGTAAGGCCATTAAAGCGGAGTTCCTTTTTGAAGCAGTTCTTCGGTCGCTGCAAAAGTATATTCGTCAATGATTGCATAAGGTTTATAGGGACCTCCGTTCTTCATCTTTCGCATAGCAAGCACAATCTTAACGCCAATCTCCCTGTCGAAATATGCAAAGTAAGCACTCTCACCATGTTTCCCCTCTGCTACTGTTCGCCAGCCTATATACTCTCCCTTTTCAATAAAGCTTCGAATATCTTTGGCCAAAGCATTCTTGATAGCATTAAACTTGTTGTCGCGTGAAGCTTTACAGACAATCGTTTTCAAATCAGACTTGGTAATCTCCACATTCATTGTAATGCCATTTGTAATAGTGAAGTGCATGGGATGCTCTTTCAATGCATCAGCTTGTGCAAGCACCTCAGCTCGGAGACGCTTGCTTTCTTTGTAGAAATCATCTTCTGTCCGTTGCTTTTTGATCATCGGTTATCTATAATTGGATGCAAAAGTACAACAAAAATGGCATATAGCCAAAGTGTTTTGTAAAAAAAGACGTTGCGGACTGGGAAAAAGGAGCCAGTAAACTGGGATATAGCAGGGTGTTGGCAGGGAGTTTAGTGGCATGTTTCCATTTTTTGCGGGCGGTAAAAGATATTTTAACGTGAGTTCGACGAATTTAGAACAATGCTAATTGGTTGTCCCAAGCCCTTTCACATGAGATGCACGGCTTCTTGGGGAAGAAGCAGTATGCAGCCAAGGCGCCAAGCAGGTTAACCATGAAATTGTCAAATGATCTGTGTCTGGAATGTTCGACTTGGGCAATGTTCTTCAGCTCGTCATTGACGGTTTCTATGATAGCCCTCTTTCTGGTCAGCAGTCTGTCTGACATACTCATCAGTGCGCCTTTCATATTACTTTTGAGTTTTGTTATCAGCTGAATGCCGTCAACGAAGAGGCGTTGGAAGAGTTCCTTGCCAATATATCCTTTGTCTCCAACGAGCTTGCCATACAGGAATTCCACGAAGGCCTTGTACTCAAGCGGCTTTCGGTCATCGACATCGCCAGGAGTAATCATGAAATTGAGCACTTCTCCCTTCTCATTGCAGATGAGGTGTAGCTTGAATCCGAAGAACCAGCCCATTGAGCACTTTCCTCTTTGGGCTATGCCCTTGAATGTCCTGTGAATATGGATACGCTGATTCTTGCAGACCCTGAGCGGTGTGCTGTCAACGAAACTGATACCCGTGCATTTGCCCAGCAACACCTTCTTGATGAAAAGGGCCAGGGGAATGGCAACCTCCTTCTCCAGTTCCACAAAGCGGTTATAGGATACAAGTTTGGGGAACAGGTGTCGCAGGTGGTTGGTGACATGTTCCAGATAGAAATGCTTCAGGCAACGGTAGCCCGAGCCATGAAACAGAATCATAATCACCATGACTTCTGCCTTGGAAAGGGTCATATCACGGTGATATACCCTCGTTTTAGCTTCTTTAATGGTATATTTTGCCATCATTGCATCATAAAATTTGCAAAAATCATCTGCCATACAGAAAATTTCAGTAATTTTGTCCTCGGTAAACATTAGCGGTATCTTTTAGTGAACATTTGTGGTTTGGTCACTACAAAGTTACTAAAAATATCGCTAATTTCCTAATAATCAGATATTTATTTTATAACTTTTTTCGTCGAACTCACGTTATTTTATAATAAATCTATGAATTCAATGGTCGCATATAACCCAGCCTTATTGCGCAATAAGGCTGGGTTATTGAAAAATGCTTGCGAATATGCCGAGGCCTACTGCATCCTCAAGATAATATTTACTATAGCCTTGATATCAGCCGCGGTCACATTGCCGTCGCCATCAATATCGGCAAGATTCGTGTTGAAGCCTTGGGGAACCTCGCCATACGTCAGATAGTTCACGATGATCACAATGTCTGCCACATTGATCTTGCCGTCGCCATTGAGATCACCCTTCAATCCATTGACACTAATATCCTCCGTCTGCCTACAGACAATGGCATACTCCTCTGGCCCGTTCTCCTCCAAAGCCGAGGAGAGCGTATAGAGATATGCTTTTCCTGGGGCAATGGTGGTGCCGGATTCTGCTGCCATCTTAAACTTGTCGCCGTCGAGATAGAGATAGATAGTCGACGAGCCTTCCCTATTCTGTATCGTGACATCACTCTCGCCAGTATTCATCTTCAGCATGTTCATACTGATAACCTTGAACTCCTCTGAGGGGATGGTGTAAGTGGCACCAGGCGTTCCCTTCAGCAGGACAATCTGATAGGCCTCCACCTTGTTGACCCGTGTCAGCGTGACGGTGCCGGAACCAGTGAAGCCCGTGACGCAATAAGCCTTCAGACCATCTACATCGGTAAAGTTCAGACTAACTTCCGGATAAAGGGGCGTAAAGGCGTCATTGCCCAAGGTCAGTGTGACGTTGCTGCCCGTTTTGCTGTTCGTCATCGTCTTGGGAATCTCCAGATAGGCTTCATTGGGGCCGACCTTAGCCGAACCGTTCGACTTCATGAAGTTGCCATTCTTCAGATAGTAGTTATAGGTAGTGGTAGAACTCGACGAATAATTATAATAGGTGTACCCCTCCTCTGGTAGGGTGATGAGAGTACTCGGGTCGCAGGCCAGCATATTGAGATAGGCACTCTTGGTAGTGACCACAGGTATCTGATAGGTTCCTGGCTTTCCCTTGATGACAACACCAGTATTATTAATAGAATTCAACATCGATACATTTTCCACCTCACTGAGTTGGACAGTCTCATTGTCAGCATCGTAACTGGTGACAATATAGGGCTTGATATCCGTCTGCGCTGAGAAATCGAGGTTATGAAATCCGCTGTAGGTAGTGATGCCTTCAGCGGGAATGGTGATGGCAATGGTGCCAAGGTCACCCTGGTCATCCGTCAAGTTCAGGAAGCCTTTCCATACATCAGCGGCAAGGTATTTGCTTACAGAGCCATCGGGCACCAGCAACTTCACTTTCTCCTGTACATAGGTGCTGAAAGACGGACCCTGACTATGGTCGGCGTTAAAAGTATCGTCATCTTCATAGGACGTATATTCCAGAGCAATAGGCGTCGGATTCTCACAGCGGATGAACTCCAGGCCTGATGCCTGGAAGGTATAGCCATCCAACGAGGTGAGTTTCTTGCCAATGGTGACATTCTTCAGGTTGGGGAAGCCCATAGAGCCGTAACTGCCGTCGCTGATGGCAATCTCGAAACGATAAGTATAGTTATAGCCCTGATAATCGGTATAGGTACAAGGCTCAACGCTACGGTCAAAGTAGAACTCCTCGATGCCACACTTATAGCCGCCTATTGACATCACGCCACTACTAACGTTGTTAGCCGTCCAGAAATATTCCATACCTAATGGTTTCTCACCATACTCAAAGGTGACTTTCTTCAGATTCTCGCAATCATAAAATACAGCCCTACCCAAATACTTCAAAGTACCGGGAATGGTCAGTTCGCCGCTGATGCCACTGTGGGCAAAGCATTCGGCTTTGATACTATCAACCGTATTGATAAACGAGATGTCGAGGTCGCCGCTGGTATAGGCAAAAGCCTCATCCCAAAGCGTCTTAGCCTTCGGAATGTTCACGGTTTTCAGTTTGGTGCAGTATTTGAAGCAACGCGACGGAATGGCTGTTACCATCGGTAATGACACCTCCTCCAGACAGTTCTGCGGATTATCTTCAGAATAGTCACCAAAGAATGCCTCACTGCTAATCATTTTGACCTTTGTCAGCTCTACCTTCTTCAGTTTGGGAAAATCATTGACTCGGAATTGCAATGCTGAAGAAAAATGACTGGTGTTGCCATATTCATTGAGTACTGGTTCATGGCCCACAGGACGTCCAATATAGAGTTCCTCCAAGGTACTGCTCTTCAGCCAACTCAGTCCGTAACGAAACTGATCAGATTCTTCATCGCCATTAAAACCAAGCTCTATCGGATCGTCACCATCCTCTATACGGAAAGTCTTGAGACTCGACTTGGTTGGAAAGTATCCGTTGGCATCGGCAAATGTCTGGTCATTATAGTCCACATACTCATCGTCGAATGAATTGACACCAACATACTTCAATGAAGGGGGAAGCGAGATAGTCTCCAATCGTGCTCCCTGGAAAGCTTGAGATCCAATCTCCTCCACCGAATAGAAATTCAATGTTGTCAACAAGCAATGATCGAAGGCGTGTCTGTCAATTTTCTTGATCTTCGGCACGTCGATACTCTTCACATTAGCATTCTGAAAAGCATAGGTTCCGATATAGGTAGCCTCAGGAGCCGATA
>JAEEPF010000163.1 GCA_016284635.1 Prevotella sp.
GTAAAGCCCAGGGTGATAGGGGAAGGACAATTCTTGTTACCTACATCATTAAATATCTAAATGCCAACTGTTATCAGTAGCGCATTTAGATATTTTTTTATCACCTCGTAGAAAAGTATATTCACCCTCACCCTTTTCGTTTTTGGAATACGTCGGATTTCTTGCTACGAAGCCAAACCCTGGGTTATCGTCAAATAACCTTGGGTTATTGCGCAAGAAGGGTTGGTTATTGCGCGAGAAAGCTGGGTTAAATTATTGATAATTATTTTGAAAAAAGTTGCGAAAACATTTGGTAGTCTCGGATATTTTTTGTAACTTTGCAGAGTAAAAGAAAAGGCGGGACGGGGTCACCCGATGTAGTTGACTCCTTAATATTCTAATACCACAAGAAACTTTACAGGTATGATAGAATTGTATTTGAGTAAGGTGACCGAGAGTTCGGAAACCGAACAGGCGGGCAAAATCTACGCCCGCGTGAGTTACAAACAGACGATGAGCGTGCAGGACATGGCCCATCACATGGCAGAACACAACACGATGTTCTCGGAGGGCTCGATCACGGGTATCCTGATTGACTTCGTGAAGTGCGTGCGCGAGCAGGTGCTCATGGGCAACACCGTGAAGATCGACAACCTCGCCATCTTCAAGGCTACCGTCGAGGCCAACGCCCTGGAGACGCTCTATGACGCCGAGCAGGACAAGGTTGCCTCCGCTTCCATCGGTACGCTGCCTGAGGGTGTCAAGACTGGCGCTGCCGTGAAGGCCATCAAGCTGCTGGCCCAGAGTACAGGCGAGTTCACCCGCGACGAACTGAAGAAGGACGTCAGGCTCTCTTGGACTGACAAGGCCAAGGCTGAGATTGCTGCAGCCAAGGGCGGGAACAGTCAGGAGTCAGGAGACAGTAGTCAGCAGTCGGGAGGCGGCAACGGCGGTTCTCAGAACGGAGGCTCACAGAGCGGCGGCGGTTCGCAGGCTTCAACCCTGGCAGCACCCACGATCAGCGGCACGACTCCGTTTGCTGAGACCACCTCTGTGAGCATGAGCGGCCCTGCCGGCGCGGAGATCCACTACACCACCGATGGCTCGACGCCTACGGCTGAGAGTACGCTCTACAGCGAGGCATTCACGCTGAGCGACACCACGACCGTGAAGGCAATCGCCATCAAGAACGGTGAGTCGAGTGAGGTTGCAAGCAAGCTGTTCACCAAGTCCAGCGGCGACGGCGACGACATGGACCAGAACTAAAACGGGGGGACTGACAGACTACGAGAGCTGTCAGTCCTCTTTGTCTTGTATCAAAGGGATGCGAGTCGTGTTTTTGGTTAAAAATGGCTATTTGTTGCGTTTTTGCGCAAAAAAGTGACAAAAGATTTGTTTGTTACGAAGATTATGTGTACTTTTGCAGCCGAAAACGATTATTGGATCGTCAATCGTTAATAATATAATATAGTATATAATGAAGATGTTTAATCTAATTAATGGCCTTATTATTATTCGACTGCAGGGAGCGGTCGGAAGTGATTAGGCGTGTAATTAATTGAAAATTGATAATTGATAATTGAAAATTAGATAGAGCCCTTCTCACTTCCGAGTGCAGAGGGGCTTCGTTTTAATTGAGAATTGAAAATTGAGAATTGATAATTTATAGATAAACGATGAGTGACAGACTTTACATTTTTGACACGACGCTGAGGGACGGTGAACAGGTGCCAGGATGCCAGCTGAATACGGTTGAGAAGATTCAGGTGGCGAAGGCCCTGGAACAGTTGGGCGTCGATGTGATTGAGGCCGGATTCCCTGTATCGAGTCCTGGCGACTTCAACTCGGTGATTGAGATCTCGAAGGCCGTAACGTGGCCCGTGATCTGTGCGCTGACGCGTGCGGTGGAAAAGGATATCGACGTGGCCTTCGAGGCGCTGAAATATGCCAAGCACAAGCGTATCCACACAGGTATCGGCACGAGTGACGAGCACATCCAGTTTAAGTTCAACTCCACCCGTGAGCGTATCCTTGAACAGGCTGTGGAGGCTACGAAGTACGCCAAGCGCTACGTGGACGACGTGGAGTTCTACTGCGAGGATGCGGGACGCACGGACAACGAATATCTGGCGCAGGTGGTGGAGGCGGTGATCAAGGCCGGTGCCACAGTCGTAAATATCCCCGACACCACGGGCTACTGTCTGCCGCAGGAGTATCACGACAAGATCAAGTATCTGATGGAACATGTGGACGGTATCGACCGCGCCATCATCTCCACGCATTGCCACAACGACCTGGGCATGGCTACCGCCAATTCGCTGAACGGCGTGATGGCGGGAGCGCGACAGGTGGAGGTAACCATCAACGGTATTGGTGAGCGTGCCGGCAACACGAGCCTGGAGGAGATCGCAATGATCCTGAAGTGCCATAAGGGCCTCGGCATCGAGACGAACATCAATACGACGAAGATTTATCCGACGTCGCGGATGGTGTCGAGTCTGATGAACATGCCCGTGCAGCCGAACAAGGCCATCGTGGGCCGCAATGCCTTCGCTCACTCCTCGGGCATCCATCAGGACGGCGTATTAAAAAATGTACACACGTACGAGATCATGGACCCGAAGGATGTGGGCATCGACGACAACTCGATCGTGCTCACCGCCCGCAGCGGACGTGCTGCGCTGAAGCATCGTCTGCACGTGAACGGCGTGGACCTGGAGGAGGATAAGCTGGACAAGATCTACGAGAAGTTCCTGCAGCTGGCCGACCAAAAGAAGGATGTGACGGATGCCGACGTGCTGATGCTCGCCGGAGCCGATATGGCCGAACAGCACGCCGTGAGACTCGACTTCCTGCAGGTGACCTCGGGCAAGGGCGTGAGGAACGTGGCCTCGATAGGTCTCGACATCAGCGGTCAGAAGTTCGAGGCTGCCGCGAGTGGAAATGGTCCTGTGGATGCGGCCATCAAGGCGCTGAAGAAGATCATCATGAAGCAGATGACGTTGAAGGAGTTCACCATCCAGGCTATCTCGAAGGGCTCGGACGACGTGGGAAAGGTACACATGCAGGTGGAGTACGACGGCTCGCTGTATTACGGCTTCGGTGCGAACACGGATATCGTCACCGCCAGCGTCGAGGCGTACATTGATTGTATTAATAAATTCAAGAAGGAAGATTAATAGCAACGGACTACAGGACTTAAGGACTAATTCTGACGGTAGAATAGTCCTAAGAAAAAGTCCTAAAGTCGTGTAGTCCGTTGCAAAAAAAGAAAGAATATGAATACATTGTTTGATAAAATTTGGGACAGGCACGTGGTGCAGGAGGTGGCCGACGGTCCGACGCAACTGTATATCGACAGGCTGTACTGTCACGAGGTGACCACGCCGCAGGCCTTTGACGGTCTGAGGGCGAGGGGATTGAAGTGTTTCCGTCCGCAGCAGATCTTCTGTATGCCCGACCATAACACGCCCACGCACGATCAGGACAAGCCTATAGCCGATCCTGTGGGCAAGAAGCAGGTGGATGCGCTGGAGCGTAATGCCGCAGAGTTCGGACTGACGCACTTCGGGATGTTCTCGAAAGACAACGGCATCATCCACGTCGTAGGGCCTGAAAAGGGCCTGAGTCTGCCGGGAATGACCATCGTCTGTGGTGACTCACATACCTCGACACACGGTGCGATGGGTGCTGTGGCTTTCGGCATCGGCACCTCGGAGGTGGAGATGGTGCTGGCCTCGCAATGCATCCTCCAGCAGAAGCCGAAGTCGATGCGGATTTCGATCAACGGCAGGCTGGGGAAGGGTGTGACGGCGAAAGACGTGGCGCTCTATCTGATGGCGCAGCTGACGACCTCCGGGGCCACGGGATACTTCGTGGAGTATGCGGGTGACGTGGTGCGTGAGATGTCGATGGAAGGCCGTCTGTCGCTCTGTAACCTCTCCATAGAGATGGGTGCCAGAGGTGGTTTCGTGGCGCCTGATGAGACGACGTTTGCCTATCTGAAAGGTCGCGAGTATGCCCCTAAGGTGGAGGACTGGGAGAAGGCCATCAGTTATTGGAAGACGTTGAAGAGTGGTGATGATGCCGTGTTTGATAAGGAACTGGTTTTCAGAGCAGAAGACATCGAACCGCGAATCACTTATGGAACCAATCCGGGGATGGGAATCGGGATTACGGAGAAGATTCCCGGGAGTCAGGAGTCAGGAGTCAGGAGTCAGGAGAAGGCGTTGGAATATATGGGATTCGAGGCCGGACAGAAGTTGTTGGGCACGAAGGTAGACTATGTGTTCCTCGGGGCGTGTACGAACGGCCGTATCGAAGACTTCCGGGCGTTTGCTTCGATCGTGAAGGGACGTAAGAAGGCTGAAGATGTGGTGGCGTGGCTGGTGCCAGGTTCGTGGGCTGTGGACAAGCAGATCCGCGAGGAAGGCCTCGACAAGGTGCTGGCAGAGGCTGGCTTTGAGATCCGACAGCCGGGATGTTCCGCGTGTCTGGCGATGAACGATGACAAGGTGCCTGCCGGAAAGCTGGCCGTGTCTACCTCTAACCGTAACTTCGAAGGTCGTCAGGGCCCAGGCTCTCGTACCATCCTCGCATCGCCCCTCACCGCCGCCGCTGCTGCTGTTACTGGAGTCATCACAGATCCAAGAGAGTTAATTTAGCAACGGACAACATGACTAAAGGACTTAATCCTAAGAACTGAATCCTGTAAGAAAAAAGTCCTAAAGTCGTGTAGTCCGTTGCAAAATAAAGAAAGAATATGAAACAGAAGTTTGACGTAATAACAAGTACCTGTGTGCCGCTGCCGTTGGAGAATGTGGACACAGACCAGATTATACCCGCGAGGTTTTTGAAGGCCACGACGAGGGAGGAGAGTTTTTTCGGAGATAACCTGTTCCGCGACTGGCGCTATCAGGCCGACGGCACGCTGAACAAGGACTTCGTGCTCAACGATCCCACCTACGGCGGCTGTATCCTCGTGGCAGGCAAGAACTTCGGCTCGGGGTCGAGTCGTGAGCATGCCGCCTGGGCCATCGCAGGCTATGGCTTCCGTGTGGTCATCAGCAGCTTTTTCGCCGATATCCACAAGAACAACGAACTGAACAATTTCGTGTTGCCTGTGCAGGTGAGCGAAGATTTCCTCTCAGAGTTATTCCGTACCATTCGGGAAAATCCGAAAACTCAGGTAAAGGTCGATCTCCCCAATCAGACAGTAACGAATCTCTCTACAAGTCGCAGCGAGCACTTCGACATCAACGGCTATAAGAAGCATTGCCTGATGAACGGCCTCGACGACATTGACTTCCTGATGGAGAACCAAAACAAGACTGAACTATGGGAACAGCTGAACAAGTAGGACAATACAAGCGCCTGCAGCCGTTTGTGGAGATCATGGACTCCACGTTGCGCGACGGTGAGCAGACCAGCGGCGTGAGTTTCCTGCCGCACGAGAAACTGATCATCGCCCGTATGCTGCTCGGCGACCTGAACGTGGACCGTATCGAGGTGGCCTCGGCGAAGGTGTCGGAAGGTGAGAAGGAAGCCGTGAGCATGATCTGCCGCTATGCTGCGAAGGTGGATATGCTCAGCAGGGTGGAGGTGCTGGGATTCATCGACGGCGGACAGAGCATCGACTGGATAGACTCCTGTGGCTGTAAGACCGTGAACCTATTGGCGAAAGGCTCGCTGCGTCATTGTCAGGAGCAGTTGAAGAAAACGCCCGAGGAGCATATCGAGGACATCATCGAGGCGGTGAAGTACGCCCGCCAGAAACAGATGACCGTGAACCTCTACCTCGAGGACTGGTCGAACGGTATGAAGGAATCACCCTTCTATGTCTATCAGGTGATGGATGCCCTCTGCGACATCGGCATCCGGCGGTTTATGCTGCCCGACACATTAGGTATCATGAATCCCCTGCAATGTATCGAGTACTTCCGTAAAATGATGAAGCGCTATCCAGATACACATTTCGACTTCCACGCCCATAACGACTACGACCTCGCCGTGTCGAACTCGCTCGCCGCTGCCCTGAGTGGTGCGAAAGGTCTGCACGTGACGGTGAACGGTCTGGGTGAGCGTTGCGGCAATGCTCCGTTGTCGAGTGTGCAGGTGATCCTGAAGGACCAGTTCAACGCCAAGACCAATATCCGCGAGGACAAACTCAACGATATCTCCCGTCTGGTGGAGAGTTACAGCGGCATCGCCGTCGCCCCGAACCAGCCCATCATCGGCGACAACGTCTTTACGCAAGTGGCGGGTGTGCATGCCGACGGCGACAAGAAGAACGGACTCTATCAGAACGCCCTCGTGCCGGAGCGCTTCGGACGTCGCAGGGAGTACGATCTGGGTAAGAACAGCGGCAAGGCGAATATCGCCAAGAACCTGGAGGAACTCGGCTTGGAACTCACGCCGGAACAAACAAAAAAGGTGACGCAGCGCATCACCGAACTGGGTGACAAGAAGGAGCGCGTGACCAAAGACGATCTGCCCTTCATCGTGAGTGATGTGCTGAAGCACGATGCCCCTGAGGATAAGGTGAAACTGGTGAGCTATGTGGTCTCTACGGCCTACGGTCTGAAGCCTGGCGCGAATATCAAGGTGGAGATCAACGGTCAGGCGTATGAGGCTTCGGCAACGGGTGACGGACAGTATGACGCCTTCGTGAAGTCGTTGCGGTATATCTATAAGAAGTATCTGAACCGCACGTTCCCCATCCTCGAGAACTATGCCGTCACCATCCCGCCCGGTGGTCGTACAGATGCCCTCGTGCAGACGGTCATCACGTGGAATGACAATGGCAAAATCCTCCGTACCCGTGGTCTCGATGCCGACCAGACGGAGGCAGCCATCAAGGCTACTTTTAAGATGCTGAACATCTTTGAGAATGAACAGAAAGAAGTATTTTAATCAGCAACGGACAACAGGACTGACACGACTCTTTCAAAAAGTCCTTAAGTCCTATAGTCCGTTGCAAAATTGAACAAAGTATGAAACTTAAAATTGCGATTCTCGCGGGCGATGGTATCGGACCGGAGATTATGAAACAAGGTGTGGCTGTGCTTGACGCTG
>JAEEPF010000164.1 GCA_016284635.1 Prevotella sp.
AACGTGGACGAGGGTTGTGAGAACGACGACGTGTCGGGAGAGGAGCAGGTGCTCCTCCACGTGAGGATGCTACTCAGCAATATGCTGTTCCTGGGCAGCAATGCCGTTCATTATCTTGAAATTACAAAAGACTGAATATGGAGAATATTAAAAATTACGACTATCGGCTCTTCTTTGGAAAGAACATCAAGAACCCGATGACGGAGGTGACGGAGATTCCGCCGCTACATGCGAAGCAGAACTTCTATATTGAGATCGACAAGGTAAAGTATTCGATTGTCCTCTCCGGTCTGAAGTTCACCCGTAAGGTGTATGAGCCGGGTATCATCGAAGCCGAGGTGTCTATCAAGTCGGCCGAAACGACGGGGGAAAACGTCGGGAAGATACCGACATTCAACCAGGTGGAGGCACTGCTGATGGACAGGCAGATCGAACTGACCATCGTCGATATCGACAAGTTCAAGGCTAAACCAACAGGCCAGAATGGGGAGGAACAGGCGCAGAAAACGATCGACGATAAGTCAGAGACGTCCATCGCCAAGAATTATTATGTCTATATGATCAACCCCCAGATCGCCACGAACAGCGGTGCGAAGGAGATGTTCGTCAAACTGACTATCCACAGCTTCGACAAGCTGATGGACATCGACAAATACTGCAAGGCATACACCGCGAAGAAGCTGGCCAAGGACATCATCACCAAGGAGCTCGACACCTTCGGGCTGCCTGCCTCACTGGTGTCGACAGAGATTGCGAACCTGCAGAACCTGAAATACAAGAACAGCTCCAGCGAGGACGTAGAGATTATCCAGCCCTATCTCGTGCAGTACAACGAGACGTTCCTCGACTTCCTGGTGCGTACGGCCAACCGCTGCGGCGAGTTCCTCTTCTTCGAGGACGGCAAGCTGACGCTCGGCCTGCCCACGAAGACGGCGGCGGAGCTCTCGGGGTTCGACAGCGTGACCATGCAGGGCTATACCGACGGTATCGTGGATGTGGAGGACTACAGCCGCGACAGCGTGAAGGAGAACAGCACCATTGCGGGAGAGCTGAACTTCGACGCCATCGAAAAGGACAAGTCTGGTCTGCCCAACGACGCCTTCGAGGGGAAGCTGAACTATAACACCCCGCTGGCCGGCGAGGAGTATATCTTCCCGTTGGAGGATGACAAGTACACGAACCTGAACCGCGAGCTGTGCTTCAGGGGTAAAGACTTCGAGCAGCTGAAGACGATCGCCCTGAAGGCGACGGCAGCGATAGCCGCCTGCGATGACGGCAATCCGATAAAACTCGTGGCGACGGAGTTAGCCCAGACCACTGCCGACAGCATAAACGCCGGCGTCATCATAGATCAGGTCGATAGCCAGACCAAAGAAGACCTGGAGAAAGCCTTCGGTAGCAATAAGGAGCAATACAATAACGGCAGGCTCGTGGCCTTCTCGTCGCTCGACGAAAAAGGCTGGATCGGCCACAAGTTCTACAGCGCCATCAGGAAGCTGGAGGAGCAGCAGCACCAGAAGATCATCTGCATCGACATGGGCACGACCTACGCTCCCGTCTCATTAGGCGACAAGATCCTGGTGGATGGACTCGAAGGCCATTACATCGTGGTGCAGATCAGGCAGATTGCCAACCTCGTGTGGAACCGCAACTACAGGAAGTTCAACCCCTCCGACCCCTCTACCGACCTCTACAGCGACCGCCAGTCGCAAGTGATCTATGCCATCCCCGTGATTCACCCTCTAGAAGAAGGTAAGAAGACCCTCGACCTGAAGAAGGGGACGTTCGTGCCTCCCGTGGCACCCGTGCCGATGTTCCGCAAGGCCAGTCCGCAGACCGCCTTCGTCGTCGATAACAACGACAACAAGTACCAGGGCCGTGTGCGCATCGCCTACCCCTGGCAGTCGCCCAACGACGAGAAGCGCAAGGCCGTGATCACTGCAGAAACAGCGCTGAAAAAGGCACAGGATGAACTCGCCACCCAAGTAATAAAAATCAAGTATCTGAAGGAGCAGCTCACGATGTTTGAGAATTACATCAAACCTAAGCTGAACGAGCTGAAGGGTATGTCGGCGAACGAACGGGAGAAATACAAAACAAATCTGGAGAAGACGATCAAGGACGATGAAGCGGAACTCGCGAAACTGGAAAGGCAGCTGAATGTATCGGAGTCTATCACGAATGAGGACTTCAAGGAAATCTCGCTGGAGAAATACCAGGAAAACGAGGCCAAGAAGGCGGGACTCCGCCTGCAGATAGAAGCCCAGAAGAAAAAGTTGGAGATCGAGCGGCTGTCGCTGAAGTATATCACAGATGCCAAACTCGACCCCGAGAAGGCCCTCCAGCAGATTGAAACGGATAAGACAAGCCTTGATCAAGACAAGAAAAAGCTGGATAAGGCCGTCGCGGCGGCTACTAACGCAGTGGCCTCCGCCAAGGCAGACGTGGCCAACAAGGTGTCAGAATGGGACAAGGAGGTGAAGAAGTCGGCCTCACCGTGGGTGCGCGTCGCCACGCCGATGGCTACCGAGGGCGGTGGCGTGTATTTCACGCCCAACAAGGGCGACGAGGTGCTGGTGAACTACGACTGCGACAACGTCGAACGGCCCTACGTCGTGGGCAGTGTCTATTCGAAGAACACCCTGGCGCCGGGTGAGTCTGTCGATAAGTTCACGAAGAGTTTCCTGCAGAAGCGGGCCTCGATGATGCTTATGTCGCCCAACGGACAGCACATCAGCTTCAATGCGCCGAAAGACGGCTGGAAATTCGTACAAGGCTTCTCGCCGGCACTGAAGACCCTACAGACGTACTTCCCGGCGCTCAAGGGCAAGGATCTGGACTGGGGCGACGGCAAGGATCTGGCCGGCGGTATCTACATGGGCGACCGCTTCGGACTGTACGAGCTGTCGCTGTCGTCGCACGACCGCAAGGTCAAGATCAAGAGTCCCTACGGCAACGTGGAGATCGGTGCCTTCACCGGCATCACCATCAATGCCCCCAACGGCGACATCAAGATCTGTGGCAAGAACGTGAGCATCGAGGCCGGCAACAAGCTGACCCTCCACTCCGGCACGAATATCAAGGATGACACTAAAATAGCCGATATGGCTTTAGACGCGCTGAAGAGTCTGGGAAAGACGTTGTCGGACAATACCATCGGTAATTTGCTGAACCTGAAGATCGTCGACATGAGCGTTATACGTGCCGTGTATGAGGTCTTCATGAGACCTATCGACGGAACGCTGAACCTGAAGTCGAACAACTTCGTGATGCTCGAAGCCGGCAAGGGCAAGGCCCAGGTGCCACTGGACCGCTACGCTCCGAGTTATCAGGAAAAACTTAAGATGCAAGATCTTGAGAAACAGAAGATATACGGCAAGATGGCAGGATACATCAAGCTCATAGACTCTAAGATGAATCAGTTTGAGAAAGATTATAAGAATCTGAAGAACGAAGCCTATAAGAAGAAGGCCGCATTAGACGATTTCTGTGCCATATACTGGACGGCCGCCGACAAGCCGCAAGTGCTCCAGGCCGCCTTCAAGATAGAGAAGCTGAACGGCTTCAGGCCCAACGACGAGACTTTCGATGGCGGCACGCTCGCCGATCTGATGAAAGGCGTCACCGAGGCGAAGGTCGACATAGACCTCATAGGCCAGGACAATTTCAATCGTTTTAAGACCCGCTACCAGACCCTTGCCGAGGGCTATGCCAAGGCCGTCATCCATCTGCATGCCCATGCCAAAAGATTTGAAACACTCTTTAATGGCCAATCCATAAAGGACATCAACAAGTCTGTCCTTAATTTAACTAAAAAGGAGGTCGATAATGATACTCAATGGATTGATAATGTCTTCAAGGTAACCATATATGATGGAGAAAACTCACAGTTGGCTAAGCATTTTAAATTGTGGAAAGACAGATATGTCAATGGTCAGGATCCAAAAGCTGATTTTATGGGTAACAATGACCAATATAATGAAGATGATCCCTTCCAAGATTTGCGGATTACAAAACGCAAGATGATTGCCTTGTTCCTCTACAAATTAAGTCAGGATCCCAAGAATACGCAAACTGTGGCTCTTCAGGACGTACACAATGTCTATTTCGAAGTCTGTTATGAAGAAAATGCTATTACTGATGATTTCTTAAAGAATAAGTGGAATCAAGTGGCATGCCTCCAAGGCGTCGCACCAGGTGAGGATGGTAAATTCAAGAAAGTCATGAAAGCGATTGCCACATTCCTGGGCCTCCAGAATCCGCTTAAACAGGTCGTCGATAAAGACAAACCCTACGGCGGCTGGGCCCATCAGGTGTGGAACGACAAGAACGGTCAGATACTCTTCTCCAGCGACAAGGATGCCACCTATGCCTTTGAAGAAGGCGCCATCAAGAAACTGGATCAGATCAGCTGGAGCAACCCGGATCTGCTGAGGGGTATCCTGAAGTCTATCGCATAATCTTTGATGTTTAACAATTGAAAATTCACTGATATGGCAGACAGAATATATCAAGACTGGGAAGCAAAGCTGAAAAGCCTGCTCGACAGCGTAGAAAAAGAACTGGAAGAGGTCAGGGCACAGAAAGAAGCCCTGTTCAGCCTGAACACAGACGTGCAGAACAAGATTGAAGGCCGCCTGATACACGACGACCGACGCCTGATACTCTCCGCTCCGGAGATTGTGATCGGCAACGTGAACATGGGCGGTACGCTCGATCCTGCCGGAGGATGCACCATCATCATCCGTGGCAATAACGTTGCCGTGGAAGGTGTGGGTGACGCTGGCAGCGTGGCCGTGCGCGCCCCGATGATCAGCCAGACAGCAGAGAACCCGGGCATCGACGGCAAGGAGCATACGGTAGAGGGGATGTCGCAAGTGATCATCCAAAGCCGTGAAGTGTCTATCGACAGCAATGACATCCCTGCAGGCGGTGCCTTCCTCGACGCCAGAGGTGTGGACGGAGGCAGCGGCATAGCCCTCCATGCAGACAAGCGGATGAGCCTCTCGGCCACTTCGTCGAAGAAGTCGCTCACAGCCAGACTCGAAGAGAAGATCAAGAGCCTGAAGGCTGCGAAAGAACCTCTGAAGAAGGAGGCCCAAAAGGATCTCGACAACTTTAAGAAGCAGGGTGAGGAACTGTCGAAGTTCAACGACAAACGCGACAAGCTGAGACTGATAGACGAGGACGAGCTGACGAGCAGCTATCACGACATTGACGAACTCAACGTCTTGATCAGCGATCTGACGCCACAGTTGGTCGCCGATCTCTACCGACAGTCGAAGAGCCTGGGAGAACTGGCTGAGCTGAACCGTCAGGAGAAGTTCTTCACGAAGATGAAAGAGGAGGTGGGCAAGACCTCCGACGACGACTTCAAGAAGAAGCCCGTCCCAAGTTCGATGTCCATACAGTCGGAATTCCTGAGCATCGTGAATGCCGACGGCGACGGCAACCTCCGTACCGACGAGGGTTCTGGCGTGACCATTCTCTCCAACCGCATGAAGGTGGAGGGCGTCTTCGACGACAAGGGCTCGCTCGACAAGGGCAACCGACTCACCGTGAACATGAAGACCATCGACCTGAGCACCGCCGGAAGGTCGGGCGTGGAGAAGGAAGAAGACGGCACGCTGAAGGCTGCCAAACTGCCAGCAGAGGGCGACGTGATCATCACCTCGAAGAACATCACCATGCAGACCATCGACGCCGAGGTGGCCGACAAGAAATATAAGGACACCGGCCTCGCAAAGGACGGCAGCATCACCATCAGGTCGAAGAGCATCGGACTGTCGAACATCAACACCACCGACGTGGAGGCCGACGACAAGGGCAAGGTGACGAAGGCCACCTACAAGCCCGAGGGCGAGATTCTGCTCTTCTCGAAGCAGGTGCAGATCAGCAGCATGGAGTCGAAGCTCGACGGCGACAAGGTGGAAGAGACGGCTCTGGCCAAGGACAGCGTCTTCTCCGTCAGGGCCGAGAAGATGAGCCTCTCTGCCGCAGACCACGAAGGAAAGGCAGCAGGCCAGGCCACCATCAACGCCAAACAGGTAACGGTGTCGGCCATGAATGTCGATCCGAAGACGAAGAAGTTCAAGGAGGTGGCCCAGGGTGGCAGCATCGAGGTCTATGCCGAGAAGCAGACGGTGGTGGCCAAGAAAGACCTAGCCATCCACGGCGAGGAGACCGCACAGCTGACGAGTACGAAGAAACTGCTGGTGAACGGCAAGGAGACCACGGAGGTGAAGCAGGACGACAAGAACCTGCTGACGCTCAGTGGCGGCAATACAGACCTCTCTGGCGGCAAGGTTACCATCTCAGGCGACACTACCGTCAAGGCCCTCACCTCCCCGCTCGTCTCGGCAGACAAGCTCGAAGTGAAGAGCGCCTTCAAGTCGTCGAACATCTCCGACGGTATCTTCGTCGCCACAAAGAATACGTCGCCAGCCAGTTCGAAGATCGAGATGAAGAAGGAGGCTGCCGACGTGAACAAGGAGGCCCTCGACGGCGGTGCGGCCACTGAGAAGAATCAGGGCGACGCTATGGGCCACATGGCTGGCGACGCAGTGAACAATGTGCTCGGAATCGCTCTGGAAGTCGGCTTCAAGAAGCCCGGTGAAGAGAAGAAATCGTAAAATAAATAGTTACAAATTAGAAATTAAGAATTAAGAGATATGGAATTCTATTTCAAAATCCAACTGAATGCGACGGAGAAGAAGATGGCCAGCTATATGACGCTGCTGAACTTCCGCTATATTAATCTTTGTGTGAAGGCCGAAGCAGCATCGCTGATTCCCGTCAATGTGAACATCTTTGGCGAGGACAAGGACATCGAGGAGGTGGCCGAGGTGGCTATCCAGGATGACTATCATCTGGCAGTCTTTCCGAAAAACGACGAATATATCAGGTATATCACGCAGGGCGTGATCAACGTACATCCGGAGTTCAAGCTCAGCATGAAGACCATGAAGGTCGGCGCCGAAGAGCGGCAGTATCTGGAATACGAGATGCC
>JAEEPF010000026.1 GCA_016284635.1 Prevotella sp.
AAATCACGTGCTCTGGCCAACTGAGCTAAAGAGGCTTTTCTAAGCAGCCGCTCTCTTCTTCAGATTTACGACCTGTCGGAAAACGGCTGCAAAGTTACTACTTATTTTTGAATTACCAAAACTTTTCGAGGATTTTTTTATCTATTCCTTAATTTTTCCTTGAATTTCTGCAGTTGAGTGCGCATAGAATCGACACAAAGATCGATACTCTCCTCAAAAGTGTCGGTGGTCTTCTCCACAAAAAGGGTGCTTCCGGGCACTATCACAGAGAGACTGGCCTCCTTGTTCTGGGCCGTGGCCGGCTTCACTACTTTCAGCTGCACCTCCACCTTCTGTATATCCTCAAATGATTTTTCCAACTTGGCGACCTTCTTTTCGATGAACGCCTCTAACTTCTCAGTAGCGTCGAAGTGAATCGACTGGATCTTAATCTCCATAGTTACCTCCAATTTTTAAAGGGTTAATAATAAGGTTCAGGCTCGGGGATGAGCCTCTTCATACACTCGTTTCAACTGCTCGAACGTGGTGTGGGCATAAATTTCCGTCGTACTGACGCTCTCATGGCCCAACAGGTTCTTGATACTCTCAAGGCCTGCACCGTTGTTCAGCATTGCCGTGGCAAAAGTGTGACGCAGCACGTGGGGGGAGCGTTTCTTCAACGAGGTTACCCCCGTCAGGTGCTGATGCACGATCTGATAAACCTGGTCACCCGTCATCCGATGGCCCTTATCACTCAGGAACAGAGCGTCGCAGTCACCCGCCACCTGTTCGTCGCGCACGGCGATATACCTTTTGAGGGTCTCAGCCAGCTCTGCGCCGAAAGGCACGATGCGCTGTTTGTTGCGCTTACCCGTCACCTTGAGCTGACAGACCTCGAAGTCCACATCGGCATTGTTTAGCCCCGTTAACTCCGAACGACGGAGCCCCGTCTCATATAATAATATAAATAAGGTACGCGCGCGAACCTCTTTATAATTATCACCCCACTCGACATCGTCGAGCAGACGGTCCATCTCTCCCTCACGGAGGAACTGCGGCAGGGGCTTCGACTTCTTCGGCCCCGTCACGGCGTGGGCGGGATCCTTCTCCACCAGCCTTCGCTTCAGGGCAAAGCGAAAAAAGGAACGCAATGCGCTCAACTTCTTATTGATCGTTGATGCATTGTTTCCTCTGTCCATCAGACTCTCCATCCAGTCACGGATCAGGTCGGTGTCCACCGTCCTTAAGGAGAGCCCGCCATCCCTAAAAGTCAGATACGATTCAAACTCCCGAAGGCTATCCTCGTATGTCTGCACGGTCTGCGGTGATGCATTCCGCTCGAAGCGCAGGTAGTTTAGAAACTGGTCTATCATTCTATTGCCTTTTCACAGAATTTTAGTAACATTCTGTTTTCGGCTACGAATTTACGAAGAATTTCCGAAACTACCAAATTTTTCGGGAACTTTTTTTTATTCCTCGTTCGCACGAAGCTGCTGTACGTAAATGGCGTGCTCCATCTTCAGGCGCTTCAGTACAGACGGCTTATCGAACTGCTGACGACGGCGCAGCTCCTTGATAACCCCTGTCTTCTCGAACTTTCTCTTAAACTTCTTGAGGGCCTTCTCGATGTTCTCGCCTTCTTTTACTGGTACAATAATCATTTGTCTTTTGCTTTAAAATTTTATGTTAAACTTCATGCCTCGGGCACAGGTGCCACGAAAAGCGGGTGCAAAGTTACAACATTTTTAGGAATCCACCAAGTTTTTATCTTATTTTTATTAAAAACAACCATCATTTTTCTAATATTTTATCAAAACGACAACAAAGACAACCAAGACAACATCTCGTGAACTCCGTAGACGGCGTTGCCGTCGTAGGCAGATTGTTGTCTTAGTTGTCTAAGTTGTCGTTAAAATCAGACAGGAGCGCAGGCTTCCTGAAGCCAAGCTATTTCGTCGTCGGAGAGATGGGGCGAAAGGGTGTCGAAGACGTGCTGGTGGTAGTCGTTGAGCCAGGCGATTTCCTCAGGCAGGAGCATATCGACGAGGATAGGCGCCTTGTCGATGGGACAGAGGGTGAGCGACTCGAACTGCAGGAACTTGCCGAACTCTGTCTCCTTGTAAGGTACGATAAGAAGCGTGTTCTCTATACGGGCACCAAACTTACCAGCGAGATAGATGCCAGGTTCGTCCGTGATGGTCATACCAGCGACCAAGGGCGCAGGCTTCCACTCCATACGGAACTGATGAGGACCTTCATGCACGTTGAGATAAGTCCCCACACCGTGACCCGTACCGTGCAGGTAGTTCAGCCCCTCGCGCCACATCGCCTGACGGGCAAGGATGTCGATCTGCGTACCACTGGCACCACTGGGGAACTTGCACAGTTCTATCTGGATATGGCCCTTTAGCACCAGCGTATAGACCTTTTTCATCTCCTCCGTGAGAGGTCCGAGGGCAATGGTACGGGTGATGTCCGTCGTACCGTCGAGATACTGCGCGCCACTGTCGAGCAGCAGCAACCCACTGGGTTCCAGTGGGATATCCGTCTCCGGCGTGGGCTCATAGTGGACTACAGCCCCATGCGCTCCATAGCCCGCGATCGTGTCGAAGGAGATACCTCGGAAGAGCGGCTGCTCTGCACGCAATGCTTCAAGTTTATCGGAGGCGGAGAGTTCCGAGAGTGGAGAGTTTAGAGTGTAGAGTTTAGAGTTTGCTTCCGCTGTCCGGTCTGCGCTTATTGGGAGGGCGGTAGCAAACTCTACACTCTCAGTTCTACACTCTAAACTATTCTTAAGCCAATAAAGAAACTTCACCATCGCGATACCGTCTTTTAGCATCGCCGACCTAAAACCCGCTATTTCCCTTTCATTCTTCACGGTCTTCATCCGCTTCACGGGCGACTCCTCCTCCACAATCTCCGTCTGGGGATGATTGTCCTGACGACCTTTGTTCCTGACGACCTCATAAAGCCTGTAGTTGATCTCGTCCGGATCGAGCAGGATATTGTATTCAAAGTAGTTCTTCAGGCCATTCTCCACCTGTTCATAATCCTCCACCTTGATATCTTCAGCCTTCAGATAGGCAGAGACCTCGGGCGTCAGCTTCACCTTATTTATATATAATGTGACGCTCTTCGAAGAGATGAGCATATACGAAACGAACACGGGATTGCAATGCACATCCGAGCCTCTGAGGTTCAGCGTCCAGGCGATATCATCGAGAGCCGCCATCAGCATTCCGTCGGCATGCTTCTCCCGCAGGGCCTGACGGATACGGGCAATCTTATCATGACAACTCTCCCCCGCATATTCCATCGGAAAGATTTCCACAGGATTCTCAGGTATCATAGGACGGTCCTTCCAGATCAGCTTCAGCGGGTCGAAGTTCGTCCGCAGCGTGATACCACCCTGCTTACGAAGCTCAGCAATCAGGTCCTTCACCGCATTCACAGAACTGCACTTGCCGTCGATGGCCACCTCGGATCCCTTGAGTTCCCGCCCCAGCCACTCGGCAATCGTAGGCGTACCCTCGATCTTCAGTTTCATCAGCTGATACTCCGTTCCTTTCAACTGCTCCTCAGCCGCAAGAAAATAGCGCGAGTCCGTCCAAAGGGCTGCCGACGTCAGCGTCACCACCGCCGTACCAGCCGAACCGTTGAAGCCGCTGATCCACTCCCGACCCTTCCAGTGGTCGGCTACATACTCACTCTGATGGGGGTCCGTACTGGGGAAGATGCAGGCAGCAAGATGCTCCCGTCGCATCACCTCCCGAAGGTCTTCTAATCTTTTATTAATCGTTTCTGCCATAATTATCATCGTTTACTCGTATTTCACACAGCGATAAGAGGGATTGACGGAATTGGGCATGCTGTCCGCAGCATTACGCATGAGAGCGAACACTACGTGGCCATCGGCATCGTGCTCAGTGACAAGGCGGGTGTTATTGCCTGCCTCTGTGCTCCAGCCCCAGCCCACAGTAAAGCGGTCGTCACTGAAGAGCTGCACTGCTCCACAAGCCTGGGTGAAGTAGTTTCCACCGGGGTTGAGCATATCACCGCCACCAGATACCTCACCCGTCTCAGGATCGACTTTCAGACGAAGCACCCGGGTGAGCTGCGGTTCGTGGCCGTTGCCGTTGTCGAAGAGCGTCAACGTACTATCCTCGTAGAGAGTGGCATAGTGCTGACCGTAGAAGCTCTGTTTGCCAGGCAGTGAATCACCGTCGATTCGCCAGAGAATATCGCCAGTGCTGTGGTCAATCTTCAGCAGGGAATTCAAAACACGGAATGAGCAGAGCCAGTTACTATCAGGCAGCACCTGCACAGAATTGAAATGCACATAGTCGTAACTGGTGTCGAACACAGAACTGCACCAGTCAGCCATTTCGGGATGATCGGTGCTCCACCAGTCAAACACCACCTCGCCGTCCTTCACCTCCTGCAAGTATCCGACAGCCAGTTTCTTGCCATCCACCTCACGCTCCACATACGAAGCCGAGGCGATCCAGTGCGTAGGCGAGAAGAAATAGAAGTCGTGGCCGTCGAGAGGCTCGCCGCCCTTCAGGAAACCGTCGCGACTGGGCAAGGCATGGATGGTCTTCACCACCTGATAGTGGTCGTCGAGCAACACACGCATACCAGGGTCGTAGCCCGTGAAGGCACAGTCGGCAAAATTATCGTCGGGAGCGTGATAACTATAATAGGTCTTACCATCGAACACATGTTTCTTGAAATCCCAATAGCCGAGCTCGTTGAAGGTGCCGACATCTGGCGTGGGATCGTAACGGTAATAGAGGATTTGTCCGTTGTTATCGTACTTCATGATGAGTCTCTGGAAGATAAACGAGAGGTAGAAATCGCCAGGGATGACACCCTTACCCTCGGCCACGATATCGGGAATACCGCTGTGGAGGGTGTTCAGACGCACGGTATCGCTCTGGCCGCTAATGGTGTAGGCAATCTCGATCTGCTTGTCCTTCGCTATCCCGGTAAAGGGCGAAACGGTGATGCTCTCAAACGCATCTGCGTTCTCAACGCGAATGTCGGCATCGAACTCTGTGTTAAGTGTTCTGAGATCGACGGCCTCTTTGGCAGGCAGCACAATATCATAATGCTCACCATTCACGTAAAGACACATCTCCCCTATCGGCACAGGCCCGACAGTATTATCTTCAATGGATGTACATGCTGTAAGGCCGCATATCGCGACACCCAGCAAAAGGATTGAAAGTCTGCTATTCATGACTATCTCTTCTATAAGATTACTTGATAATGATTTTTCGAGTCTTGTTGTTTGACCTGACGATATAGCAGCCAGCAGGAAGAGCGATATTGCCTTGACTGCCGACAAGTCGTCCTTGCATGTTGTAGATTCGGACTTCGGTTGTTTTGTCTGAATAGATAGGAATGACCCGTGCTGTTTCCGAATCTGCATATATTTTGCCAGATTCCAAGCTGATGTTGAGATGAAGATCATCTGTGCGGTCTTCGTTCTCTGTCCCAATTTGAGTCAGGTCTTCAAACGCACTATTCAGCATGGGCGTTACTTTTTGCATGATGAGTTCACAAGCCACACTGCGGCCTATGGGCGTGTCGAATATATATATATCATTCTCAACAATTTCTCCCAAAAGATTGTCGATGCCCTTTTTCAGTTCTTTATATAAGCGCCCGTACACTTCCTGGTCATGTTCATTGCCTTCCTGAAGTGCCAGCCATCCATCATTGATGAAAGTGGCAAGGTGTTTATACACCATCCTAGCAAACTCTTCTGAGCTATTTGGAATACGGAAGGTTATCGAGCCGATGCCAAGGCTTATGTCTTTGAGATAGGTTTTCATGATCGGTTCTATACTATTCCACAGCATACCGGAAGCAGCATAGACCGAAGATTCCATGCCATTTTCCAAGAACTGGAGTCCGAATTGGGAGAACTGCGGTTGTGACGGCAAACTGTTGATACGATGGGTGTCGATCGTGAGCAGGGAACAGTCATCGCTGATTGTGGCCACACGATAATGCGACGGATAGGTGATGGTAGATCCCGTAGAAATGTCTGTCAATGAAGCATCATGATTGTCGTTCCATATTGTGGCGGCATCAGAATAATGCATGTGACCTGTGAAAATGACATGAATACCATGCTCCATCATCAACTGCGCGATACTGTCGCCGTTTTCGATGGCAGCAGTACTGACCATCGTATCTAAGCCGTCAATATGGTTTATCAGTTGCTGGTGCATCATGGCTATGACTTGGTTCCCCTTGCCTTTTGCCTCGTCAGCCTGTGCCAGCAGCCAGTCAAGCGTGGAAGATTTAATGGCGCCACCCACAACACTCACGTCTCTGTCATCTCCCTCGGCAATGTAAGTGTTCTTCTCGTATTGAGAGGCATCAATGGCAAGAAGCGTCAACCCTGGTACAGGCTCACAGACATAGGACAAGGAATTCGGGTCCCGCAAATCATCATCTCCATAGCCGAAATCGCGATAGATAGAAGCAAATTCTTCTGCCGCTACTCCTTCTGCAGGAATTGTCTCATCACCGTCAAAGTATTTGGCAGAGGGATTCCTGACATCATGGTTACCAGGAATGACAAAGGCCTTTATGCCGGCCTGGAGAGCCTTCCCAAGCATACGGGAAACCCGCTCATGACCAATCTTCTCGCCGTCTTTCGTCAAATCGCCACATATCAGGAGGACGTCAGCCTGATGGATGATGGCGCTGTCAACAACTGCCTGAAAGGCTTCTATGCTTTGGCTGAGCATTTTTCTGTCTCGACCAATGTAATAAGTCAAGGCATCGCCTTCATGGATCACCAGACTTGAATCCATGACATGAATGTCTGTGGCCACATAGATGACCTTCCCATTGGCCGACCATGATTGGCCCGACCACCATGACATCAAAACACAAAGTCCAAATACTATTCCTCTCATTTTTTGTAACTCTGCCGCAAAGTTAAGCAATTATTTCCATTCGTCCAAACAATTCATCAAAAAAAGTCCACTTGAATGTTTATGCATTTTGAATCATGCCCAACTATACTTGGAGTTTAGGCTAAGGAAAGTGGAACTTTACTACCTTGAAAGTCTGGGTTTAGTCTAAGGAAACTCCCATCCGCAGCCATCCTGCATAAATATCCGGAAACGACATATATATTCATCTGTGCTACACATCATTTATAAAGGATTCGTTCTAACACCTCATCATCTCACTTCTGCCTCTGAAACACCTTTGTGAACGGGCATTTCAGTGAGGGAGGTGTTTCCTCATCACCTCACCCATCACCTCACTCATCATCCACATCCTAACACAGTGAAGTGATGAGTGAGATGTCAAGTGAGGTGTTTGACAAACATCTCACTCTTTCAATTCACTTAAGATCAGACAGTTGCAAGAAGAAAGTGAGGTGATGGGGTGTTCGATTGATTTTGCTTAATTCCTCCCGCCGTATGTCACTCGGCGTGAAGCTGCGTTATACAGTTTTCTCACAATGGGGACTGTCCCTTTTGTGATATCGTCGGGATGACCTGATGGCCGATGCGGGGCACCTTCATGTCGGCCACACGTTCATACTTCAGTGTGGCGGTGACGCCCTGCTGATCAGATGCTCTGGTAGCGCTGCTCTTCAACTGATTAACGGTTTTGACCTCAGACGAGGCTCTCATCCGAATCTGCTGGGCGCGAATTCCGATGCTGCAGAATAGCAGTAGGAATAGGAGTAGATCTCTTTTTCTCATACGCATTATTGTTTTAGAAGTTATAATATTTGCCGCAAAGATACGAAGAATATTTGATATCTCCTACGATTATGTGTAGCCGATTTGTCCACACTTGCAAGATTAATACAAATTATCCTTAAAATAATTGGAAATATCGACATTTTTCACTAACTTTGCGGCAGTTATCTAAAATCATAACCAGATTTGATTTGCCTTGCTGGCATGGGAATGTAGGCAAGGTATCTGAAGAAAAAGCAGCCGGCATGTGAATGTCGGCGGCTTCGTTTTTTATCGTGGTCATTTGGTCAAGGTCATTTGGTCATTTTCGATTTCGGGAACGCGGTCATTGCTCACTATATATAAATAGAATATTTATATTATAGTGGCGGATTTTGACAATCTGTTTTCGATTTTGACAAATGACCAAATGACCAAATGACCGCGCAAGATAGTTCAAGTTTCTGGTGTTTCTTGCAAAGTATTCGCGAATCTAAATCAAATATTGTTACAGTTGCAGCATTAAGTTGAAGAAGCGGAGAGAAGGGCTTTAATGGTAAAAATTGCGAGGATTAAATCTAGAAATTGCGCGCATTAATGGTAGCAATTATTTTCCTTAATAGTTCCTTCTTGAGGCCAAAAAAACAACAAAGAGACAATTAGCGATTTTATTTACAAATGCAAAAACCAAACTATGTTACCCTTTTCTTACAATGGGACTGTCCCCGCTGTGCGAAAAAAAGACGGCTCTCTTGTGTAACAAAAGAACCGTCCCTCTGTATCCACAATTCATCAAAAAAAGTGCGGACAGCAGAAGCCACCCGCTCTCTGTTTAATTCCTCCCGCCGACTGTCACTCGGCGGGAGGCTGTGTTATACTGTTTTCTCACAATAGGGACTGTCCCTATGTGATAAACATTTCATCAAAAAAGTGCGGACAGCAGAAGCCATCCGCACTTGAGTTTGAAATATAGTAATCGTCTTGCTGTGTTGTTGTCAATTGGACCTGGCCATGCTGTTATACTGTACGATTCATGTTGTCTGAGCAGGGGAGGTCCAAGGGAGGTGTAAGGGAGGTCTTGTCTGAAGACCTCCCGTGTTGAAACCCCGATATACACAGGCGTTTCAAAAGAGGACGGGAGGTCTGATAGCTTTTCAGAGACGACAACGAAATCAGGGCGAACGTGTTACGTTTTTGGATGGTATTGAGAAAAGGATAAAATCAATTTATTTTACATTCTGAACAACATGAGAGTTTTCTTGAAGAAACTAGGCATGTTTCTGGGAGAAAGTAGGCATGAAAGTCGGGGTTTACTGCCTATAAACTCCGACTTTCCTTAGCCCAAAATCAGCAGAATACAACACATTGATAATCAAATAGATACAACATCCCCAAACAAACAAGCCATCGCTTTGAAATTTATTGACACAAGTATTAAATACAAATCTGAGAACACACATTGTAACAGCTGTTACAATTTGCCTCACAATGGGGACGTCCCCACTGTGAGGCAGTGGTCAGGAACCATACCTACTGTAGTTATTATCTTGTCGCATAAATTGAGTACACCGGAACCTCATCAACTAAGTAGACTTCAATTTTGTAATCATCTTGGCCAGTCCAAGTATATGTCTTTACTTTTGTTAAATTGGGAGTATTATAATAATGAGGGGTATACGTCTCTTTATATACCCATTTGCTGATAACAGCACCGTTTTTCTTTTCGCCTATGAAAGACCATTTGTTGCTGGAGGTTTCCTTGATAGGAATGTCCGACGCTTTTAATTCACCCTCCTGCTTTTGATTAAGATCTCCCACGTAAGACTTTGACCACTCGCCCTTTCCTTCTATACTCTTGATCCTGGCATTTTTAATATCGTTAATATTCTCTATCACCAGCGTTAAATTAGAAATTCCCTTGTTAACCTCCCAATCACCAGGGACATTTGTTTTATTGCTAATATCATCATAAGCAGTTGACGTCATTGTCACCGTCGCCGTATTACCTGAACATGAAACATTAGTGGTAGTTTCTGCACCTATCGTTCCGATTGTATAATTGAAATTTCTTGAATGCCATTGTTCATTAGAAGCTGATTCACCGTTTGTGGCATGTAAATCGTACTGTACAGTACTTGTAAACTTCACTCTGACATACTTCACGAAGTCGAGCACGCTAGCGATATTGGTTCCGCCCTTTCCCTTCTGCGTCACTTCCACCTCCTCAGGCAGGCCTACTTTATTGCCTTTGGCATCAAGGGCATAGACTGTAATGGTGTATTTACGTTCGGTACTTGAGGTGTTGGGTTCTGCCGTCACCTTCATCGTAAAGTCTTTATAACTCTCTACTTTCAGCCAGCTGGGCCAGTCCTTATCCTTCTCATGCTTGAACGAAGGCATTTTTGTGTATATATCTAAATACTTCGAACCACCATCAGCATCGAATTCAAGTTTGTCCGGCTCAATCCTAAGACCTGTTTCCTCTTTTACAGTAACTTCAATCTTGCACGTTAACTTTTCAGCCATATCCCTCTTCGTTGTAGTTAAGATGACAAGAGAACTATTGGCATCGGATAGTTTTTTTAACATTCCTTCATCACTTATTACCATCACACCAATATCATCTACATCATATTCACCAATGTATATTATTTCATCATCCTTATCAAGAAGGTAGACATATGAAGCACAATTATTAACATCTGTAGTCTCTAGCTGTCTGATTTCAAGTTTTTTTCCACCTTCTCCCAAATCATATCCCGCCCCACTGAAAGACGACTTAGTGACGCCTCGATTCCAGAGTGTTATATCTACAGAAGATGTTTCATTGACTTTCTTTATATTATTATATGCTGCTTCTGCATTAAAGCTTTTTAGCGTATATTCTTTGCTTTTGACAATGCCATATTTAGTAAAAGAAATCAAGTCTCCACATGCCTGCATGTTTAAATAATCTTTGAAGGTTTTCCTATCGAAAAGACTATTCATGGAGAGTGAAGCGGCATATTTGTCTAATAATGTTCTAAAACCGCCAAAAACGGTTGGAGAAGATTTCCACAATTCATAAAGTTTCACAATACTGGTATCACCTTTCTTGCGGGCAAAGTATTCCAGCATTGGAGCAGAACCATACCCCCAATACATATTCATTTTATTATCGTCTGCATCAGAAGTCCTTCCATAAACACCGACGTCAAAAGGAGCGGCAAGTACATCTCTAAAATTGGATTCCCAATTAGGATCATATAGTTGGTTTTCATCAGCAAATTTTTCTATCCAAACTCCACCAGCCTCCATCAAGCGTTTTTCATCAACACCCCAGTTACTGGTGCCTTCATAAACATTATCCCAATATTCTCTATTATCCCCCCTCGTAAAAGGTTCTCGCGGGTCATAGTCCGCTTGAAAATAGTGAGACAATTCATGTATGATGGTACGCTTAACGGCCAACACATCTACATTATTATCGAAGAAAACTTTTTCGTCGAGTTCTATCCAATTATTTTTGTTTGACCAACAAGCCTGATGATGTTGACCATAATCACCTATGTCAGCAAAATAAATTGGAATCTTTCGGTTACCTTTCACTTTGAAACCTAAACTCGTAATAGTGGCTAAAGCATTTATCATAACGTCATCAATCAGGGCCTCAACTTTATCCAATGTATTTCGACTATTGATCCACCATAATAGGCCCCAATTAATTTCCCAATCCACTTCTCCGCCTTCTGTTTCATCATCGACTTCCTCGAGACCAATGTCAGCCCTAGTCTGTAAGCGTCTTGCAGCCAATGAGGAGGGGCTGATGTGGGTATGAGCCAGGCCGAAAGTCATACTGATTCTGCTTGTTGCACTCGGATTCTGAGAGGCAGGAATCTTAGCGGAATAGATTCCATGGGCATATGTGGTTGACAACGCAATGTTTGAATTGGTGATTGTCTTTGAATTGTGTGTAGACCACCCAGGAGTGTGAAAAACTACAGCGACATCGGTATCCTTGTTATCACTCTTGATATTGACACCTATGGATTTTTTAGCGTTTAGTGGTAGTGTTACCTTATAGAAAGTTGATACTTCGTCTCGTTCAAGTATATCACCAGCCTTAACCTCTGTAACGGATACTGTCGCATTGCTGTTGAATGTGCCGCTGGGGAAGTCGATGGAGATGTCACCATACTCAATCTTGCCGCCACTTTCCTGGACGGTAAAGGTCTTTCCTTCATCCTCAGTGGCCTGTGTATCGAAGGTGATGGATTCGATGGAAGTGAGGGGAATATTATGGACGTCATTGCCGACATAGACCTGCTGCTCTACGAAGTCGGTGTGCTTCTTGCCTTGGCTGTCCTCGCGGCTCAGCACCAGGCGGTCGCCTTGACTGTAGGAGTATTTCTGGCTGGCACCGTCGTTGCGGTTGACGGTGAATGATTTGTTCTGGGCACTCATGGGCAGCACAGTGCTGAGCATCGTCAGCAGGGCTGCTGTATATATAAATATGGTGTGACGTTTCATCGCTTCATGATTTTATAGGTGATGGAGTCTGTTTTTACAAGATACACTCCCTTGGGGAGGGCTGAGAGGTCGAGGCGGCAAGTGCCGTCACCGCTGGCGCTGAGTCTCCTGAGTTGTCTGCCGTCCATCGCATAGATGCTGACGGCAGCACCCTCGCTGAGCTGGCTGATGACAAGCTGGCCGTCGTCCTGATAGTTGATCTCCGCCGTGTTGCGGTCTGCAATGGGGCTATTGATATCCGTCTGCTCAGGGTTCTTATAGGCAATCTTGACCACATCGTCCTGTGAGAACTCTGCCTGAACGGCTGACGAGATAATCACCTGGAGGGTAGAGGCGCCAAACTTCACCTCAGGACGGTTGCCAGCTAACTGGAACCCATGTTGCTTCTGGTCCTTGGTGAAGATGATGATCGACCACTCACTGGGTGTGGTGTCTGTATCGTCGCTGCCTTGTATCGCCGAGTCGTCCTTACCGGCGGTGGGCGGGGCGAAGATGTAGGCGGCCTTGCTGCTGCCCGCTGCGCCGCCCGAGCAGGCGAGGTGTCCGTCGTCGAGGAGCGTCCAGGCGGCGGTGGTCAGGTCGGTGTCGAAACCCTTGGCCGTGGCAAGGCTCCAGGCTTCGGTCTTGAAGTTGTAGCTGATGATGTGGAGGTCGTTGCTCTTGCCGCTGCCGCTGCTGCCGATGAGGTAGAGCTCGCCCTTTGCATTGTTGACGTAGGCGCCTCCCCGCCAGGTGATGGCCGCGCCGCTCTCAGGACTGCGGTTAGGGATGACCAGGTTGCCGCAGTAGTTCATGGGCATCTCCTCGGGCGAGACGGGATTGATCCACGTCAGCATGTATTCGTCCTTGCCCTTGAGGGTCAGCACGTAGTATTTGTTCTCCCAGAGGCTGTAGTAGTCGGTGCTGCTCATCTCGACGGGTAGGTCGAGGGGCCTGTAGGCGACATAGTAGGCATAGCGCAGCGTGTAGAGCATGTCATCCGACGCCACGTACATGTCGAGGGGGAACCACTCCATGTCGCTAACGAAGATGTTGGCAATGTCGTTGCCTTGGTTGTCCTTGGTGCTGAAGACGGTGACGTTGCCCTTGGTGTCCCTGATGATGTAGGGGTTGTGGTGGCCGCTGGTCCTGCCGGTGGCGGAGAACTTCTCGCCGTCGTAGCGGTCGAACACCTCATCGTCGCCATACCAGTTACCGGCCACGTAGACGCTGTTGTCAACGATGATGCCGTTGCAATGGCTGCGGGCGACGGTCATGTCAGGCCCGTTGAAGAACATCCCAGACATGGGCTCGTAGAGGACCGTAGCCTTCTGCTGTCCAGTTCCGGCTCCCGTGGGGTTGCCGCCGCCAAGCAGCACAAGTCCTGCGCCGTAGTTGACGGCAAAGGTGGGATCGTCGGCCCCTGCGGGGAGCGAAAGGGTCTTCCACTTGCCATCCTGATATAGTTCTGCACTCTTTGTGGCTGTCAGCGTGTTGTCGTAGCCGCCGACAACCATGAAGCCGCTGCCGACAGCGAAGGTCTGGTGACTATAGCGTGGCGTACCCATGTCGGGCAGACGCTGGTACTTCAGCGAGGCGCTGACACCCTGCTGGGCTCGAATTCCGATGCTGCAGAATAGCAGTAGGAATAGGAGTAGATCTCTTTTTCTCATACGCATTATTGTTTTAGATGTTTTAATATTTGCCGCAAAGATACGAAGAATATTTGATATCTCCTACGATTATGTGTAGCCGATTTGTCCACACTTGCAAGATTTGTTTGTTTTTTCAGCGTAAAAGGGGGATTACTTCATCTGCGTAGTCGAGAAAGAAGTTGTGCTGGAGGATGACGCTGATGTCCACAAGCAACCGGGTGTCGATGCTTTTCCTCTTGAAAACCTTGTAGACGTTGGTACGGTCACAATGCAACTCGCCGGCAAGCCAGATTGCGGATCGCTCTTGCCTGCGTAGTTCCTGTTCTATGAGACTGCCTATATGGATCATATCGGCAGCAAAGTTAAGGATAATATCAGCAAGAAGGCTTACAATTTACAAAAAACGACTTACAAATTATAAATTGTAAGTCGTTTTCTGCGAAGCCCACTCACTGGGGGTCATTCCGACGATGGTCTTGAAGGTCCGGAAGAATGTTGTTTCGTTGGAGAATCCTGACTCTATGGCGACCTGCGTCATCTTGATGCCCGGCTTCCGAAGTATCAGTTGCTTGGCATATTCGATGCGGTAGCCGTTGACGAACCGCGAGAAGGTGTGGACTTTATCATAATTGACACAATGCGACACCTCGTTCTGGTGTACGCCGAGTGCCGTTGCCACATCAGCAAGTTTCAGGTCGCTGTCGAGATACAGCCGCTGCTCTTCCATCAGCCGGACGATGCGCTGCATCAGCTGTTCGTCACGAGGTGAATCAGGGGGACAGGTCGCTTGATTCTTTTCGAAAGAATCATGGACCTGTCCCTCTGATTCACTTGCCGGATTCCGTCTCTTATATATAATAAGGTACGCGAGGAGCAGCAATACGACCAAGCTTACAAGGAGAATCCAAGGCCAGAAGGGACTACCCTTTGCTTCAGTAGTGGCGATAGGGTTACCCACGGGAAAAAGCCAGACGGCAGCAGAGGGCGTAAACCAAGTGCCGCCATGAATAATACCGCCAGCGGTGACCAAGTGACCTTCGGGCGACAGGACGGGCGTACACCCGTCGGCATCCGTCAGCGGATCGGTATAGTAGAGCGTCAGTGGGGCGGGCTGCTTAGCATACTCGATGCAGAGGATGTATTTCCGGCAGAGCGTGTCGCAGCCTATGATGTAGCCGCGCTGCAACTGGCGGTCAACGATAACGGCAGTGTAATAGGAAATCTCGCCAAACCGGCTCTTCATGGGGACGGGCACTGTGGTGGGCAGGAGTGAGAAGACCGTATCGCGCACTTCGGCGATGGCCACCTGACCGGTAGAGTCCTGAACGGGAAGGAGATAGGCGCAGTCACCCTTCTCATCGTCGCCGATAAAGCTGTCGTCGCTACGAGGAGTATGGCCAAGCAGGTAAGGCTTCCAGGCATCTAATAGCGGTACTCGGAACGGCTCACCATTCAGACGATCGACGATGTTGCTGGTGATAGGCTTTCCGTAGTTATCCCAGCAGCCGCTTATCACCATCACGTCGCCATCGGAGGTACGGAAGAGGTAAGGTCGGCTGCGAGGCAAGGACACGTCGCGGGCAGTCTCGAAATACATGCCGCCATCGTAGGTCTCAATGGCATCTGGATGATACCAGTTTCCTGCTGCTACCACCTGCCCGCTTGGCAGTTCGATGCCAGAGACTTGGGTCCGCCGTCTGTCGAGGCAGCCGAAGCCCTCAAAGGTGTGAGTGGCAGGATCATACAATTCCGCCTCGATGGTCTGCCCCACGCCCAGATTCTTCTCATAGCCGCCAGCCAGGAGCACTTTGCCGTTGCGGAGCGGCACGCACAGACCGTCGTCGTGGGTATAGGCCATCTGCAACACCTGCCATTTGCCGTCCTTGAGGAATTCGGCGGTAGGCGTAGGTACAAAGTTGGAGGTGTGCCCCCCCGTCACCGTCAGTTCACCGTTGGCATAGAAAGTGTCGTGGCAGAAGCGAGGGATGTTCAGGTCAGGCAGACGCTGAGGCACAATCTTGGTCATCGGGATTGTGTCCGTCTGCGCCAAAACGGTCAGCACAGTCATCGTTAAGCCTAATATCAGTTGTTGTCGTTTCATACACCTTGCTATGGTTTTGCCATTTTCAGTTGACAAAGATACACAATAAGTAGCATAAATCTCACCGATTAACACAGATTAATAGTCAAAAGGATGGATATACATTTTTTTTTCGTATCTTTGCAGCACTTTTTGATACAACTTTTAAATTATAATTATACATTATGGCATTTCTAACGAACGAAAAATTGACCATCGTCGGCGCAGCCGGAATGATTGGTTCGAACATGGCTCAGTCTGCCCTGATGATGGGGCTGACAAGTGAAATCTGTCTTTACGACGTATTCTCTCCTGAGGGTGTAGCCGAGGAGATGCGCCAGAGTGGCTTCGATGATGTGAACATCGTGGCAACCACCAACGCGGAGGAGGCTTTCAAGGGTGCTAAGTACATCATCTCTTCTGGTGGTGCTCCCCGTAAGGCTGGCATGACCCGTGAGGATCTGCTCGCTGGCAACTGTAAGATCGCTGAGGAACTCGGCCAGAACATCAAGAAGTTCTGCCCCGACGTGAAGCACGTGGTGATCATCTTCAACCCCGCTGACCTCACTGGTCTAGTGACACTGCTCTATTCTGGTCTGAAGCCCGGACAGGTGACAACCCTCGCAGGTCTCGATACCACCCGTCTGCAGAGCGCACTGGCCAAGAAGTTCGGTGTGATGCAGAATCAGATCACTGGTTGCGCTACATACGGTGGCCACGGTGAGCAGATGGCCGTCTTCGGCAGTCACGTGGAGATCGCAGGCCGTAAGCTGACAGACATCATCGGCACAGCAGAGTTCCCCGCAGAGGAGTGGGAGCAGATGAAGGTCGACGTCACCAAGGGTGGTGCGAAAATCATCGAGCTCCGCGGACGCTCTTCATTCCAGAGCCCCAGCTACCTCTCTGTTGAAATGATCCGTGCAGCCATGGGTGGTGAGCCCTTCCGCTTCCCCGTTGGAACGTATGTGAAGACCGACAAGTACGACCATATCATGATGGCCATGAAGACCACCATGACTGCTGAGGGTGCTAAGTTCGAGGTTCCCCAGGGTACTGCCGAGGAGAACGCCAAGCTGGATCAGAGCTACGAGCACCTCTGCAAGATGCGCGACGAGCTGGTGACACTGAACATCGTTCCTCCCATCGCTGAGTGGAACAAGATCAATCCGAACCTGTAATTCTAACGACAACGAATTACACGAATTACACGAATTTGTAATGGCTCTGATTAAAAGTTATCGCGGTCTCGCTCCCAAGTGGGGGCGAGACTGTTATTTCAGCGAGAACGCCACGATTGTGGGTGATGTGACGATGGGCGACGAGTGCTCCGTATGGTTCAATGCAGTCGTCCGTGGCGACGTGGCACCCATCACCATCGGCAACTGCACGAATATTCAGGACGGAAGTTGTGTCCACGTGACCTTTGACACAGGTCCTACACATATCGGCTCGTATGTCACTATCGGCCACAATGTCACCGTCCATGCCTGCACCATCCACGACCACGCCCTCATCGGCATGGGCTCTACCCTACTCGACGGCTGTGAGGTGGGCGAAGGCAGCATCGTGGCAGCAGGTGCCCTCGTGCTCCAGAACACGAAGATCCCTGCAGGAGAAATCTGGGGGGGCGTACCTGCGAAGTACCTCAAACCCGTCCGCCCAGGACAAACAGACAACGCCGAGCACTACGTAGCGTACTCGAAATTCTACCTGAACGAAAAATAACTTCGATTATTTAAGAAACTTCAATGTTCGGTTGCCAGAGGACAGTCTTGCCGGCATAGAGCGAGGCTGGGACGTCAATGAGCCGTTGGTTAGATGAGCCTCGGAACAAGAGGTCCGGGTCGCGCAGTTTCTGAATGAACGGACCATCCACTAACACATCAATCTGTTCCAGCAACTCCCGCTGGTCTTCATGGATCAGGCTTTCAAACGTAAAGCCCGTATAGCACCAGATGTCCTTGTTCGACTGTTCGTGGATGGCCCTTGCCAGTTCTGAGAAGCCTGCCGCCTGATACATCGGATCACCTCCTGAGAATGTCACGTTGGCAAAGGGGTCGGCCATAATGATACGCATCAGTTCTGCCGTCGACATCTCTCGTCCGCCATTGAAGTCCCACGACTGGGGATTATGGCAGCCAGGACACTTATGACTGCAGCCAGCACAATAGATGGAGGTCCGGAACCCCGGACCATCCACCATCGTATCTTCTATGACATCGAGTACTCTAATCAATCTCCAAAAAGATCTTTTGATCCGTGGTCGATGTGCGTCACACGGTCGTTGAGTTCTGCGAGCTTACCAGAGTTCCAGCGGTCGGTCGTTCCCACGAGATAGCCCGTGATACGCTGCAGCTTGTCGATGTTCTTCGAACCGCACTTCGGACAGGTGTCGAGATGATCATCCGCATTCTCATAGCCGCAGTCCATACAACGGTTGCGGTTATGGTTCACAGAGCCATAGCCCATATTCAGCTGATCCATCATGTCCACCACACTCATAATCACTTGTGGGTTGTGGGTGGCATCGCCGTCTATCTCCACGTAGAAGATATGGCCGCCACGCGTCATCTCATGGTATGGTGCCTCCACCTCCGCCTTATGACGGGCAGAGCACTTGTAGTACACGGGCACATGGTTCGAGTTCGTATAGTAGTCACGATCCGTCACACCCGGGATGGAGCCGAACTGCTTGCGATCCTTCTTCGTGAACTTACCGCTCAAACCCTCTGCGGGTGTGGCAAGCACGGAGTAGTTGTGATGATACTGCTCACAGAAGTCGTTGATGCGCTGACGCATATAACTGACGATCTTCAATCCCAGTTCCTGACTCTCTGCACTCTCGCCGTGATGCTTACCCGTGAGGGCGACGAGACACTCAGCCAGTCCGATAAAGCCGATGCCGAGAGTTCCCTGATTGATCACGCTCTCGATGGTATCATAAGGCTTCAGCTTATCGGCACCGATCCAGAGACTCTTCATCAGCAGGGGGAACTGCTTGGCGAAGGCGGTCTTCTGGAACTGATAACGGTCGTCGAGCTGCTTGGCAGCCACCTCAAGCATATGGTCGAGCTTGGCGAAGAACAACGCCACACGCTTGTCCTTCACTTCCTGGGTCAACTCCTCACTTTTCACTTCCAACATACACTCGATGGCGAGCTTCACGATATTGATGGTCGTAAACGAGAGATTGCCACGTCCGATGGAAGTCTTCGGTCCGAAGCGGTTCTCAAACACACGGGTACGACAACCCATCGTGGCCACCTCATGCACATAGCGCTTCGGATCGTCTGCCCGCCAGTCGCTATCCTGATTGTAGGTAGCATCGAGGTTCAGGAAGTTGGGGAAGAACCTGCGGGCCGTCACCTTACAGGCGAGCTGGTAGAGGTCGAAGTTACGATCCTCTGGCAGGTAGTTCACACCCCGTTTCTTCTTCCAGATCTGGATGGGGAAAATGGCTGTCTCGCCGTTTCCCACACCCTCATAGGTGGAGAGCAGGATCTCACGCATGATGCAACGCCCCTCCGCACTGGTGTCCGTACCATAATTAATAGAGGAGAACACCACCTGATTACCACCACGCGAGTGGATGGTGTTCATATTGTGGATGAAAGCCTCCATCGCCTGATGCACACGACCTACGGTCTTGTTGATGGCGTGCTGCTGGGCACGTTCCCTGCCCGTCAGTCCGTCGAGCGGTTTCTTGATATAGTCCATCAGCGGCTCGTCGTACAAGTCCTTATAGCTCTCGCCGTTCAGGTCTTCCAAAGCCTTCAGCTCCTCCACATAACTCATCCGCACATAGGGTGCGAGGTAGAAGTCGAAGGCAGGAATGGCCTGACCACCGTGCATCTCGTTCTGGCAGCACTCCATCGAGATACATGCCAGCACCGAAGCCGTCTCAATACGACGGGCAGGGCGCGAGGCACCATGACCAGCGATGAAGCCACAGTTCAGGATATTGTCCAATGGGTGCTGCACACAAGTGAGCGACTTCGTCGGATAATAGTCCTTATCGTGGATGTGTATATAGTTCTTCTCCACGGCCTCACGAGTATCCTCCGACAACAGGTAGTCATCGACGAAGGGCTTCGTGGTCTCGCTCGCGAACTTCATCATCATGCCGGCAGGAGTATCGGCATTCATGTTGGCATTCTCACGGGTGACATCATTGTGCTTGATGTTCACAATGTCGAGAAACACTTCACGGGTCTTCGCCTTACGGGCCACGCTGCGCTGATGGCGGTAGGCGATGTACTTCTGGGCCACATCCTTACGGCTCGACTTCATCAGCTCCACCTCCACAAGGTCCTGAATCTGCTCCACGGTCATCTGACTATCGCCACCCTGGGCGATGTGGTCCGTGATCTGATACAGCAGCCGTTCATCCTCACCCTTGTCAGTGTGGAGCATGGCCTTACGGATGGCAGCCATAATCTTCTGCTCGTTGAATCCCACGATGCGTCCGTCACGCTTTACTACAGTTTGAATCATATCTTTTTACCTTGCTTTTAGTATAGAGTTAATTATAAACGAAAATCGTTTGCAAAGTTACAAATAAAATCCGTAAGTTTTCCGTTTTGGGAAACTTTTCTTCTGTTAATAATTGTCAATCATCTGATTTCCAGATAGTTAAATTCCAAATATAGAAAACTTTATACAAAACAGCCATGCATAAAGTTGTCCGCTTTAGAAAACTTCTGACAAACATCAGTTCTCCAAAGCGGGCTGTTTTCTGTATCCTCTTTTATCGTTTCAGACTGAAAGCCAATGCGTAACTGCGCATCTGCTTCACCATTGCTACAAGTCCGTTGGAGCGTGTGGGCGACAGATGCTCTTTCAGACCGATCTCCTCGATGAAATACAGGTCGGCGTCCAGTATCTCCTGAGGCGTATGTCCAGAAAGCACCCTGATGAGCAGGGCCACGATACCCTTCACAATCAGCGCATCACTCTCTGCCCGGAAATGAATCACCCCCGTCTCCTGACTCCTGTCTCCTGTCTCCTGACTCCCGTCTCCTGACTCCTTTACATAATCCGCCACCAGCCATACCCTGCTCTGACAGCCGTCAATCAGGTTCTGTTCCGTCTTATACTTCTCCTCCAACGGTTCCTGCTCGTTGCCCAGGTCTATCAGCAGCTGGTATTTGTCCATCCAGTCATCGAAACCGGAAAACTCCTCTATAATCTCGTCTTGAATCTCGTTGATTGTCATCTTATTCTTCTTTTCTTTATTTACTACTACGTCGCAGGGCCAACCATACGACCAAAAGTCCGAAGACTGCCACCATGAGGAGGATAGTTCCCACGATGAGCATCGGCTTCCATACCACGTGATTGGGTACGATCACCGCCACCGACCAACCGACATGGTCCATCGGGGCGTAATAGGCCAACGACGACACACCATTAACCTCCACATCGACAGAACCGCTTTTCTTCTCTGCCAGATTGCGCAGCACCTCCTCATCCTTCAACGGCACGCTCTTCCCCTGTGGATAGGCGACGCAATTGCCGTCCTTGTCGAGAAGCACGGTATAGAAGTCGAGGCCGGCAAACATACGGAACTTATTCAGCAGATCGCTGCGCCTGGTGGCATCGTCCATCTGTTTCAGTTCGTTGGTCAGCCATTCGAAGGTTATGTCGGCTCCGCAGACGCAGACCAGACGTCCTGAAGCATCGAACAGGGGTTTCACAAACGTACAATAGCGCCCGCTGATACCCGTTCCGTCATAATAGAAATAAGGATCAGACCAGAAGCTCCCCTTCGCGTCCAAAGCACGGATATACCAGTCCGACTTCGTATAGTCGTGGCTGGCCGAGCCCACATCCCTGACCGTGAATCCGCCTCTGGAATCCGTCCGATGCACATACGGCTCAAACCACTGTCCCTTCTGCGGGAAATAGTTAGGTACGAAGGCAGCGAAATAGCCCTTGACATCAGGATTCAGACTGGTCTTACTCTTCAAGGCATCAATCACGGACTCAGGAGAGCTCATGTGCTTCCCCACCTCGTCGAACACGTTCATAGCGTTCATCTCCATACCGCTGACGGTCTTGGAAATCTTCTCAGAGGCCACATTCATAATGCCCATATAACACACATGGGCCTCCTTCTTGAGGGTATAGTAGCAAACCCCAAAAGACACGATCAGCATCAGCAGCAACACCGATGCCACGATGAGCAATATAGATTTCCTCCCTTTTCCGGTTTCTGTATTATTCTTCATAATCGTTTGTATCATAGATCCGCATCTTCACTTTCAGACTGCAAAGATACAACTTTTTTTGAAACCGCCCAAGGTTCTTACACCTTTTTTATTTATTTTCTTCGCTCTTCTCCAGTTTGAACAGTTTATCGCTGGGACGGACCTTGGCGGGGACGGCGATGGAGACACGGGTGCCCTGCAGGGCGACGGAAACGGGACCGTTGTCATCGTGGATCTCCGAGGGCGTGACGTAGATGACACCTGTAGTGGGACCTGTGATAAGCATCTTGTCGCCCACCTTAAAGGTGTTAGCCTCAACGGTGAACTCTGCGACGCCGAGTTTAGAATAGTATTTCGTGCCCTTGCCGATATATACCTTGTGCTCCGTGGCGTTGGAGCCATAGTTCTTGTTCCACTCGCCCATAAGCTGGCCCTGATAGTAACCGTCCCAGAAACCACGGTTGAAGACGGTGGAGAGACGCTCGTCCCACTCGTCCTTGCGTTCTTCCGTAAACGTGCCGTCGAGCACGGCCTGGATGGCCTCCTTATAGCACTTCACGACGGTATAGACATACTCAGGTCCACGGGCCCGACCTTCAATCTTGAAGACCCGCACACCAGCCTTCATCATACGGTCGATGAAACGGATGGTCTTCAAGTCCTTGGGCGACATGATATATTTATTGTCGATGTCAAGCTGATAGCCCGTCTCGTTGTCTGTAGCGGTATAGGATCGACGGCACACCTGGATGCATTCCCCACGGTTCGCACTGCGGTTGGCAGCATGGAGGCTCATATAGCACTTGCCGCTGATAGCCATGCAGAGGGCACCGTGACAGAACATCTCGATGCGAATCTGCTCACCAGAAGGGCCACAGATATGCTCAGCCTCCACCTGACGATAAATCTCTGCCACCTGGTCCATATTCAGCTCCCGTGCCAGCACCACCACATCGGCAAACTGGGCATAGAAGCGCAGGGCCTCGATGTTCGAGATGTTCAGTTGCGTACTCAAATGCACTTCCTGCCCCACCTTATTACAATAGGTCATCACGGCGACATCAGAGGCGATCACTGCCGAGATGCCAGCAGCCTTTGCAGCATCGATGATTTCGTGCATCAGGGGGATGTCCTCGCCGTAGATGATCGTATTGACGGTGAGGTAGCTCTTGATGCCGTGTTCATCGCACTGACGGGCAATGTCACGAAGGTCATCAATTGTAAAAGTAGAGGCAGAGTGGGCACGCATATTCAGTTTCTCGATACCGAAGTATATGCTGTCCGCTCCTGCCTGTATAGCAGCCGCCAGCGACTCGCGGGAGCCTACGGGTGCCATGATCTCATATTCAGAACACATATCCTAAATTAATATAGAAATAAGGAGACTTGGTGCGTCTGGAGTAGCCGACGGTACCCCCCAACGGACCAAACATTGAATTATAATAATACGCCAGCTGACCGCCTAACTGCGTCTGGGTCTTCAGCAGATCCTTCAAATCATCGGATTGCTGGGCCACAGCCACCTTGAGCAACACGTAATGGCTCCGTCCGAGGCGTTGCTGTCCCTGTAGCTGAACAGCAACGAACTGGTCGTCAGCAGCCTCCATGTGGCCAAAGCCGGCAAAGGGCATCTGTTGCTCCAAATAGTGACCAAAGGTATTGCCACCAAAGTAATTGCTAAAGACACTGGGGATTATCGTACCGAAAAGCAGGCGTCCGTAAAGCATGGGCTGGAAGGTGAAGCTGTCGCTCAGCGGGAACGACTTCCGCCAGGAAGCACTCAAGTCACCCACACCACGATCGGTAAACTCACCATCAACGATGCTCATCTGGTAGAAGTTCGTGGTGATATAGGCATAGGCCGCCTGGAAGCGTGCGCCACGGGTAGGGAAATGCCAGTCGTTCTCGGAATTGAAATTCACGGAAGCCCGATAACTGAAGTAATGTTCATTCTCGAAATACAATTCATTCCATTCTTCCGACCACAACTGGTTGCTGAAGTGGTAATAGTCCCATCGGAGTCCTATGCGGAAATTGAAGTTCCGGATGCTGAAGTTGAGGGGTTCAATGGCAGCCTGGTGATGGTTGTAAAGGATGGTGTAGTTACGGTCGCCTTCAGAATAAATGTCGATGTCGTTACGACGGAAATAGTAAGAGAAGGTAGGACGCGTGAGTCGGAGGCCGTGCGGGTGGTACATGATCTCACCGCCAGCCAGCACCCGCTTACCCAGACGGAGCGTGATGTCGGAGCTGAAGTACAGCGTCTCTTTCAACGGCAGGTTCGCATTCAGCTGCAGGGCCACCATCTCCTCGGTGTCGAAGCGGAAGCCTAAGTTCAGCTGGCTCGTCTTACGGTTGCCAGCCGTCAGTACCAGGATGTAGCCAGGCGACTGGTGATCGCCGCCTTCTGCCTCCACCAGTTTTGATGTGGCAGTCTGGAAGTACAAGTCCACTCGCATCGAGGTGGTGATCTCCTCCTCGCCCTTGGTGTTGATGCTGTCGAGGCGGTTCAGGTGGAACTTCTGACTCAGGAACTTCTCATCCTGTGGCGTCATATTCTCAAACTTAATGCCGACGATGCGCACCTTTTCCGTCATCACCGTAGGACGCAGGGGACTCAGGCGGACTGGCACGAAGTCAGGTCCGATACCTATTTTTTCCTTCAGTGCGATGAGCTCATCCCAATGACGCCTGGCCTCCTCCTCACCACGACGGAGCAGCGTGTCGACGGCAGCAGGATTGAAGCTGGCAGAACTGTAGCCCTCAGGATTCACACGGATGGCCACATCGGTGATGCCAAGGTTTTCGTTGTACTTGTTCAGCGTGTTCAGGTCGACGAGCTGCAACAGGATATTGAGCGTACTGCCCAGGTCGTCGGCTTTCTTCAGCGAGTCCTGTACGGTGACGCCGATGACGATATCGGCTCCCAGCTTCCGGGCGAGGTCGGCAGGGTAGTTATTGCACAGTCCGCCGTCGCAGAGCACCTTGTCTCCGATACGCACTGGTGAGAAGACGGCAGGTATGGCCATCGAGGCGCGCATGGCCCGAGGTAGGATACCTGAGGTAAAGTCCACCTCGCTGTTGTCGACGATGTTCGTCGCCACACAGGCGAACGGGATGGGCAGACGACTGAAGTCCATTGAGTCGGTATAGCCCATGCAGAGTTTCTGCAACAGCACATCCAGGTTTTTTCCCTTGATGATGCCTCCGCTATTACTGTCACGCTTTCCGAACGTCAGACCCCGCGACAGCATATAGGTGTTCTGCCGCTTCCGGTCTTCAATACTCTGACGGCTCATATCCTCCCTGTCGGAGAGCGCATAACTCCAGTCCATATTACGGGCGATGGAGTCGAGGGAATGGGCATTATAGCCGATGGCATAGAGGCCACCCACCAGACTACCCATCGATGTTCCTGTGACTATGTCTATGGGCAGGCCAGCCTCCTCGATCACCTTCAATGCGCCGATATGGGCAACACCCTTGGCACCACCTCCACTGAGTACAACGGCCACCTTCTTCCTGGAGAGGCAAGGCACGGCCGTCATCACTGCCAGCAATAAACAAACGATCTTTTTCATATATCGACTGCAAAGATATTGTTTTTTTTCCACAAAGGACACAAAGGACACTAAAAAAAACAAATTTTGTGTGCTTTGTGTCCTTTGTGAACAATATTTTTATTATCTTTGCAAGCAAGAAACAAGAAAACGGATGTCAATGAAAAGAACCTATGGCATAATATTGCTGCTCACGATGGCCCTGACCTCGACAGCGCAGACCCAAAAACGTGACTCGGTAGAGCTGCCCACCGTGCGCGTGGGCTACTCCAAAGGGAACCAAAACACATTGGCCGGTGCTGTGGACCAGGTGACGGAGGCCCGTATGAACAAAGGTCTGATCACCTCGTCACTCGATGCCCTGAGCGGTCAGGCGGCAGGTGTGCAGGTGACGAATGACGGCAATCAGGAGGCGATGGTCTCGGCTGTACGCGTACGTGGTACGACATCGCTGACAGGCAACAACGACCCGCTGGTGATCATCGACGGTGTGACGGCCGACCTCGACATTCTCTCGACCATCTACCCTGCCGATATCGAGAGTTTCACCATCCTGAAGGACGCCTCAGAGACGGCCCAGTACGGCAGCCGTGGTGCTGCGGGCGTCATCGAGGTGGCCACGAAGAAGGGCAAGAACCAGAAGTTCCATATCTCCTACGACGGCAGCGTTGGCTTCGAGAAGGTGTTCAAGCGCACGGAGATGATGAATGCCGACGAGTACCGCCGTGCATGTCAGCACTTCGGACGGCCGTATATCGACCTGGGCTACGACACGGACTTCCGCAAGGCTATCGAGCGCACGGGCTTCGTACAGAACCACCACATTGCCTTCGGTGGCGGTACGGAGACGGCTAACTACCGTGCCTCGGTGGGTATGATGGAGCACAACACGGTGGTCAAGACCCAGAGCAACAAGAGCTACATTGCCAAGCTCGACATCACACAGATAGCCTTCAACAACCGTCTGACGGTAGATCTGGGCATGACAGCGTCGCTGCATCGCCTCTCCTACCCGCCCTTCAAGCAGAAACTGCTCTATTCAGCTGCCACCTTCAATCCCACCTTTCCTGAGACGAAGAACAGCTTAGGGGAATACGATCAGGTGACGGAAGCCCTCTGGATCAACAACCCCCTGTCGCTGTTGGAGATGGTACAGGATGAGGACAACGGCCACTTCAATGTCCATCTAAAGGGAAAGGTCATCCTCACCAAGGACCTGACGCTGCGCCTCTTCGGCTCCTACTCCTTCAACAACATTGACTACAGCCACTATTACCCCACCAGCGTATGGAACAGGGGCCAAGCTTACCGACAGCACGAGAAGAGCGAAGACATGCTGGGCAACATCTCACTCACCTACATCCTCAACACCAGCCATTCCTCCTTGAACGTGATGGCGCTGGCAGAGGCGGAGAACACAAAGAAGAAAGGATTCTACGTCACCTCTACAGGATTCACCACCGATGCCTTCGGCTACGACAAACTCTCAGCAGGCGTCGCACGGCCCTGGGACGGCACCGACTCCTACTACACCGACTCACACATGGAGTCGCTCCTGATGCGCGCCCAATACACCCTGTTTGACAGATACACCCTGACAGCAAATGCCCGTGGCGACGCCTCCTCGAAGTTCGGAAAGAACCACCGCTGGGGCTTCTTCCCCTCTGTCAGTGGCGCATGGGTGATCAGCAAGGAACCCTGGATGAAGAAACTGACATTCATCAACAATGCCAAGCTGCGTGTGGGTTACGGATTGTCAGGAAACCAGGCTGGCATCGACTCCTACAACTCCATGCAGCTCATACAGCCCAACGGCATCGTGCCTGTGGGAGATACGCCCGCCGTGACCCTCGGAATCGTGCGTAATGCCAATCCTGACCTGAAATGGGAGATCAAACGCACCTTCAACATCGGTCTCGACCTCACGTTCTGGAACAACCGCATTGCCATCACCATCGACAACTACCGCTCGAAGACCACCGACATGCTCTACGTCTACGATGTGCCCGTGCCGCCATATACCTACGACAAGCTGCTGGCCAACCTCGGCTCTATGGAGAGCTTCGGACTGGAGATCGGATTCGGCATCACGCCCCTACGTACCAAAGATACGGAACTCGCCATCAATATGAACTGGACGTTTGAGCGTAACAAGCTCCTCTCACTCGACGGCTATTACAACGGCCAGTACCTGTCGGCTCCCAGCATGAAAGGCATCTCCTCACTCTGGGGCGCAGGCTTCCACGGCTCCAGCGACATCTGCTATCAGATTGTGGGCGAGCAGCTCGGCGTGTTCTATCTGCCCCACTGTAACGGCTTCATTGTCGATGAGGATGGCAGCAAATGGTACGACGTCGATGACGAAAAACAGATCTGCGGCCAGGCCACGCCCAAGGCTATGATGGGTTCGAACATCGCCTTCCGCTACAAGCAGTGGGACATGACGATGCAGATCAACGGCGCCTTCGGACACAAGATCTTCAACGGCAACGCGCTCACCTACAACAATGTGCTGTCGCTGTCGAACTATAACGTGGCCAAAGGAGCCGACATTGAGAACATCCAGGACCAGACCATCAGCGACTACTACCTGGAACCGGGCGACTACGTGAACATCGACTACATCAACATCGGCTGGGACATTCCCATTCGCTCGAAGCATATCCAGGCGCTCAGGCTCTCCGCCTCCGTCAACAACCTCGCCACCATCACTGGCTACAGCGGACTGACGCCGATCATCAACTCCAGTGTCATCAACGGCACGCTCGGCATCGACGACAAGAACGTCTATCCGGTCTATCGCTCTTATTCGATGGGACTCAGCGTCAAGTTTTAATGAGGAATTAGAAATTAGGAATTATGATTACCTGGATATACAAAAGGCGACTGATCGCTTTATCATTCATCATTTATCATTTATCATTCAGCATGATGCTCACATCATGCGACCTCGATGAGCATCCGCGAGACCAGATCGCAGAGGAAGAAGCCTTCAGCAATGCAGACGCCGTCTTCCGCAACACCGTCGCCACCTTATATAATTATATAGGCGGAAATGATGACGGCCAAGGCCTCCAAGGCACTTGCCGAGGCATCTACGACCTGCAGACTTTCGGCTCAGACGAAGCCATGATACCCACTCGCGGCAACGACTGGTACGACGGTGAGATATGGCAGGACATGTACCGCCACTCCTGGACGCCAGGACACTCCATGCTGAAGAAATCCTGGCTGTACCTCTATAAGGTCATCACCCTCTGCAACCACTCCATCGAACAGCTCGATGCCCACAGCCATCTGCTCAGTGTTTATGAATTGATGGCCTACAAGGCAGAGGTGCGCGGCATCAGGGCCATCTGCTACTGGTATCTGCTCGACCTCTTCGCACGTGTGCCCATCATCACTTCCACTGACAAATCCATCAATCAGATACAACAGGCAGAGCGCAGCCAGTTGTTCGATTTCGTCGTGAGTGAACTGATGGAGTCCTGGCCCTTCCTCTCTTCAGAAAACAGCGTACACCGCGGAGACTTCTACGCTCGTGTCACGCAACCCGTGGCCCTGTTCGTACTCGCCAAACTGATGCTCAACGCCGAGGTCTATGCCGATGATGACTGGACAGACTCCGACCGTCCTGATGGCAGCAAGATGCAGTTCAACATCGACGGAAAGGTCATGAATGCCTGGGAGGCAACCATCTACTACTGCGACATCCTGGAAAATGAATTCGGATTCAAACTGGCTGATACGTACCGCGAGAACTTCGCCGTACACAACGAGAACTCGCCAGAGAACATCTGGATTATCCCCATGGACAAAGACCTCTACTACAACGAGATGCAGTATATGTACCGCTCCTGGCACTATCGCCACGCTGCCGCCTATGGATTCTCCGGCGAGAACGGCACCTGCGCCACGCTGAAAGCACTCCAGGTCTTCGGTTACGGTACGGAGGAGCAGGACGAACGCTTCAACATCAACTACTGGGCTGATGAGGTCTACGACTATGATGGCGACCTTGTGCTCGACCGTTCTGGAGAACCACTCTGCTATTATCCCTGTGAAGTGAAGCTCTACCTCGGCGGCAGTCCATACGTCGAGACCGCTGGTGCCCGTATGAAGAAGTACGAGGTAGACAAAAACGGCACCAAGGACGGCCAGCTGATAGACAACGACATCGTGCTCTTCCGTTTTGCCGACGTGCTGCTGATGCGGGCAGAGGCCAAGTTGCGCAATGGCGAGGACGGACAGGATGACTTAAACGCTGTCCGCCGTCGCGCTTGGATGTCTGAGAGGCAGATCAGTCTGGAGACACTGCTCGACGAGCGCCTGCTCGAACTCTGTTGGGAGGGCTGGCGGCGTCAGGACCTGATACGCTTCGGACAATACGAGAGTCTCTTCGAAGGCGATGAATTTGATGAGAAAGTCGACGAGAGCGACCATCACACCACCGTCTTCCCCATCCCTGGGGACATCATCACCCTCAATCCGAACATCACGCAGAACAAAGGATATTGAGGTTTTCATTCCAGCAATTCAATATATCCTATATCCGGATGGCGGTAATAGCAAATACGCGTGCCGCCGAGTGCTGCGACAGGCACGGGGTCGAACAGGCGCTTATACCCCATAGTCTCCAGCTCGGCGGTGGCAGCATCGATGTCGACGGTCTCGAATCCCAAGTGATAGGGGCAGACACCGTTTTGCCGGAACAGATGGATCTCAAGTGATGCAGGATTGTGCTGGTGCACCAGTTCAACATCTGGTGCACCGGCTTTTTTCAGATAGCAGAGGTCAACGGTAAGTGCTTCATCATGAACGGTTTCTGCCACCGTGTATCCCCACTGTTCAAATTCCTTGGCAGAAGCCTCTATGTCATCCACCGTGTATCCTATGTGGTGGAATGTGCAATTAGCAATATTCATGTCTTCAAAACTTATTGTGGTGTACTTTCTTCTCGTCCCACTTATTTTTCGGTTCT
>JAEEPF010000165.1 GCA_016284635.1 Prevotella sp.
ATACTTACATTTTGATAGTAGCCCGCAAAGGTACTAAAATAAATGTACACGTAACTCAAAATGCTCAAAAGCTTTCTATTTATTGGTGTTTCAGAGAATTGTTAATGGATTTTTGTGGACACTAGTAAACCAATTTAACAAAAAAGCATTATATTCAGTTCCGAAATGAAGAAGATTATAGGATAAGACAAGTAGAGGGGACAGATACCAGAGTAAAGATGCCTGCAATTCAGCAATAACGTCTTTGCGATTCTCCGTGCACGAAAAAAACCATTTTGCACACTTATCCCCGCCGTGTGACACATACGGCGGGGATAATACCAGAAGATTACCTCAGTACGGGTTTCATTTCCCTGTTTGCTGCTGCATGCCCTCAAAGAACTTCTGTTGCAGTTGCTTGGCGAGTTGGTTGTCGGGATTGAGTTTCAGGGCTTTCTCGTAGTTCTGCATCACGTCGAGATAATAACGCTGGCCGTTCCGGGCGGGATCCTGCACGATGCGTACCATATAGAGGAAGCCGCGAAGGGTGCAGATGTCCGATTGGTCTGCGAGATTCATCTGTTCAATTTTCGTGATGGTCTGTTCCGTTTCTGCCAGAAGACTCTCCGTCTGTGGGGCTTGAGGATTCATCACTGAGAAATTGAGACTCTGCAAAGCCATCTGATACTTGGGCTGGATGCTGTCGGGGAACATCGCGTCAATGCGTTTCATTTCCGCAATACAGTTGAGGAAGGCCTCTGGAGTAGGCTGCTGGATCTTTGAGAGCGACTGGCCGATGAGCGCCCGCATAGAGGGCTGCTGGGCATGGATACTGACTGATGCCATCACGAAGAGGGCAATTACGAACACACGGTGTTTAGAAATTTGAAATGTCATACGCTTTATTATTTTTAAGTGAAACAAAAATGCCGATGTATAGGAAACGGTCGCGGGAGGCCACAACGGGACTGCCGTTCGCGTCGTAGCGGAAGACGTTGGTGCGACCAAAGATGTTGTTCAACGATGTGTAGACAATGACTTTCGGACTTAGCAGATAAGTGAGGTTCATGTCAACGCTGTTGTAGTGTGGCGTCTTTCCAGCAGGGAAATATCGTCCGCTGGCGTATGATTCTGCCAGGCCGATGATGAACTTGCCGAGAGCATATTTAGCCGTCAGTCGCAGGTTGTGGCGTGAGGCGTAGTCGGGTGTACGCACTTCGGTATAGTCGAGGTAGAGCCGTTCGGAATCATTGAAGGAATAGGAAAGGGTTGTCGTCAGAGTCCCCTTGCTTATGCCATTTCCACGTTTGGCTGGGAAACTCAAATCCACGAAAACATCCACGCCTCGGCTTGTACCATAGCCGTGAGGCCGATAAACGCCTTCCTCCAGCAGGGGCAGATGGCGGTATTTCTTCCAGTAGGGTTCGATGCGCAGGAGCACGGTCGGCGTCTTATATTGCATCGAGAGTATGGCGTGGTCGGAAGTACTTTGGCCGAATGTGTTCTGGCTCTGAGCCAGGATGTCGTCCGCTGGAGTCTGACTATAGCGGCCTGCGACGAAGGAGAATTGCAGCCGATGGCTGGGGATGTAGGTCAATGTGGCTCTCGGCATCAGCAGCCAGTCTGTCCTCATCATTTCTGCACGGGCAGAAACATTGAGGAATACACGGGGAATGATGCGCCACTGGGCATCGATGTGGGCTGCAAGGATGTTGTAGTCGAGCTGATAATGACTAACTTCGTATCTCAACGTGCTGTTACGGATATAATCCTCGACACCTGCCGACAGTTTCAAGACATCGGAACAGACCTTACGGACTTCGGCCTTCAAGTGAATTTCGTTGCGGAAGTTGTGATAATGATCACCAGCCATCCGTGCATTGTCAATGTCGCTGAAGACGGAAGAGTTGGCGATACCCGTCAAGAGTGTGTAGCCGCGCCCCATAGAAGTACGATGCGTGACGTTGGCATAGATGTTATGCTCCTTGAGGGAGAGGTTACGCCCGTCGATATACTGTCCAACAGACGTCAGGTCATAGCCGACATACGACTTCAGCACACGCGAGGCGCCGAACTCCTTCTTGAACTGTGCCTCGCCAGACAGTTTGCGGTAAGGGCGGGAAAAGACTTGCCGCTGTGTGAAAAGGCGGTCGTAAAGGCCCATACTGGTCAAGGCGGCATTGAACGACAGACTGCTGTTCTTGTATGCCTTGGTGCCACCTACGTTCGAGTCTACCAGCGATGCACTCACACCGAATTTGTCGCTGGTGGCCGCATCTGTTGTCTCCATCGGGAGCACGGACGAAAGGGCCTGACCGTATTCGCCGCCATAGCCGCCCAAGGAAAAATTGATGCCTTTGAACAGGAACGGCGAGAAGCGTCCACGCACGGCCGTATTCTCCGTATTGGTGCTATAAGGTACCAGCACGTGCATCCCGTTGACGAACGTCTGGCACTCGTCGCTCTCGCCGCCACGCACATAGAGTTTGCCATTTTCACCCACCTTCTGCGTGCCGGGCAGCGTCTGCAGGGCCGCCACGATGTCACCACACGAGTTGCCCGCCATCACCACGTCGAGCGCATCCATCGTCTTGAAGTTGTCACTCTTGCCAAAACTGAAGGTGCTGGCAGTCACCACGACTTCATGGATGGTCGTAGCACGCTCTTTCAGACGGACGGTGAGGTCGTGCATCTGACTGACTTCGGCTGTCAGCGTGTAGTCCTCAAAGCCCATGAAGGTCGCCTTGAGCGTTACCTCGCCCGTCTGGAAGGTCGTGAACGAGAACCGTCCGAGAGAGTCCGTCAGGCATCCGTCTATCGTACCTATTATAAATACGTTGGCACCTGCGAGCGATTCCTTTCCGTCGCTGACAAGGCCGGAAACAGTGGTCTGTGCTGTCACGTTGCAGACAGTCATCAGCCATAAAACGATATGTGCGATCCGATGTTTCATGCCGCAAAGATACGACAAGAAACTGAACGCTCCAAATATCCGTGACAGACAGCTAAAACCGCTGACGGAAAGCTAAGCCAGATGGCGAATGACTAAGATAACGGACGAATGACTAAGCAATAAAAGACTTCAGCCGAGGCACATACGAGCGGGAAACAGGAATGATGTTCGCGCATGAGCCGAGCTTCAGCTGATAGCCATTGGAATTACCCTTAGCAGAGGTGATGTTATTCACATTGACCACAAACGAACGGTGGCACTGGAAGATGTTCCCATAGTCCTTTAGCTCTTCAATCACGGCGGTCAGCGTCGTATGAATCTCCACGTTTGTCGGCCTATTATCAATCAGATAACAGACAGAGACATTGTTCTTCTGCGCCTCGATATAAAGCAGATCGTTGATGGGAATCGTGAGGTCGTTCCCTCGGACGTTCGTATCGTGGATGGTGATCGAGATGTCCTTTTGTTCCTCCGTCGTGTTGTTCAACAACGCTTCCATTCTCTCTCGCAGGCTTCGGTTGTACTCAATCCCAATGGACAGCACGGTCATGATGACGCCGATAATCAACGTCCAATACAGGAAGAGAAGGAATATCCCGACAGTGATAGGACAATGGAAGGCATAGGAGAACAGGAGGAAGTTGCAGAAGGCAATGAAGAGTATCAGTCCGAGCACGACACACCCTTGATGCCAGATGCGCCAAGGTTTGACATGACGGAGTAGACGTAATCTAATTGCCCAACAGTACAGAGCATAGCAGAACGATGTGACGAGTCCGAAGATTGCCGCAAGCAAGCATTTGTTCCCAGAATACATACTAAACCCGAATGGCTGCAGCAAATAGAGTATGGCCCAGATGGCAACACCATAGATGATGCTGTCTCTCAGCCAGTGCTCACTCTGCTTAAACGGATATATTCGGGTAAGGAATGACATGACACCAATGATTTACGGGTGCAAAGGTACACATTTTTATTCAATTTTCAATGTAATTGTTTCGGAAATCTTCCGCTGCGAATCCTTTACCTTCAGCGTAAGGTTACCGGCCTTCTTGTCACTACGCACAACGATTACAAGCTGACCGCTGAAAAGTCTCATTGTTGGCTTCTTGAACGATTCCAGACTGGTAGCGTCGCCATTGCAGACAGCCTCGAAGCGACCTGCTCCAGACACCTCAAACGACAGTTGGTCGTTAGCATCAGGTATAACAGTTCCCTTTGCATCGGTCAGCGAGACGGTGATAAATGCAAGGTCTTCGCCATCAGCCTTCAGCCACTCCGCATCATGCTGTGTCCATACGTCAAGTTTCAACTTGGACGGTTTCCCGGCTGTGCTGACAATCTGTTCTCCGGCTTGTCTTCCCTGTTCATCATAGACGACTACCCTCAGCTGGCCTGGCTCATACTTGACATCGTTCCATCTCAGACGGTAACGGTCAAGGCGCTCTTTCGGGTTCTTGCTGATCTTACCCTGACTCTTGCCATTGACAAACAGTTCGGCTGTGGGATAATCTGTATAGCAATAGACTGGCGTAACCTGCCCACGGCGTTCTTTACCCCAAGTCCAGTGAGGCAGCAGGTGGATGGTATGGTCTCCCTTCTGCCACTTTGAACGATACAGAAAATATCTGTCCTTAGGCAGTCCGGCCAGATCGCATATACCGAAGTACGAACTGCGCGACGGCCAATACTCATCGTAGGGCGAAGGCTCACCAAGATAATCGTATCCTGTCCATACGAACTCGCCAATCACCCAGTCCTTGTCATCCTGCCATACCCAGTCGTCATCGGGCAAATTAGACCAAGAACAATACTGCACGTCATAGCTTGAGCACTGCCCGTTGTAATGGTGCTTGCGAAGTTCTGACGATTCCGTGTCAACGGCTTCCGCAACAACAGGGAACTGATATACGCCACGACTGCTGACGGTAGATGCCGTCTCGGAACCCAAGAGGAATCCTTGTGGCAGTTGCTTGATATTGTTCTGATACTTGTGCACGCGGTAGTTGAATCCAGGCACTTCCATAGCCTGGGCGAAGCCACTACCCAAAGCTAATTCGGCCTTATCCATACCCTGGGTGACAGGACGGGAGGGGTCCAGTGCATGGCAGATGCCCTGCAGACGGACGGAGATCTGACGACCTTCCTCACTCCATTGCTCAGGGATCTCATTGCCAATAGACCACATGACAATACTCGGATGGTTGCGATTGGCCAATACAAGATTGGTCATGTCTTTGTCGCTCCATTCCTTGAAAAAGCGCGCATAACCATTCTTGCACTTGGGGTAAATCCACATGTCGTAGCTTTCAGCCATCACCATCATACCTAAGGAGTCACAAACATCCATCTGCCACTGACTCGGCATGTTGTGCGATGTGCGAATAGCATCACAGCCCATCTGCTTCATCATCTTTATCTGACGGATAAGAGCGGCCTTATTGACAGCAACACCCAGAGGTCCCAAGTCGTGATGCAGACAAACACCCTTCAGTTTACGCGTCTGCCCATTCAGCTGAAAGCCCTTCTCACGGGTTACACGAATGGTGCGGATGCCCGTCTTGATGCACTTCTCGTCGACAACCTTACCCTTGCTGTCAGCAATAGTGGTTATCAGTTTATATAAATAAGGTGTCTCTGGTGTCCACCATTTAGCACCTTCCACATTGAGAGTCGTGTGGAAACTTCCATCACCATTGATATGAATATCTCTGTTTGTAACAGCAGTATGGCCATCCGGAGAGACAAGAGCAACATTTGCAGACATATCCTGATTTGGCTTTATCACCTTGCCTTCAACCTCCAGGACTGCTTTGCCGTCTTTTTGGCTAACGGTACGTACATAAATGCTCCAATCGTCGAGATGTGTCTGCTGTGTCAATAAAAGGGTGACAGGACGGTAGATTCCTGCTCCTGGGTACCACCGGCTACTCTCCTCTACATTCTTCAGATCCACCTCAAGCAGATTGTCACCATCCTTGATGAATGGCGTGATGTCCACACGGAAGGCGTTATATCCATAAGCCCAATGGCCCGCTTTCTGACCATTGATAAATACCACAGGCTCTGCCATCGCCCCGTCGAAGATCAATTCTGCGTGCTCGCAGCCAGCAGGTATGGTCAGCGTGCGGCGATAGTGTCCCTCGCCGATCCAGGGCAAAGCACCTGAACGCCCACTTTTCTCAGTAGCCTCAGTCTCGCCGTTCTGTTCTATAGCGACCTTCTGAAGATCCCACTTCTTGTCGAAGGGACCAGCGATGGCCCAGTCGTGAGGAATACTCACACTCTGCCAGTTCTTCTTGTCCTGTGAAAATTGCCAGTCATCAGTCAGTGTTGTCTCTTGTCTTACCTGAGCCGATGCAATCACTGTTGCTGTAAGAAAAGCAACCAATAGTCCTCTCTTCATATTTTAATACTTGTTGGTTCTACCTTTTATCGATGGTGCAAAGATAATGATTATTTTTGAAAGTTGTAGCTTTTTGAACTATCTTTTTTTTGCAAAAGCCAAGTGCTTTCTTAAACTCAGCCCCAAATTCACCAGCTTTAAGCTGCTTGTTCTTTTGAGTATGCGCTCAATTTTGGGGTTCTGTCTGCGTGCCATCACTCTGCCCTCCTTAATACTGACTCCAGATTTCCGATAACAGGTGTGGCTCCATATTTACCACTGAGATAATCCTTTTCGAAAGGAGCATCACTCCTGACTTTATAATCTGACAAAGAATAGAGTGAGGTGGCTCCGAATCTATCTTTCTGCGTGAACCAAATTTGATCACGGCGGAATAAACCAGAACTGAGGATGTTGGTGTCGTGTGCCGTTAGTATCAACTGAGCGTTTCGTGGATTGGTTTCGCGAGAATTAAACAGAGAGATAATCCGATTTGTCAGAACCGGATGCAGTTTGG
>JAEEPF010000166.1 GCA_016284635.1 Prevotella sp.
CAATCTTTAACTATGAAGGCCGGAAAATAGCGTCGCTTTTCTGATGAAAGGCGACGGATTTTTATTAACTTTGCAGCCGTCTTTTTTAAAGATCAATCATCAAAAACATCATTTTTTACGACGATTTGTGATGTCTAAGAGCCGCATCCTGTCCATGCTTGAATGCATAGAGACACATATACAATGCTTGGGCTATTTCATCCACGATGATACCCATCAGGCAGCTGTCGCCTCCATTGAGTTGGAGGCCAAAGAGACAGTAGTCGCAGGGACAGGTACTTGGGTATGACGGCTGCTATACCCCAGGTGCCTCCCCACGGCTATAGGGCGCAAAGGGGACAGCCCCCTTGCGCCTTTATTCTAATTCTTGATGACCTTGCGACCATCCTTGATATACAGTCCCTTCTTTGTGGGCTGTGCTATACGGTGGCCCTGCAAGGTGTACCACTGATTACTCTTCACCTCGTCACTTCTCACGCATCTGATAGCGTCAGGATCATCTCCCAGCCATGAAATCTCCATCGGGAGCCTGATCCAGACATAGCGGTATGGTGCCTCGACTATACCATCCTGATTCTTCTTGGCAGAGTATCGTACCCAGCGGGTGAAGGTGACGGGGGCCGTCTGGCCTTCCAACAATGATTCGGCCTGATATTCAGACATCTCATAGGAGATGACATGCTTACCGGCACCATCCTTGTTGGGACAGTAAGCGGCCACAGCCTTATACTCCCATTCCGGCTCAGTATCCTCGCCTCCAGTCATGGACGGCGTACCTCCACCATATATGTCGGTACTGAAGTTGAAAAGCTTCATGTCGTACCAGTTCCTCTCAAGTTGTCCTTCGTCGTTGAAATTATAAGCGTATGGAGATACGTATGGTGCATCCTCGGTAGAAACAGGCGTATCATAGTCATCTGGGAAACAGTCGGCAAGATAGTTGGCATCGAAGGTGGTCATTGTCATGCCAAGTTGGCTTTCTATCAGGTCTGAAAGTGTGCTTGAACTGGTTTCGGCAACGATGTACTCGTTATTGTACTGAACCTTTATCGTAGGATAGTCGATGATGGCATTTCCCTCAGGCCACTCGACATCTGGGTCATCTGGATTATCTGGGTCTTCAGGATCATCGGGATAGACAGGCCATCCTGGATAAACGCCAGTTTGGTAGGGAGCATCGACATCGGGGTAATTGGTAAACGTAATCGTATTGCCGCTGATGACTGCCTGGATATAGCGCCAGTACATGCCTTGTAGGAATTCCCATTCTTGCTTTGCGACATTCAGGGCCATCACGCTGATCCGATAAATGCCGTCGCCGTACTTGCTGTCGATGTTAATCTTGGCGTCACCACTATATGCGTAATGGACGAGGAAAGTAACAGGATCGTAAAGACACAGAATTTCGGTTTTATTTTCCGGCGTGAACATGACCAGTGCAAACCGGTAGTCTGCCGGATCCAGCAATGAGTTCCTGAGTTTCCACTCGATTTTGATATTGCTGAAAGCTTCAGCCGCAGAACCCCTGTTAACCGTCAGCGGGCTGGTGACCTCAATTCTGGACATGGAGAAGGAAGGATAGTCGTGCGTACCACCTGCATTGGGACGGATGCCAATGACTGCCATTTGATCCGAACTAAAGTCTCCATTGGCTGTATTCATGGCGTTCATGGCGTACCAACCGTTCAGTTCGCCGCCCCAGCCCCAGTTCACGGCATAGTATCCCTGACTGTATCCATGGCAAATAAAGATGTGGCCGTTATGTTGATCGTCACCTACCTGGCCTGCGAGGATGAAAGGTCTTCCCTCACTCAGTTCTTTATAAAGCAGATCGTCCCACTCCTGTGAATTGTAAGCTGAACGATAAACGCTACAAGCTCCTTCGTCGAAACCGAATTTCCTGACCAATACATTTGGTATCGTAGTAGCATCGGAGCTCGTGTATTGTGCACTATAGTCAGCCTTGATAGCCTGCCCGCAGTAGCGCACCAGAATAGCAGCATCGGTGGACGACATATTGTCATAGTCGATGTAGTTGGCCGGTAAGGCATCCATATTGATGCCGTTCTTGTCGGTATATGCCTCTACGGCAGGCAGATTGCTCGGGAATTTGTGGAAAGCCATCATCTGTGCCATTGCAAGTGGTCCGCAACCCGCGAGACACCCCTGCGGGCAATAAGAGTTGTACGGGTACGTCTGATTCCAGGAGAACGACATCATTGGCGCCACGTCGGTCTTGCTGGCATCGACGCGTGTCTCTGCTGGGAGCGCGTCGGCAGGGATGCTGGCTATGGCCTCGTCGTACTGGCTGAGCCACCACTTCATGTTCTCAGGCATCCGGCTGTAGTCCAGATGACCCTGGTCGCTATAGCCGAGGATCTCACGGGCACGACTGTCACCGGCAACAATCACGAAGCCGCCATTGTCCTCGACATTAAAGAGGTAGAGATGTTTGTAGGGAGTTCCATTCATGTCACGGCTAAGGCTACGCGCCTTGGCGGGACTGACGATGTTCTTACCCTGAAGGAAACGCTGGGCTTTCTCGAAAGCCTCCTGTTCACTGATGGGCTGGGCACTGAGGCCGAGCGCAAACAACACAAAAATCAATATACAAATTTTTCTCATATTGGGTAATATTTTAGTTAAAATATCCTTTCATTGGTTATTTGATATAGAACGGGCTACCCACGCCTACACCGCCCGGGCGCATCTTGCCATATTTGCCGTTGCCAAGATAGTCCTCGGTCCAGGCACGTGAGAGGCACATCAAGCCTTGGGCATCTTTTACGACATAGTAGCCGTAGACATTTCGCAGAAGAGGTACCAGACCCTTCATCTTCACATCCCAGGCAGCACTGGTGATGATCACATCGACCACATCAGGGTCTTCTGCCTTTGCCACCTGCAGGGCCTGCGCCTTCAATTGTGCATGCATCTTGCCTGCTGCAGGACGGGGCTTGCGCTCAATGTTTTCAGGCGTGTTGTTGGCACAGGCTTTCTCCACCGCGTCGGCATAGAGGCCGCAGTATTCATTCATCATCCGGAGCCCACGGTCGCAGTCTTCGCCCGCATTCTGGTACATCTCATTGAGCCCTTTTGTCAGAATCTGTAGTTTGCGCATACGGGCTGCCGCCTGTTTGGCGGTGGCGAGCTCTTCACCGTTGAGGAAGGCTCCGTCGTCCTTCTGCGTCACGAACTGGAATTTGCCGCCCTTGTCCATAACGAAGTAGCCTATGCCGCCGCCCTTATTCGAGGTGATGAGGTAGTGGGCATCGCTGGCATCAATCTTGTCACCGGAGACACTGACATTGAACACATTGCAATTGACGATGTTGAAGATGGCATAATAGAACCTAGTGAAATTCTGATTTTCGTCCATTGTGTTCATATCACCAGCCTTGGCAAGCTTGGCATTGGCCTTGAAACGGGCGTACATCTGGTCGCGCAACTCAACGAGAGACTCATCGCTCTCCTCAGCGATACCCAGCAAGAACTTTTCTGTGCTCTTCCCGTTATACACAGGATTACTACTTTGCATGGGCCAAGGGGCGGTACCGCGCGTGGCTGATGATACGCCTTCGGTTACGCCGCTGATGCTTTCTGTCGAATTGCCGACGGTCTTCTGAGCTTTTTCCTTGGCTTTCTTGGCTAGGCCCTTCAGTGAACCGAACTGGGCGTAACTAACTGTGGGCACCATCGCGGTTCCAATAAACAACACAACGAGCCCGAGGCTCTTTCTCAATTCTTTTTGACAGGTTAATCTCATAATCATAATTTTTGTCATTTGGTTATTAATTTGTAAGAATGTTTTCATTTCTTTGTCTTTGCTATGTCACCATAAACTATTTGTTTTTGAATGCAAATTTAAGGATTATTTTTGAGATTTGCAAGTATTTTTGGATTTTTTTTCGACCTGTACGGTTGAAAAAATGACAGTAGCCGTGGGGACAGGTACCTGAGTCATAGGAGCCGTTATACCCAAGTACCTGTCCCAGCGACTACGATGTCGGACAGCACCAAGCTTGAGAAGCATACGAAGCCTTTCGAGGATATGAAACAGAAGATGATAGATATCTGGAATTCGAAGTGAAAAAATTATCGTAGGGTTTACATAGGGTAAACGAACCGCCCCACGAAAACATCGTATATTTGCACTCGTAAGACGGAAAGTCCGTTCTTGCGGGTGCTTCTTTTTTGGCTATCGGCCAAAGGACACCAACATATTGTTTAACCCGAGTGGAGTGAGAGTCCTCTGAGGTGAAAAGCTAGCAATCTTTCTCTTCTCACAAACACTTGGAAAAAATGAAACAAGTTGTATTGCGTATTGACGACGCAGCTTTTGAGAAGTTTATGGGCATGGTGAGCCTGTGCCCAATGGTAGAGGTGCTGAACGTGTGTGAGAGTGGCGACAAGAAAATGACCACTGACACGTATGTGGCCTCGGCCATTCGCGAAATGCGACAGACACTGGCATTTCGTTATCCCTGCGACTATGCTTACCTGATGGTGGCCATGAACGAGAACGTGGTGAAAGGATTGCCGTTCTTCTACACGCCCAAAGACTTTATTGACTATATGCGTGAGGCTGAGTTCGACAATCTGCCTGGACGCACCACGATCTATGACACGATAGCCAAGGTGAAGGGCAAATATCCTGATTGGACGTTTACGGATGCTCCTAAGGCGAGTGAGGCGCTGAGAAGAAAGAACCTGATCAAGCAGTTTTTGAGTGCCTTTATGAGGGCTCAAAGCAGAAAGTCGGACGGTTTGTCGGACGGATTTTGAGAGAGTCGGACGATTCGTCGGACGATAGAAAATAAAGCCATCGAGGGGTGATTTTTTATTGCGAACTTTGCACTGTCGGAAGATAAAAACGACAACGAATTTCTTAAGACTCGCTTTGCTCGAATAAGCGGCAGAGCCGAGCGAACGAATTAAACGAATTTAAAAAGTTATGGTAAGACAAAACATTTTTGAAAAGAGAAGAGGTGGAGAATTCATCTACGAAGAGGATGACCTCCTGAGAGTTCAGTACATGGAGCATGATGCAGAGAGCGTGATGCACAGACTGGAGAACAAAGTAAGCAAGTCGTTGCTGTTTATGCTCAATCAGCAGCTGTTGGGGTTCAGTAGCCAGATGCAACAGGAACTGGCACTCGACATGGTGGATTACGTATGTGAGGACATTATGCGGATGACAGGTTGCCCCTCGGCGGACTACGTATTGGAGATTTGTTATGCATGGATAGAGGACGAGAAAGGAGGTGTGGCATAATGGAAACAACAATGAATGCTTATCACATCAAGGTGAACAAGATTTGTGCATCGTGCAAGCATAAGGAATGTTTGGGCGACGGCACAAGGGTTTGCCAGAAGATGGGACTGAAAGTGGAACAAAAGTACGTGTGCCGCCAGTGGGAAATGGCCGATGGGCTGAAGAACGCTGGACTGCAAAACGGAGGAGTCGTACGACTCAGGGAAACGAAAGAGATCGTGATTTGTTAAGAAACGAATGAGAGATTTTTAAGAAACGAATGACCATAATTAATCATAATTGACCATAATATTATTACGGACAATTACGAGAAATTACGGAGATTAGTTTCCAAGAATAATCAATAACCGAGTCGAAGGCGTGAGCGGAGGAAACGTATCCGGATGTAATTGAGCTCAAACTAAAAACTTCGCTTTTCTCCTGACACTCACTAATTCGAATCGATTATGAAAAAGTATGTTTTTGTTTTGAATGCCATCAACGTGATGGCCAAGTTGCTGAAAGAAAAGCGAGTGGAAGGTGTTCTGTACTTGGATGAGGACACGGGTAAATTAACTTTCAAGGCGTACAACCGCCTGCCGAGGAAGCGTCAGAAGGACGAATTGCTGAAGAAAACGCCTTGGGGTTGGCTGAAGGCTTCAATAGAGCGAGTGAAGCGCTACTCAAGTGTGCCGAAAGAACTCTCACTGGAGGAGAAGTTGGCTATCTTCGATGAGGAGAACGAACTGATCAAGCAGGCACTGATTGAGAATTATATCATCGAAAGTGTTTAACGAAAGGAGAAGTGTATGGGATTTTGTTATCAGAAGAGTTTTGTAAATCCTACGTTGCCAGTAGACGAGGCCCAGTTTTGGGCCCTCGTCAGGGCGACGAAATGGAACGAGAACATCGACAAGTATCGTGAGACTGGCGAGGCTTCGCTGAAGCGCAAGTTGCCTGCATTCATCTTTCAGGCGACATTTGACGAAACGGAGTCGAAGAAGGGTAAACTTGGTGCCTGGCGCAAGCAAGCTGCAACACGACTGACGGGTCTCGTAGTTATGGACATTGACCACATCGAGAACCCCTTGACGCTCTATCAAGGTTGGGTCGAGAAGGGGCTGGATTGGAAGGCGTTAGGTATTGAACTGATCTATATTACGCCATCAGGCAAAGGCTTGAAGATTGTCTTTAAGGCTCGCCTCGAATGGGGTAATCTCATCGACAACCAGCACGCTATGGCCGAGGTGCTTGGCGTGGAGGTTGACGAAAGTTGCAAGGACGCATCGAGGATGTCGTTCATCTGCAAGGAATCGGATATTTTGTATATTGACAAGGAACTGTTTACGTATGAGAACAAGGAGTTTGCTGAGCGATATGATGCTCTATATCGAGACGGTCATTCACAGGCTACGACAACGGATGATCATAAAACGACAACTGAAACAAC
>JAEEPF010000027.1 GCA_016284635.1 Prevotella sp.
ATTTGTACTTTTGCACCTTAGAAATTGAAATCAACAAATAAATACGTATTTAACATGTTAACACTCAAACTTATCAACGACGAGACTGAGTGCGTGATTCGCGGCCTGGAGAAGAAGCATTTTCCCAATGCCAAGGAGGCTATTGACAACGTGCTGGCCGTCGACAAGAAGCGCCGTGAGGCCCAGCAGGAACTTGACAAATGTCTCAACGAACAGAAGCAGCTTTCAGGTCAGATTGGCCGTCTGATGAAGGAAGGCAAGAAAGACGAGGCCGAGCAGGTGAAGGCCCAGGTGGCTGCACTCAAGGAGACCTCGAAGCAGATGGACGAGCAGATGGCAAAGGCTCAGGAAGAGATGACCACCCTGCTCTGTCAGATTCCGAATATCCCCTACGACGAAGTGCCCGAGGGCAAGGCCGCCGAGGACAACCACGTGGTGAAGTCGAACCTTCGCGAGTGCAAGGAAGGCGATACCGTAGGCAACTGGGACGTGAATCCATCGTTAGGTATCCAGAATCCCCTGCCCCACTGGGAACTTGCCAAGAAGTACAACCTCATCGACTTCGATCTGGGCGTGAAGATCACCGGCGCAGGCTTCCCCGTCTACATCGGCAAGGGAGCCCAGCTGCAGAGGGCTTTGATTAACTTCTTCCTCGCCGAAGCCAACAAGGCCGGCTATACGGAGATCATGCCGCCGACGGTGGTGAATGCCGCATCTGGCTATGGTACTGGTCAGCTGCCCGATAAGGAAGGCCAGATGTATCACTGCGAGGTGGATGACTTCTATCTGATTCCCACAGCTGAGGTGCCCGTGACGAATATCTATCGTGATGTGATCCTCGATGAAAAGGATCTGCCCATCAAGAACTGTGCTTATACGGAGTGCTTCCGTCGTGAGGCTGGCTCGTATGGTAAGGACGTGCGTGGCCTGAATCGTCTGCATGAGTTCTCAAAGATTGAGATCGTGCGCATCGATAAGCCTGAGCACTCGAAGCAGAGCCACAAGGAGATGCTGGAGCACGTGGAAGGTCTGCTGAAGAAGTTAGAGCTTCCCTATAGGATTTTGCTATTATGCGGTGGCGATCAGTCGTTTACGAGCGCCATCTGCTACGACTTCGAGGTCTATTCAGAGGCTCAGGGTCGCTGGCTCGAGGTTTCGTCTGTATCCAATTTCGACACCTATCAGGCCAACCGTCTGAAGTGCCGCTATCGTCCTGAGGGCAGCAAGAAGCCTGAGCTCTGCCATACCCTCAATGGCTCTGCTTTGGCCCTGCCGCGCATCGTCGCTGCCCTCCTAGAGAACAACCAGACGGAGAACGGCATCAAGATTCCCGCAGCATTAGTTCCATATATGGGCTGTGATATCATCGACTAACGGCAATGAAGATTTTTCACACGAATTACCTCGAATTGAACACGAATGATTCACGAATTATTCATGAATTTATTAATGACAAATTCGTGTTCAATTAATGATAATTCATGTTTAAGAAAAAACAAATATGAGTAATTCGTGTTTAAAGAATCAATGATAATTCAACACTAAACAATATGAACAAGATTGTAAGAAAAGAGCAGTTCTCTGAAAAGGTATTCCTTTTTGAGATCGAGGCTCCGCTGATTGCCAAGAGCCGTAAGGCCGGCAACTTCGTCATCGTGCGCGTAGGCAAAAAAGGTGAGCGTATGCCGCTGACCATCGCTGCCGCCGACATCGAGAAAGGCACCATCACGCTGGTTGTCCAGATGGTGGGTCTCTCATCCAAGAAACTCTGCGCCCTCAACGAAGGCGACTATGTGACTGACGTGGTAGGCCCGCTGGGCAATCCCACGAAGATTGAGAAATACGGTACTGTCGTCTGTGCCGGTGGTGGTCTGGGCGTGGCTCCGATGCTGCCAATCATCCAGGCACTGAAGGCTGCCGGCAACCGTGTGCTGTCTGTGATGGCTGGCCGCTCTAAGGATCTGATTATCCTTGAGGACAAGGTTCGCGAGAGCTCTGACGAGGTGATCATCATGACCGATGATGGCTCGTACGGCGAGAAAGGCGTGGTGACCGTAGGTATGGAGAAGTTCTTCGAGCAGGAGCACGTCGATAAGGTGTTCGCTATTGGCCCTCCCATCATGATGAAGTTCTCGAACCTCACCGCCCAGAAGCACAATATCCCCTGCGAAGTATCGCTGAATACGATTATGGTGGATGGTACTGGTATGTGCGGTGCCTGCCGACTCACTATCGGTGGTAAGACAAAGTTCGTCTGCATCGACGGTCCTGAGTTCGATGGCGCACTCGTCGATTGGGATGAGATGTTCAAGCGCATGGGTACCTTCAAGCGTGAGGAGCAGGAGGAACTGGCTCATTACGAAGAGCACCTTGATTCAATTGATAATGGACAATTGACAATTGACAATTCAAAGACCACTGATATAGTGATGGACAGCGATCCTACCAACGATACAATAGACATCCTGACCGATCGCGATGCAGAGTGGCGTAAGGAGCTTCGCGCTTCGATGAAGCCGAAGGAGCGCACGCAGATTGAGCGTGTTGTGATGCCTGAGCTCGATCCCGTCTATCGTGCTACCACCCGTACTGAGGAAGTCAATATCGGCCTGACCAAGGAGATGGCGATGACTGAGGCCAAGCGCTGTCTGGACTGTGCCAAGCCTACTTGCGTTGAGGGCTGTCCTGTGAACATCAATATCCCGTCGTTCATCAAGAATATCGAGCGTGGTCAGTTCCTCGCTGCTGCGAAGGTGCTGAAAGATACGTCTGCCCTGCCTGCCGTCTGTGGTCGTGTTTGTCCGCAGGAGAAGCAGTGTGAGAGCAAGTGTATCCACCTGAAAATGAACGAGCCTGCTGTGGCCATCGGTTATCTGGAACGTTTTGCTGCTGACTTCGAGCGCGAGAGCGGAAACATCAGTCTGCCTGAGATTGCACCAGCCAACGGCATCAAGATTGCCGTCGTGGGTTCTGGCCCTGCAGGATTGTCATTTGCTGGCGATATGGTGAAGAAGGGCTACGACGTGTATGTCTTCGAGGCCCTGCACGAGATTGGCGGCGTGCTGAAATATGGCATTCCCGAGTTCCGTCTGCCCAACAAGATCGTCGACGTCGAGATTGATAACCTTGCCAAGATGGGCGTTCACTTCCAGACGGACGTCATCGTCGGTAAGACCATCAGCGTAGAACAGCTTGAGGCTCAAGGCTTTAAAGGCATCTTCGTAGGCTCTGGAGCTGGTCTGCCCAACTTCATGAATATCCCTGGTGAGAACAGCATCAACATCATGTCTTCCAACGAGTATCTAACACGTGTGAACCTGATGGATGCAGCCAATCCTACGACCGATACACCGTTGAATCCTGCCAAGAGTGTGCTCGTGGTGGGTGGTGGTAACACCGCAATGGACTCTTGCCGTACGGCTAAGCGTCTGGGTGCTGAGGTGACGCTCGTCTATCGTCGTTCTGAGGTTGAGATGCCAGCCCGTCTGGAGGAGGTGAAGCACGCCAAGGAGGAAGGTATCAACTTCCTGACGCTGCACAATCCTATCGAGTATATCGCCGACGAGACGGGTGCCGTGAAGCAGGCCATCCTTCAGGTGATGGAATTGGGCGAGCCTGATGCTTCAGGCCGTCGTTCGCCTGTGCCTGTAGAGGGTAAGACAGTGACGCTCGATGTGGATCAGGTGATCGTGGCTGTGGGTGTATCCCCCAACCCGCTCGTGCCGAAGTCCATCCCTGGCCTCGAACTGGGGCGTAAGAACACGATTGCCGTCTCTGAGGAGATGCAGTCTTCTCGCGCAGAGATCTTCGCAGGTGGTGACATCGTGCGTGGCGGTGCTACGGTGATCCTCGCTATGGGCGATGGCCGTCGTGCTGCCCTGAATATGGACAAGCATCTGAAGGGGATAATTGAAAATTGATAATTGATAATTGACAATTAAGAGTGATATAGAGAGCCGTCGCCTGGAGAAGAGGCTTAACGAGCGTTTTATCAAGGCGATGGCTACTTATCATCTGATAGAAGATGATGACCGTATCCTCGTGGGGCTCTCAGGCGGCAAGGACTCTCTCCTGCTGACGGAACTGCTGGCAAAGCGTTCACTCATCCAGCATCCCCGATTCACCGTCGAGGCCCTGCACGTAAGGATGGAGAACATCCGCTACGAGACGGACACCAACTATCTCCAAGCCTTCTGCGACTCCCTCGGCATCAGGCTCCACATCAGGACTACCCGCTTCGAGGTCATTGATGAGAACAATGCAGCGGACGAAGATATCATAAAGTTCAAAGCTCAAAGTTCTTCGAAGAGCGAAGCGGCAGAGCCGAGCGCAAAGTTCAGAAGACGCCAAAAGCAGCCCTGCTTTCTCTGCTCCTGGAACCGCCGCAAGCTGCTCTTCAATCTCGCCCAGGAACTCGGCTGCAACAAGATCGCCCTCGGCCATCACCAAGACGACCTCATCCATACGGCGCTGATGAACCTCACCTATCAGGCTCGTTTTGCCACGATGCCGGCCCGTCTGACGATGCGCAAGATGCCACTCACGATCATCCGTCCGCTCTGCCTCATCCCTGAGTCCGACATCAAGGCCTACGCTGAGCTGCAGGGTTATCAGAAGCAGCAGAAACTCTGTCCCTACGAGACGAACTCGCACCGCACGGACATCAAGCGGCTTTACGACCAACTCGAACAGATGAACCCCGAGGCGCGCTACAGCATCTGGGGAGCCCTTGAAACAGAAAACAAACTCATAGAAGAATGAATATATGACCATCAGGAAGATTGCGATACTCTCTTTAGCTCTCCTTCTGCCGTTCTCGCTGAATGCGCAGAAGAAAAAAAAGCGGCCCGTGAAGAAGCCCGTCGTGGAGATCGTCGAGGAGCCGCAGGAGGATCCTCGCATCACCAACATGCGTGAGATGACCCAGCAGATCGTCTTCATCGACAGCATCGTCACAGACAAGGACCGTTTCCTCTCCCAATATCGTCTCTCTTCCGAGACCGGCACGCTGACCACCACCGGGCAGTTCTTCGGCAAGTCCATCAGCGGCCATGCATTCCTCAACGAGATGGGCAACAAGGTCTATTTCAGCCGTACGGACGGCAGCGGCTATCGTCGCCTCTACACCAGCGACAAACTGGGCACCGTCTGGGGTGAGGGCACTCCCCTGAAAGGACTCTCCGAAGGAATCACAGATGCCGACTACCCCTTCATGATGAACGACGGCATCACCTTCTACTTCGCAGCCCAAGGCGAAGAGAGCATCGGCGGCTACGACATCTTCTTCACACGCTACGACTCTCGCAGCGGCAGTTTCCTCAAGCCTGAGAACATCGGTATGCCTTTCAACTCCGAGGCCAACGACTATATGTATGCCGCCGACGAAGAGACAGGCATCGGCTATTTCGTCAGCGACCGTCGCCAGCCTGAGGGGAAGGTGTGTGTCTACATCTTCATCCTGCCTGAGACGCGACGTTCCTACGATCCTTCTAAATACACGGAACAGCAGATCCGCAATTTCGCAGACATCGTCCGCATCGCAGACACCTGGGGCAACGGCTATGAGCGTCGAGCTGCCCTTGACCGTCTGAAGGCCATCGGCACAACGGATGCCCACCCTGCCGCAGAAAACACGACGGCCACGAATACGGCCATCGTCATCAACGACCGTCTGACCTACACCAGCGTCAAAGACTTCCGTTCCCCTACGGCTGCAAACAATTATCGCGAGTTGCTCAAGGCCCGTGAGCGTCAGGCCACTATCGAGGCTGACCTCCAGAAGGCACGCGACCGCTTTGCCCGTGCTGATGAGGACGGGCGCCGTCTGCTCCGTGAGGTCATCCTACACAACGAAGAGCAGGCCCTGCTGCTCCGCGACACCATCCATGCGTTGGAGAAGCAAATCCGTAATGAAGAAAACAATAATAACAAATAAAGCATTAAGTCTATGAATAAGAAAACATTTCCTGCATCAGAGCTGATCATCAACAACGACGGCTCTTGTTTCCACCTCCATCTGAAGCCCGAGCAGCTGGCCGACAAGATTATCCTCGTGGGCGATCCAGCACGTGTTAACACCGTTGCAGACCACTTCGACTCAAAAGAGTGCGAGGTCTCGAGCCGTGAGTTCCACACCATCACAGGCATGTACAAAGGCAAGCGTATCACTTGCCAGAGTCACGGCATCGGCTGCGACAACATCGACATCGTAGTCAACGAACTCGATACCCTCGCTAACATCAACTATGCTACCCGTGAGGAACGTGACGAGCATCGCACGCTGACGATGGTGCGCATCGGCACCTGTGGCGGCTTGCAGCCCTTCACCCCAACAGGCTGTTTCGTAGCCTCCGTGAAGAGCATCGGCTTCGACGGCCTGCTCAACTACTATGCCGGCCGCAATGTGGTGTGCGACATTCCGATGGAGAAGGCCTTCTGCGAGCACATGCAATGGGATCCCATCAAGGGTGCGCCCTACGTATCCATCGCCGACGAGGAACTCATCAATCAGATTGCCCAGGACGATATGGTGCGTGGCTACACCGTCTCCTGCGGAGGATTCTATGGTCCTCAGGGACGTATGCTGCGTGCAGAGATTGCCGATCCGAAGCAGAACGAGAAGATCGAGGCTTTCGAATACGAGGGCATGAAGATCTGCAACTTCGAGATGGAATCTTCTGCTGTCGCAGGTCTCGCCTCCATCCTGGGCCATCGTGCTATGACCTGTTGCATGGTCATCGCCAACCGTTACACCACGGAGATGAACACCGAATACAAGAACTCGATCGACACCCTCATCAGCAAAGTCCTCGACCGCATTTAGTAACCTCTTCCCCTCCTAAGTTAGGAGGGGCTAGGGGTGGTCTGAACCATCAACAATGAACACCACCATCTGCGCCCTCGCCACTGCCCCCGGTGGAGCCCTCGGCATCATCCGCATCTCAGGCCCTCTATCGCTTGGGATTCTCTCTCGCATTTTCTCCAGGAATCTGACAGATGCTCAGCCCAACACCATCCACTATGGTCACATCAGAAACGGAGATGAGGTCATCGACGATGTGCTGGTCTCCGTCTTCCGTGCTCCCCACTCTTACACCGGCGAAGACTCCGCAGAAATCTCCTGTCACGGCTCCCGCTACATATTAAGTAAGGTGATTGAGCTGTTGATCCAAAACGGCTGTCGGATGGCTCAGCCGGGCGAGTTTACGCAGAGGGCATTCCTCAACGGCAAGATGGATCTCTCGCAGGCCGAGGCCATCGCAGACCTCATCGCATCAGGCAACAAGGCCACCCATCAGATAGCCATGTCGCAACTCAGAGGCAACGTCTCGTCAGAGCTCTCACGCCTTCGTGAACAGCTTCTGAAACTCACTTCACTTTTAGAGCTCGAACTCGACTTCTCAGACCACGAAGACCTCGAATTTGCCAACCGCAGCGAGTTGTTGGATATTGCGAATAAAATCAACAATCGCATTACGACGCTCGCTCACTCTTTCGAGACCGGGCAAGCCCTGAAGAATGGCATTCCCGTGGCTTTGGTAGGTAAAACAAATGTGGGGAAGTCAACGTTGCTAAACAAACTGCTTCGCGATGACCGTGCAATCGTCTCATCAGTACACGGAACGACCCGAGATACTGTAGAAGATACGATAGACCTCAACGGCATCACCTTCAGATTTATCGATACTGCCGGCATCCGGCAGACCACAGACGAGGTGGAACAGATTGGCATCAATCGCACCTACGCCGCTATCGAAAAAGCCCGTATCGTGCTATGGATCATCGATGCAGAACCAACAACGGAAGACATTCAAGAGATGCTCGAACGTTGCAAAGACAAATCATTGATTATCATACGAAACAAGATTGACATCATATCAACATCCGAGACATCCTTCGTATCTGATCCTAGACTGAAGGACATCCCCACCGTCGAGATCTCTGCCAAGCAAGGCACGAACATCGACAAGCTGGAACGAGCGATCTTCGAGGCTGCCAACATTCCAGAACTTTCAGAGCAGGACATCATCGTTACTTCATCACGGCAGTACCAGTCTTTAGTCAGCGCCCACGAAAACCTCTCACGCGTGTTGTCTGGCTTGGAGTCCGGCCTTAGTGGCGATCTTGTTTCTGAGGACCTGAGGCTCGTATTAGACGACCTCGCCAACATCACCGGTCAGGGCCGCATCTTGACTAACGAAGTATTAGGAAACATCTTTACACACTTTTGCGTGGGCAAATGAGCCTTAATTCGTATCTTTACACCCTGAATTAAATTTAGTATTAATCCACAAAAACTATACGATTATGAGAAAAATGTTTTTCTGCCTCATGGCAATGATGGGCGTGCTGACCCTTTCAGCACAGAGTATTTATGATTTCACGGTGAAGGACGATGCGGGAAAAGATGTGTCGCTCGCCGAGTACAAGGGTAAGGTGTTGTTGATTGTAAACACCGCTACGCGATGCGGATTCACGCCACAGTACAAGGAACTTGAAGCACTCTATGAGAAGTATTCGAAAGACGGCTTGGAAATTCTGGACTTCCCTTGCAATCAGTTCGGCGAACAGGCACCCGGCTCTATCCAGGAGATTCATCAGTTCTGCACGGCCAACTTCGACATCCAGTTCCCTCAGTTCGACAAGATTGAGGTGAACGGTGCCAATGAGCACCCGCTCTATACCTGGCTGAAAGCCCAGAAAGGCTTCGGCGGCTTCGACACCAACGACCAGCGCGGCAAGTTCATGGACGACATGCTCCGTAAGCGTGATGCTGACTTCGATAAGAAGAGTGACATCAAATGGAACTTCACCAAGTTCCTCATCAGTCGTGACGGGCGTGTGTTGAAACGCTATGAGCCGACGGACAAGATCAGCGACATCGAGGCCGATATGCAGATGGAGGTTAATCCTGTACTGAGCAATATGATGGCACGTCGCTCCATACGCAAATACCTCGACAAGCCCGTTGAACATGAGAAATTGGAGGTCATCGTGAAGTGCGGCATCAATGCTCCGAGCGGAGGAAACCGTCAACCTTGGATTATCCGTGTGGTGGAAGACCAGAAGCTGATTGCCGACGTGACGGAGGTGTTCAAACAGCAGAATCCAGAGCAGGTGACCCGCGACAAGGACTTCAAGAATATGTTCCGCAATGCGCCAAACCTTATCTGCGTCTGTACTCCTGCCAATGGCGGTGGTGAACTCGATGCAGGATTGCTGGGCGAGAATATGATGCTGGCAGCACAGTCGATGGGTCTCGGCACCTGTTGTCTCGGTGGCCCTGTGCGCTTCCTTTTGTCAAACGAGAAATGCAAATTCTTCCTCGACCGTCTCGACATCCCTGCCGACTACAAGCTGAACTACATCCTCGCCGTTGGCTATCCTGACGAGCAGCCTGACGCTAAGCCCCGCGATGCTTCGAAGGTGAAGTACATCAAGTAAAGAGTCATAAAAGAAAACGAATATAAACAAAAATATGAACAAAGTACGAATCACAGCGATTCGCCAGACGGTCTATGAGGATTTGATGGCGAAATACGAGAACCCGATTGAGCATACCTGCGATGTCAGGGAGGGTCAGCAGTGGATTTCCATCGACGGGCAGCGGCCTGAAGGAATGTGTCCGTCAGCATGGTATTCCATGAGGGAGTTCGTGGAATCGCTGGCCCGAGGCGAAGGTAACTTCTACGACGGATGGATGAAGAATCCGATGAGTGCGATGATCAGCTGCAACGACGGCTTCCGTCCGTTCAGCTTCTATATTGAGGTGATTGAGTAAGTATCTCAGCGGCGGTATCCATCGGCGTTATTGAGATAAAACTCAGAGTCCATGTCAATCTCAGGCGCCTTGTAACTGTACGCAACAGCCTTTGCCAGACTACATAGGTCTGGGCCGAATGCTGCTTCGTTGAGCACAAACTGGCAGTTGCTGCGGAGCCAGTTACCGTTCCCATCCTCGCGACTGACAATGATGCCGGCTGCCACCACGTCACCACCACTGCCAAGGACAAAGTTGAAGTGGTCGGTGTCGAACTCAAAGGCCGAGAAGTTCAACTCGTCCTTCCTGTTCGAACATGGAAAACCGATGATTTGGCGTAATGGCGACGAGCAGTATTACCCAGGTGGCGTGACCGACCCGAACTACTGCGTCTTGAAGTTCACCGCCTCCGATGGTCGATTCTATAGCGATTTTTATCCACGTAGTTTTATAATTGAGTAATGAACAAGATTATAACTATCAAACTCCTTGCCATTGGAGTTATCGTGATGGGCTTCATCCACATTGCAGCCACCTTCTCGCCCATGATAGCCGATAAGTTCGCACCTCTCAGCGAAGGGATGCAACGGGCATGTATCTACTTCAGTCTGATGTGTGGTGCCATGCTGATATTGGGTGGCAGCATCGTACATATGCTGTGTGGAAAAGCAAAGGAGCATCCCTTCCTGCGCACGCCTCTCCTCTTGACTTATAGCATGCTGGTCGTGGATGGTATCCTCGCCGTTTGCTTTATGCCACACAATCCTTGTGCGTGGGTGATATTTGTCTTGAGCATATTGCTGTTGGTTGTACCGAAATACAAATAGGACAAAAGACAATAAACACTATATGAATATGTGTTATAGAGAAGAAGCCATCGAATGTGTAAAAGATCATGTTCTCCAGATACATAAGCAAATATATGCCAAGTATGAAGGAGATTTTGACAGGATCTATACGGAAGGGGACAACAGCAAGTCCTATACGGGTAGGGTGATTGAGCCAGGAAAGATTTATGAACTGAGTTATTTGGAATGTACGTGCCCTAAAGTTAAATGTGGGCAGAGAAACCATCCGCAGCAGTGTGAGTGCTCACGACAGAGCATTCTATATATCTTGTCGCAACTTGAACCGGACAGCCAATTCGATGTCCGGATTGAGAATACGATTCTCAGGGGAAGCGACCGCTGTACATTCCGAATAATGCGATTAAGCGAGAGCAGAATCAAGCTCGCTTGAATTATGCTGAGCGATAGCATGATGCGCGTAAGCGAATAACAAGACATGAAGGTTATTAAATACATCCCTCGTACTACCGAGATGCAATCCACACTTTGTGCGAGTAATTCGTCACAAATCGATACAGAATATCCCAGAAATTTGGAGGAATAGCAATAATTTCATACCTTTGCACAGTCAATATTAATAAATGTATAAGATATGAAACAAGAAGTGATTGCAGCAATCGTAATGTGTGTCATGGGGGCAAGTTTATTGTTCGTACCAGCATACAAAATATGGTCTGTCACGGAAAAGTGGAAGACTATTAATGGCAAGGGACCTTCTAAGAGTTACGTCATCATAATGCGAGTAATAGGAATCATTTTTATGGCACTTGCGGCCACAATGGTTGGGGCGCAGGACCTGACACATTACAAACGAGTGATTAAGGAACTGAGTAGTGCCAAGTATCAAGGGCGCGGCTATGCCAAGAATGGTGCCAATAAGGCGGGAATGTATCTTCAGCGAGAGTTCGAGAAGGCAGGCGTAGATGAGGTGGCACTGCAGCCCTTCAAGTTGGATATCAATACGTTCTGCGGAAAGATGCAGATGTGGGCCGATGGTAGGAAACTGCGCGCTGGCGTAGATTTCTCTATGCGAGAGTATTCGCCTGGCGTGAAGGGCGAGTTTCCGGTTTATCATGTCGATACGTTGAACTACGATGCCGACCGTATGTTTGCTGATCTTGCCAAGCCTGAATACGCCAACTGCATGGTGGCATGCGAGTTCTGGTTTACTTACAAGCATCGCAAGGACTTTTCCCGTCTACAAAAGGCTGGCGAATGTCCAAATGCCGGCCTCATCTATACATGGGAGGCGCCAATAAAATTTTTCAAAGCCTACGGCGAGAAGGTGGTGGACAAGCCCATCATATGGGTAACACCTGAAGCCATCGAAGGTGTGCAGCGTGTGAAAGCGAACGTCGACAATAAGTTCCTGAAGGACTACGAATGCTTCAACGTCATTACTAAGGTCGAGGGGCAGCGCCACGACAGTTGCTACGTCTTCACTGCGCATTACGACCATCTGGGCAATCTGGGCAAGAAGGTATTCTATGCCGGTGCCAACGACAATGCCTCAGGCACTGCCGCCATCGTTACCCTTGCCGCCTACTACGCCAAACATCGCCCACCCTACGATATGTACTTCATCGCCTTCTCGGGCGAGGATGCCAACCTGCGCGGCTCTACGTGGTATGCCGAGCATCCCATCGTGCCGCTGAGCCAGATTAAGTACCTATTTAATATAGATATGATCGGCGACAACAACCCCGTACAATATTGCGAGGTCAGCGACGAAGGCATGCGCGGTTACAATCTCTTTGAGAAGATCAATGCAGAGAAGCATCATTTCAAGGCCCTACATCGAGGCGATCTGGCTGCCAATAGCGACCACTATCCCTTCGCCACGCGCCACGTGCCCTGCATCTTCCTGGAGAACGAGAAAGGCGATGCCTTTCAGTACTACCACACCATTTTCGACAACTACAAGACGGTCCGTTTCGACAGCTATGAACCAGTCTTCAATCTTGTGCGCGACTTTGTAGAACAGTATTAATTACAATGTAAATAGAAAAATAATTAGATATTCGTGTGGTTTTTCGTAACCATACTGCGTCTAATGAGTGTAAAGATTCAAAAAAACAGATGAGACAATGACAACATTAGGAAGACAGTTTGCGCAAACCGTAGCGGAACAGAAAAACACCATCTACACCGTGTGCTACATGTTCTCGCAGGATGCCGACGAAGTGAACGACCTGTTTCAGGAGGTACTAGTCAATCTTTGGAAAGGTTTCGAGAGCTTCGAGCATCGCAGTGACATCAAGACGTGGATTTATCGCGTCACCCTGAACACCTGTATCTCTTAAGATGCACTCTATGACCCAATGCCAGTATCAGGACATCATCGACCAGATAGAGGAGATCACCACGGAATCGTAAAACGAGGAGACCGTCCTTGCAGCGTCAAAACATTAAAAATAATGAAAAGATACAAGTATATCAAAAGTAATGCATTTACGGCTGGGGCCTCGCTCGGCAATCCGGCCGCATGCGTCTTTATGGGAGAGGAAACGCTGTCGCCAGAGCAGATGCAGGCCGTGGCGAGAGAGCACAAGGGTTTCGTGATGGAAGTAGTGTTTTGTAGTCAGTCGGATGTGACCGACTGCAAGCTGACCTACTATTCGTCGGAATGCGAGGTGGACTTCTGTGGCCACGGCACCATCGCCACGATGTATTCAATGATAAAGGACAATGCTGCGTTAAGATCGAAGCCTGTTGTCAAGGTTGAAACCAACTGCAAGGGCATCGTCGAGGTGTTCAATGCCATCGACACAGAGGATGCTGTGTATATCACCGCTCCCGCCCCTATCGAACTTCCCATGAACCTAACAATCGACGCAATCGGAAAGGCACTGGGGCTAAACAATATAGCCATCCGTCAAGACTTTCCCATCCACATCATCGATGCTGGCCTGCGCACACTTATTGTGCCGATAACTGATTTAGAAACAGAGATTTCAGTTTTCCCCAATGAACAGGAACTGAAGATCTTCTGCGAGGGGAACGACATCGACATCATTCTTATCTTCTCGAAGCAGACTGCTGATGCCAACGCCTTCGCACACACAAGAGTCTTCGCCCCCAAGTTCGGTTATCTCGAAGACCCCGCCACTGGTTCTGGCAACAGTGCCTTCGCCAACTATCTGCTGAGCGAAAATCTCTGGAATGGCACCCCCATCACCATTGAGCAGGGCGGTAATGACCGTATCTTCAACTCAGTAAAGCTAAAGTACACGAACGGGCAAGTCCTCTTCGGCGGCAAGGCCACAGTTAGAATTGAAGGAGATTATTTATTGTGAGCAAATCTGGGGCCATCTTTTAACAAATGCGTCGTAAGACCAGTATTTTTGCAGCGTCAAAGTGTAAAAAAGAAAAAGATGAATTGGACAATTGTCATAGCAGAGACTATCGTGATGACCATTGCCTTTACGGCGATGATCTTGATACCGCTGGTAAGAAATCCCGTGTGGTGGATTCACGATTATCCACAGGATATTCAGGAAGAATACTTTAAGACCCATGAGCGCCTACCGTCGAAATTCTTCTCGAAGACGGTACTTGTCAAGAAAGGCTGTGCGCTACTTCTTGCGCTCCTGGTGATGTTGGGTCTTATGAAACTTGCAGGAGCCTACGACTTCTGGTCGGCCTTTGCACTGAGTTACGGCATCTGGCTCTTCATCGACTGGTACGACTGTTTCATCCTCGACTGGGTGCTCTTCGCTAACATGAAGTCCGTCAGACTACCTGGCACTGAGCACATGAATGCAGCCTACCACCAGAAGCGCTACCACTTTGTGCAGTCACTCTGGGGCATGCTCATCGGTCTTATTCTCTGCCTCATAGGAGCTGGGATATATGCATCTATCTTGTAACAATTAAGAGGAAAAGAAAACAAATGATGAGAACAATAATATCATTAGCCCTATTTGTGGCGACACTCGCAAATGCACAGGGGGTCGAGGCGCAAAACGGTTATATATCCAAGCAAAACTGTCTGCTTCAGGATTACGACTATTTCTTCAGTCAATTGGAGCAGATACATCCCGATCCCTATAGTGCTTTTGGCGGGAAGGATGGGTTTGACAAGGCTGTGAAGCAGCTGAGAGATGAGCTGGCTAACCAAGACTCCTTGACACTTAACGAGATGCAGGTGGAAGTGACCAAACTGATATCCGCACTCCACGACGGACATACTTATATAGGGTATGATAAAGCGTCCAAGAAAATAGAAGACCAATGGGTACCGCTGAAATTTAAGGTGATTTCCGATGGCATCATCGTAAACGGATACACTCAGGAACTGGAGTCCTTGAAGGGAGCGATGTTATGCGAGGTGGAAGGTGAGCCATTAGAATCGGTACTTGATCGCCTCGACAAACTTGTTGTTTCAGAAAATCGCTATGGACTGATGGGTAAAGCATGTAGAAACATTGGCAACACCAACACCCTGCGACAACTATTCCCTACATTCAATAAAGAACAAGTCTCAATGAAGTTCCGCATGGCTAATGGCAAGGATACGCTCGTCAGTCTGCCCTTCTACCCCAACGGTCCGTTTTGGGAAAACATTGTATGGACATCTACTGATGAGCGTTTCCCCCATAAGAATTTCGAATACCGTTTCATCGATGACAGCAAACAAACGATGGTGATGTGCATCAACTCAGTGGTGAGTGCCGACGTACAAAATCTCGAAAGCTACGGTCTGAAATCAGATGTAATTGTGGCCGAAGTCTTTGCCAAGATGCTGCGCGAGATGAAGGCTGCCAACAGTCCTCGTCTCATCATAGACCTGCGCGGCAATGGTGGTGGTTGGACGATGATCATGTATGCTGCGCTTTACGAGCTCTACGGAAAGCGTTTCATGGATACCGATTTAGGCATGCACTTTGCTACCAAAGTATCGGACGGTTGGCTCAAGAAAAATAATACCACCTTAGAACAGCTCAACCAGAGCAGAGGCACAACGCTGAAGATGGGCGATTTCATTGAACAATCTTCAAACATCAGCAGTTTCGATTGGTTTATGTGTGCCGACATGAGCATTCTCGAAGCACAAAACGGCGAACCCATCTACACGCCAGAAGAAATCTATGTGGTTACCGACGTGCAGACCTTCAGCGCTGCTTTCCATACCGCATACATGCTGTGGAAGATGGGAGCCAAAGTGGTAGGCGTACCTTCCGGACAGGCGCCCAACACGTTTATGGAGGTTACACGATTCAAGTTGCCGAATACCGGTCTTGAATGCTCTGCATCCAATTCACTACAGAGTTGCTTTCCCGCAGATCATCCTATAGCAAAGACTTTCACCCCAGACATCCAATTGTCGTATGATGACTATCGCCAGTTCGACTTCAGTAAGGATGCAGAATTATTGTTTATCGTAGCCAGCAATTTCTTCGGCGGTGTGGATATCAAGAATTAATTTTCTTAGCAAGTCATGTAGTTTTCTGGCTGCACCTAGCGTCTAACAAGTAAAATGTTGAACATTAAACATATTAAGACAATGATTAAAAGAATGTTTTTCGCCGTAGCCCTCGCTCTTGTTAGCTTGGCAGGCACGGCACAGAATCTGAGGTCCAACATGGATCCGAGTGTGAAACCTGGCGATGACTTCTGGCAGTACGCCATAGGCGGATGGCTGAAGGCGAACCCGCTGGATGCGCAACACCCTGAGAACGGGGCGTTCACCGACCTGAGCGAACTGAACAACGACCGTATCAACAAACTCATTCTGGCATATGCAGAGAAGAAGGATCTGCCGCAGGGTTCGGACGGACAGAAGATTGGTGCGCTCTATCGTCTCTACATGGATAGCGTCAGTCGTAACAAGATGGGCTACGAGCCGATTATGCCTTACCTGAAGCAGGTACGCGAGGTGCAGACCCGCGACGAGGCTTTGCGTCTGATGTACGCCTTCGATGCCAAGGGATTTAATACTGCTCCTTTCGGCCTCAGTCTGAGCCTGAACCCGTTCAATTCGTCGGAGTATATGATGTTTGCGGGACATGGTGGTGCCTCGCTGCCCAAGGAGTACTACGACCAGCCAAACGAGCAACAGCAGGCCACCGTCGCCGCTATGAAGAGTCTGAACAAGGACTATCTGAAGATGGTGGGCTACAGCGATGCTGCCGCCGAGCAGAAGATGCAGGCCGCATGGGCCATAGAATATAGGATAGGTATGAAGACACTCGACCAGGTGGCCCGTCGCAACCCGATGGCCACGAACCATCCGATGCCGTGGGAGCAGCTGCTCAACGACTTCAAGGGTATCGACTATGTGGCCTATCGTGATGCTTTGAGCTTGCCGAAGGACATCGACGTGGTGAACGTCGGTGAGTTCGATGCGCTGCACGAGGTAGAGAAAGTGCTGGCCGAGACGAGCGTCGAGGACTTGAAGTCATATATGGAGTTGCACGTCATCCAGGCCTACAGCGGCTTCCTGAGCGATGCCTTCACCGACCGTGCCTTCGAGGCCTCGAAGGTCATCAGCGGCGTGCAGGAGCAGCAACCCCGATGGAAGCGTGCCGTCAGTACCATCAGCGGCAATCTGGGCGAGACCATCGGTAAGCTCTATGTCAAGGACTACTTCCCTGAGACCAGCAAACAGCGCGTCTACCGTCTGGTGAAGGACCTGCAGCAGGCCTTTGAGGACCGTCTGAAGGAGAACACCTGGATGAGAGACTCCACCAAAGCCAAGGCATTAGAGAAACTCCACGCCATGCACATCAACGTGGGCTACCCCGACAAGTGGCAGGACATGGAGAAGTTTGTCGATATCCGCGAAACGGAGAACCTCGTCGAGAACTTCATCCGCATCAGGCAGGAGTCGCGTCAGGCCCAACTGCGCAAATACTGGCACCAGCCCGTTGACAAGACCATGATGACCTGCTCGCCGCAGACAGTCAACGCCTTCTATCATCCGCTCTTCAACAGCATCAACTTCCCCGCTGCCATCCTGCAGCCCCCGTTCTTCGATCCCGAGGCTGTCTACGTCTCGAACTATGGTGCCATCGGTGCCGTCATCGGCCACGAGATGACCCACGGCTTCGACGACCAGGGCTGTCAGTTCGACAAGGACGGCAATCTGGCCAACTGGTGGACGGCTGACGATAAGGCGCGCTATGACGAGCGCACCAAGGTGATTGCCGACTGGTTCTCGGAGCAGGAGGCCGTACCCGGACTGAAGGTGAACGGCCAGAAGACCCTTGGCGAGAACGTCAGCGACAATGGCGGTCTGAAGATTGCCTATCGTGCCGTTGAGAACCGCATGAAACAGGAGCCCCTCGGCGATGTCGATGGCTTCACCCCTGCCCAGCGCTTCTACTTGGCCTACGCCCGCGTTTGGGCCTGCAACAGCACACCTGAGTACACCGCCATGCTCGTCAACAGCGACGTTCACTCACCCGCTCGTCTGCGTGTGATGGCCGCCCTGCCAATGATTGACACTTGGTACGAGGCCTTCGGCATCAAGTCCACAGACAAGATGTTCATCCCCATGGAGAAGCGGGCATTAGTGTGGTAAAATACTACCATTCGTCCCAGATTTACCGTTTATCACACCATTCGTCACAAACCCCTGCATAATATCCCACTTATGCAGGGGTTTCTGCAACTATCTGTAATTTTGCAGCGTCAAATACGACAAATAAGTCAAAGAATCGTTTTAAATGATGAATGATATGAAGAATGTAAGTTTAAGATTCGTAGCGCTAATGGCTGCAATGATGATGACGATGATGACGTTCGCTAAGATACAGGACTGGGGCGGACGAGTGATTGACGAGAAGGGCGAGCCGATGCCTTTCGTGAATATAGTGCTGTTGTCGCTGCCCGACTCGGCCTTCGTGCAGGGAGCGACGACGGACATGGACGGTGTGTTCAAGATTGTGACGGATGTGAACGAAGGATTGTTCAAGGTGACCAGCGTGGGCTACCAGACCTTATATATAAACGCGGGCGAGGGCCTGACCATCCAGATGAAGGAGGACACGCAGTTGCTCAGCGAGGTCGTGGTGAAGGGGCAGTTGCCGAAGACCCACGTGAAGGGCGACGCCATGCGCACCACCGTCGCCGGTACGATACTGGAGAAGGCTGGAACGGTCTCAGATGCCCTGTCGAAGATCCCTTCGCTGGAGGCTGAGCGCGACGGCGGCGTGAAGGTGCTGGGCCGTGGGGATGCCGAGGTGTATATCAACGGCCGACGGGTGCAGGACATGAAGGAACTCTCGCGTCTACGCTCCGACCAGATCCAGCACGTCGATGTGGTGCAGAACCCTGGCGCCCGCTATGCCGCCTCGGTGAAGGCCGTCGTTCGCATCACGTTGAAGAAGGCACAGGGCGAGGGTCTGAGCTTCCAGAACAGCACGCAGTTTATGTACCAGTATGGCGGTTCGCTGAATAATAACCTCACCGCCAACTACCGCACGGGCGGACTCGATGTGACGGGATCGTTCTGGGTGGGCACCTATAACCACTACAAGGGATTGCAGGTGAACGACATGCTTTACTATGTGGGACCAGACCAGGTAACGGGTCACTCCACCCAGGAGATCAGACACCCTTGGCATGCATGGTCGCCGCAATTACAATTGAACTATATGATCAACGAGAACCACACCTTTGGCGCCTACTACAAATACGACCGCACGCCCAGCGGCGAGACGAAAGGCGACTACCTAACGGATATGTTCGAGAACGGCATCATGACAGAACGCTCCGCAAGCTACATCTGGCAGGACCAAAATGTCAAGAAGCACATCTTCAATGCGTATTATAATGGTAAGGTGGGACAACTGGGTATCGACCTGAACGTCGACGGTCTCTTCGACGACACCAAGACGCCAGGCCGCACGACGGAGCAGACAACAGCTGTCGGTGCCGCCCCCGCCAACCGCACCATTGAGAGCAATACCAACAGCGGCAACAATTTCTGGGCCTCGAAGCTCATCTTCAGCTATCCCGTGCTGAAGGGCAATTTCTCCTTGGGCGGCGAGTACAGCTACAACCATCGTACGGATGCCTACACATTCCAGGCTTCCGACTATGTGCCCGTCAAGGCCACCGATACGGAGATCAACGAGAAGTCGGCAGCAGCCTTCGTCGAGTACGGACGGCAGTTCGGCAAGGTGTTTGCCCAGGCAGGTCTGCGCTACGAGCACTTGACGAACAACTACTTCAATTTCGGCAAGCGCGAGGACGAAGTGTGCCGTAACTATGGTGACTGGTTCCCCACAGCTACCCTATCCGCTCCCATCGGCAAAATGCAACTGAGCCTGTCGTATCGCCGCGACATCCAACGTCCTGCCTACTCAAGCCTGACCAGCTCGACAATGTACGCCAACCGTTACACCTATCAGAGCGGCAACCCCTATCTGAAGCCGACCTACACCCACAGCATCGTGCTGAACGCGGCCTATCAATGGGCGAACCTGACCGTCGACTATGGTCGCATAAAGAACAGCGAGACCATGTCCACCGAGCCTTTCCCCGGCAGCACCGATCCGCTCATCAGTCTCGTCCGTCCCATCAACAGTGAGGAGGACTACAACCAGCTCTCGCTGAGTCTCTCCGCTAGTCCCACCATTGGCAAGTGGCACCCGATGTGGTACACCTTCACCGTATTCCAGAACTACAAGACACCGACGGCTGACGGTACCATCAAGACCCTCAACGACCCATACTTCGCGTTCGTTTGGAACAACGACATCGAACTGCCCCACAGTTTCCGCCTGAGTGCCAATGCTCAGTGGGCCACGAAGGGTGACTACAACAACAATAGCATCACCGCCCAGCGTTTCAATCTCACGCTCGGCGTGCAGCGCGACTTTAATCTCCGCCGCTTAGGTATGATAACTCTTGATGTGCGTTGCGTCGATGTTCTGAACACCAACAAGACCGCCGCCACCATCTACGGCATCCGCGAGTTGTCCGTCAACAACCCAGCCCGTCGCACCTTCCTCATCGACCTCGTCTGGAAGTTCAACGAGGCTCGCTCGAAGTACCGCGGAAGTGGCGCCGGAGCGAAGCAGAAGGCACGTATGTAATGTCTGTTATCACAGAATGATGCAAATTATCCCAGATATTTGGTAGTTCCTGCAACAATTCGTAACTTTGCAACGTCAAATAATAAAAAAATGATATGAAAAATGTGATTAAGAGAGCGCCAAGCAAGCTCGCTTGCAATTGGCCGAACGTGAACATTTTATGTAAAAATGTGAGATTATTGGCTGTACTGGCCATCGGTTTGATGAGTGTGATGAGCGTGAAGGCTCAGAGCCAGCGGATGCTGGAGTTCCAAGAAGAATTCTCTAAGTATCAAACGCAGTATCGTGACCTGTTCTTTAGTGGCAAGCACAAGGAAGCGATGGCTCCACTGGCGAGTTGCATCGCGATGCTCGACACCACCACGATTTTCAAGGTGTCGCCCATCCCCGAGGCCGCCATCAAGGAGCAGAAGGGACTGCTGCTGTACGATCAGGCGTGCGGCTATGCGATACTGGGGCAAAAGAAGCAGGCACTTGCGGCCCTGGAGCAGTCGATCCAACTGGGCTACAGAGATTATAATAATATGGTGAACGACAACGACCTCGTTTCGCTGCGTAAGGATAAGAAATATCAGGCGCTGCAGGCACAGGTGAAAGACCGTCAGCCGATCTCCGTGCTGAAGAAGTCGGCCCCATATGCCAAGGATGATGCGAAGATGGAGTTCCGTTATCAGCCTAAGGAATCGAAGAACCTTCAGATGGTTCGCGACTACTTCAAGCTTGACTCCGTAGCCGGGCAGGGCGACGAGCTGTCGAAGATTATCAATCTGCTGCACTTTGCCCACGACAACATCCGCCACGACGGCGGCAACCAGGCATTTGCAGAATTGGACGCCATCGACCTTTATAACTATTACAAGACTACCGGCAAGGGCGTGAACTGCCGACAGTTGGCCATATCGCTTTGCGAGATGTATCTGTCGATGGGCATCCCCGCCCGCTATGTAACCTGTATGCCCGCCGACTCGCTCGACTACGAGTGCCATGTGATTAATACTGTGTGGTCGAGTCAGTTGCAGAAATGGCTCTACATCGACCCGACAATGGATGCCTGGGTGACGGACGAGAATGGCACGATGCTCAGTATCGCCGAGGTGCGCGAGCGACTGATCAACGACCAGCCCTTGGTGCTCTGCGAGACGGCCAACCACAACCACGAGTCGCAGCAGACGAAGGAATACTATTTGGAGACCTACATGGCGAAGAACCTGTACTACTTTGTTTGCAAGAAGCTGAACCGCTTCAATCCCGAAAGCGTTTATCGCGATAACGACCCAGCGGCTGACGTCCGTCTTATCCCCGTCGGCTTCGTTAACAACAACTGGAAGTGTGACACCACTACCGATCCAGAAGTATTCTGGGCAAAACCATAAAAAGAAAGTGATAATGAAGCATGCGTTATTACTCTTGGCGTTTCTGATTTCTGGGACCAGAACCCATCAGGCGCAAACGCCAAGGCCGGAGATCAAGATACTGATGGAGATACGCCCGGAGGTGAACTACGTGACGCATCTCTATACGTTGGCGAGACTGGGATTCGCTGACTCGTCGTATGCTGCGAAATATGGCTACACACTTCCGCAGGAGGCTATCGACACCTTGCAGAAGTATAAGGACTACCTGACCTTCGGACAAGGCGAGGGAGGTATGTTGGCTGGTCCGTTCTTCTTCGGCGTTTCGGCAGAAAATATTCCTAATGTCGATTCGATGCAGGTGGTGATGAATGTAGTGATGAATGAAGGTAGGAAAGCAAATGCACCAGCCGACGTGATGGCTGCTGTCCGTGCAGTCGCCGACGTTTATGCGACCCACTACGACGCTTATCTCAAGAACATCTATCCACAAGTGAAGGCTGATATGGAGGAGCGTCGGCAACTGCTGAGCCAGAAGATTCAAGCGCAGTCGTTCATCAAAGACTGGGAGCGGGTGACGGGCTACACTTGGTGTCGTGGCGATTATCACTGGCTGCTGTATCGCGCAGGCCAGAAAGGTCCCTCGTACAATAATCTGAACGATAGCACCAACACCGTCTGGTACAATCAAGACATCGACTACCAGTTGGCGATGTTCAGCCATGAGTTCGGCATCTTCCTGATGCAGGACAGCATCGACCCCATCGTGGAGGAAATGAAAGCCTACACACGGGAACTCGATTCTGAGCGCGACCTGACCTACGTACCCTGGAGCGCCTTCGAGAGTCTGGCTTGCTGGTACAACTGCAAGATCGCTGGCCGTAAGACTGCCGATTACCGTGCCTTCGGCGAGGCTGACGTGCAGACGTTCTGTCGGATATTCGACCGTCTGTCGAAAGAGGGCATCAGCGATCCAGCAGTACTCTATCGCAAGGGAATTATGGAGTATTTGAAAAGATAATAAAGTATTACAATGAATATCAGATTAGAAGAAACAAAAGATTATCGCGAGGTAGAGAACCTTACGCGTGAGGCATTCTGGAACGTCTATCGTCCTGGATGCACAGAGCATTACGTGCTCAATCAGTTTAGGACAAATCCCGACTTCATCCCAGAGCTGGACTTTGTGATGGAGGAAGGCGATGGTGAGCACCAATCGCCTGGAAAGATTATCGGCCATGTGATGTTTTCGAAAGCAGAGATTACGCTTAACGATGGAACGCCCTACCCTTCTTGGACATTCGGCCCCATCAGCATTCATCCAGATTACAAGCGTAAGGGATGTGGTCTGAAACTACTGAAGTATGCGTTGGAGGCAGCCAAAGAGATGGGTATAGGTCTTCTGCAAATGGAAGGCAATATCGAGTTCTACAAGCACGCTGGCTTCGACCTCGCCAGCAAGATGAATATTCACTATCATGCAGAACCGCGAGATTCAGAAGTGCCATATTTCCTTGCCCAAGAACTGATACCTGGCTATTGGGGCAATCGTGAGGGAACTTACTGTCCACCCAAGGGCTATTTCGTTGCCGACGAGAACCCGGAAGCTTTCGAAGCTTACGAGGCCACCTTCCCCAAGAAGGAGAAACTCCGCCTGCCAGGACAATTAGAATACGAAGAATAAAATATCTGAGATATGAAACAAGAAGTAATTCCAGCAATCGTCATGTGTGTCATGGGCGCCGGTCTGTTGTTCGTACCAGCAAACAAAATATGGTCTGTCACGGAAAAGTGGAAGACAATAGGAGGCAAGGGGCCTTCAAAGAGTTTCGTTGTCATAACACGAGTATTAGGACTCGTTTTCGTGGCAGCTGGTTTAGGATTATTGATATATGGAAACTGATCGTATCATACTGCGCCCTTGGCGAGACAGCGATGCGGAAGTGCTATACAGATGGGCTTCAGATCCTGATGTTGGGCCTCGTGCTGGATGGGCACCGCATAAGAGTGTGGAAGAGAGTCTGGAGATTATCCGCACCGTTTTTAATGATGCCTTCCACACTTGGGCAATCGAACTGAAAGCAACAGGGGAGGCAATTGGCGCTATGGGTTATGGTCCATCTTGCGAGTGCAATTTGCCTGTTCGTGAGGGTGAGCCGCTCATCGGCTATTGGGTGGCCAAGCCCTATTGGAATCAGGGCATCTGCACGGAGGCTCTGCGACTGATGTTAGACCATATCCGCGAGACGACGGACATCCAATCGCTCATTAGCGGCCACTTTGTAGACAATCCTGCCTCTGGCCGAGTGATGGAGAAGTGTGGTTTCGTTCCAACTGGCGAAACCTGCATCGATGCAAACCAGTATCAAGGCGCGAACAGACCCATCCGAGTATTACGATTGGAAATAAAACGTATGCGCTATAGAGAAGAAGCCATCGAATGTGTAAAAGATCATGTTCTCCAGATACATAAGCAAATATATGCCAAGTATGAAGGGGATTTTGACAGGATCTACACGGAAGGGTACAATAGCAAGTCCTATACGGGTAGGGTGATTGAGCCAGGAAAGATTTATGAACTGAGTTATCTGGAATGTACGTGCCCTAAAGTTAAATGTGGGCTGAGAAACCATCCGCAGCAGTGTGAGTGCTCACGACAGAGCATTCTATATATCTTGTCGCAACTTGAACCGGACAGCCAATTCGATGTTCGGATTGAGAATACGATTCTCAGGGGAAGCGACCGCTGTACTTTCAGAATAACAAAGCTTTGAACGAGGCGTTTGAATTAGGACAACAAATGTAAGAAACATAGTATGGCGATAACAAGCGAGAGACTAAAACAGACGTTTTCGTATGAAGCTTGCCTATCGCATGTGTAGCTTCTATCCAGAACTGATGGACGAACTGAAGCGCACGCTCGAAGCGATGGAGATAGATTATCACATTTTTATGCAGAATATCCCAGAAATTTGGTACTTTCTGCAACTCTGCATACCTTTGCAGCATCAAAACATAAATTATTAGACAATGAAAAAAGGATTAAAGATTGCACTGTTGAGCGTGCTGGGACTGGTGATAGTCGTAGGTGTGTTGGTGTGGATGGAGTTTGGTCCACTGGTTAAGGGAGCAATGTCGGCAGAAAAGCTCGACGACGGAATGTATTATATGGAATACAAGGGCGATGATGGGTTCAAGGAGTTGATGGATCGCGGTGGATGCAATGATATCAGCGTGCTGGCCAGTTACGTGATGGAGTTCTTGTCGAAGGGGTACTTCAAGCCCGACAGCATCAATGTGCCTATCAAGCCCGTCGGATGTTCTACGCTCACGGTCAAGACACCGGAGGACGGCGTGATGATGGCCCGCAACTTCGACTATCCTTACGGCACGGCACTGATCATCCACACTATTCCTAATGAGGGCTATGAGTCCATCACCACTTTCTCTACTGATTTTTTCGGCTTCGGTGAGAACTACAAGCCTGAGGGATTCAAAAACCAATATATGGCTCTGGCAGGACTGTTCATGGCCCTGGACGGACTGAACGAGAAAGGATTAGCAATAGCCGTATTGGATGCTGGCGACAAAGTGGTGACTCGTCAGAACACCAGCAAGTCCGACCTGACCACGACGACTGCCGTACAGTACCTGCTGAAGAATGCGGCCAACATCGACGAGGCCCTGGCGTTGCTGAAAGCCTCTGATATGAATTCCGACCCAGGTTCGGCTTATCACTTCTCGATGGCTGATGCTACGGGCAGAAGTGTGGCAGTGGAGTATATGGAAAATCAGATGGTGGTGACAGAATCGCCCTTCGTGACCAACCACTACCTGTGCGAGGAGAAGTTCCTGGTGGGGCTGCATGAGGGCGACCACCGTCACGAAAAGTTGATGGAGCAGTACGACGCAGCTGGCGGCGTGATGAACGCAGACCATCTGACTGAAACTATCGCATCAGTAACCCAGTTGCCGGAGAAGGGTGCCATCGTCGGCGGCACACTCTGGACGATGGTGATGGATCTGACACACCCCTCAGTCACCTACTACTCGCTTCGTCATTTCGACAAGCCATTCCATTTTAAACTATCACATAATAAGTAATATTGTATATGATAAAGAGAGAGTAAAACATGGATAAGATGAGCAACAAAGCACTTGTCGTTATTGACATCCAGAACGACATCACCAAGCACTATCGAGACATCATCGACAATATCAATGCTGCTATCGAATGGGCTGTGGCTGAAGGGATGCACGTGGTATATATCAAACACAACAACGTTACGGCTGGTACGCGGACGTTCAAGCCTGGCACCAAAGGCGAGGAATTGGTGCCTGAGATGAAAGTCATGTCAGACAATATCTTCGTGAAGACGAAAAGCAACGCCCTAACAAGCGAGGCGTTTTCTGCTTTCATTGCAGCGAATGGCATCAATGAGTTTTACGTGGCTGGCGCGGATGCTACAGGCTGTGTAAAATCAACGTGTTTCAATATGACTAAAGCTGGATACACGGTGCATGTTCTCTCAGACTGTGTCACCAGCTATGATCTGAAGAAGGTGCCAGAGATGCTGGTCTATTACGAAAGTAAAGGCTGTGAGGTGAAGAAATTTTCAGAATACAAAAATTATATGAAAAGAATATTGTTGCTGTTTGCACTGCTGTGCGGCATGACTACTGTGTGGGGACAGACAGAAAGTAAAAATATGAATTACAAACAAGAAAATAATATGAAACAGAAATTTTGTCAGAGCTGCGGAATGCCGCTCACAGATGATGTGCTAGGTACGAATGCCGACGGCACGAAGAACGAAGATTACTGCATGTACTGCTACAAGGACGGGAAGTTCCTGCAGGAGTGCACGATGGAAGAGATGATTGAGCATTGTGCTCAATTTGTGAATGAAGTAAATAAAGGGTTGCCGCAGCCGATTACGAAAGAGGAATACATCGGACAGATGAAAATGTACTTCCCGCATCTGAAGCGTTGGCGCAAGGAATTGACGATTGCAGATGCAGCTCCTGTGGAGAGCCCAGCGCTTGCTGGTGTCAAAGATCTGATTGCCAAGATGGCCGACACGCTACCCATCACCTATATCTCATCTGTCGATGAAGAGGGATTCCCCTGCACCAAGGCGATGCTGTCGCCACGTGTCCACGAGGGCATAAAGGTATTCTATTTCACCACCAATACCTTCTCCCTGCGAGTGGCTCATTACAAAGCCAATCCCAAGGCCAGTATCTACTTCTGTGATGCAGAAGGCTTCAAAGGAATGATGTTAAAAGGCACAATGGAGGTACTGACGGATGCTAAGAGCAAGGAGATGATTTGGCGCGATGGCGACGAACAATACTATCCCGGTGGTGTAACCGACCCGAACTACTGCGTTCTGAAGTTCACCGCCACCGACGGTCGTTTCTATAGTGATTTCTATCCCCGTAGTTTTGTGATTGAGTAATAAGTATTGAAAGGGTGACTCAGTTGCCGAACATCATATCTACGCTCAGGATAACAGGCTCTGTAGGTCTGCTCCTTTGTGATGTGACGAGTGTGGCATATTGGATAATCTATAGTCTCTGTGGCTTCAGCGACATAGCCGACGGATGGTTGGCAAGAAAGCTAAAGTGTGTCACCAAGATGGGGGCATTGATGGATAGCATGGCAGACATCTGTTTCGTAGCGTGTTGTGGCTGGAAACTCCTCCCGATATTCGAACTGCCGCAATGGCTATGGCTGTGGGTAGGAGTAATTGTCGCGATTAAAGTTGTGAATCAGCTTTCGGCACTTGTGATGTACGGGCGTTGCTGCTTCCCTCACACCACAGCGAACAAAATAACAGGCTTTCTGGTATTCATTGCAGTCCCCATGACAGTATGGTCAATCATCCCCATCGCCACTGTAGCCGCTATCGCCACGTTTGCCGCCATACAAGAGGGACATTATATAAGAACGAAAAAGATATACCAATGAGAAGATTACGACTCGGAGCACTGCTCCACTTTATCATAGCCATTGGCCATGTAGGTTGCTTGTTCGCTTTGGACGAGGCATTCGAAGCTTACGGCATCCGTGAAATCATGAATCAGATGGTGTCTGGACATGTCTGGATGCTGTATACCCTAACTATCGGTCTTGCCCTCGCTTTCACCATAGCAGGACTTTATGCCCTCTCTGCCACAGGCGACATTCGTCGCTTGCCCCTGACACGTATGGCTATCATCACCATCGTTGTGCTCTATAGTCTTCGTGCTCTGGCAGGAGGCATTAGCTGCATCTATGATTTCAGATGGCTGCAATTTATCTCATCTCTCATTCCTGCCATTATTGCCTGGTGCTACTGGCCGGGAGTTACGAGAACTTTTAAACAAATATGATTATGAAATTAAAATCAGCAACACAAAACGACTTTGAGGCTATCATCGCCTTTTATGACGATGTGACGGAACGCACGCCAGAGATGGCTACATACGCCCGATGGAGCAAAGGGAAGCACCCGACGGTTGAAGGCATCCATGCCTATATCGACGAGGGGAGCATGTATCTGTATAGAGAAAATGATGCCATCGTTGGTGCTATGGCTGTCACGATGTATCAGGGTGAGGACTATCATGCGATAGAATGGACACAGCAGGTGCCCGACGACAAGGTGGCCGTGATTCATATCCTTGCCGTTAGTCCTGACGCGCAGGGCAAAGGCTTCGGCTCGGAGATGATTCGCGAGGCCATCCGTTTGGCACAGAGTAAAGGCATGCAGGCCGTCCGTCTCGATGCCCTCGCATCGAACACGCCCGCCCACAAGATATACGAGCGTCTCGGTTTCGAATATCGAGGCAAGCAGCACCTTTATGCCGAGAATACCGGCTGGACGGACTTCTATTTCTTTGAGTACAAATACAAATAAACATAAGTAAAAATGAAGCACGAGATTATTACATTAGCCGATGTACAGATTATCGGCATGACCAAGGAAATTGCATTCTGCAAGGGGCAGGAAGAGTGCCCTAAATTCTGGGGCGAGTATGTGGAAAGGATTATAAAGCCCGTGTTTATAAAGCACAAGACGCCAGATGCCTTTCAACAGGCAGCCATCGATAACGGCGTCGGCGAGTTCGGACTCTGTACCTGCGACATCGCAAACCACAACTGCATAAGCTGTGCCGAACAGAACTTCGGTGCTTGCAACAGCAAGACCTTCACCTACGTGATTGGCGGCATTTATAAGGGCGGCAGCGTGCCAGAGGGTATGCGACTCTTCCCCATTCGCAGTGGCAAGTGGCTGAAGGTTCATTTTGAGGGTGGCATGAAAGCCTTCCAGCAGCAGTTCCAGAAGTTCTATAAGGAGTGGCTACCCCAACACTCTGAGTTTCGTTGTCCCTTGAACGCCATGACTATGGAATGGTACAACGGCACCAACATCGACTCGCCCGATTACCAGTGCGGCGTGATGATACCCATAGAGTAATCATCATTTGATAGCTGCCTCATTCCATCCATATGGGGCAGTTTTCTTTACCATTGGTCACAAAAATATGCAATTCATCCCAGAAATGGGGTGGATTGCAACTTTTTTATGGCTTTTCTGTGTCAAATTGGCAAAACGTTTAATTATTAGAAAAAAATGAAAAAGTTAAGTTCGAAAATGGTAGCTTTGATAGCTGCAATGATGATGTGTTTAACAGCCGAGGCAATGACCGAGGATGTAGGTGGACGAGTAATTGACGCGCAGGGTGAACCCTTGCCATTTGTAAGTGTGGCACTGCTCACAGCCGACT
>JAEEPF010000167.1 GCA_016284635.1 Prevotella sp.
CCACCGAATACGATGGCAACTACCATCAGTCTGATGGTAACGAATAATGAATCATTATACTTTTTCATAATTGTAATATTATACTCTTGGTTTCAAATACTTTGTTATATCCTCCTTATTCCCATGTTTCCGTTGTCGCATCTCCATAACCATTACGCGAAGCATTTACACCACCACTACCAGCCAGCAGTGTGACCTGATGGCAGAGCATGATAACCTTCATCGAAGGCATCTGATAAGTTTTCTTGTTCATCGCTATCATACTTTATTCAACGAACTTCGGCACATAGATTTCACCCTGTCCCGTCGGCGCTACAGTGGCATCGAACGTAGTCCACTGGGTGGTAAAGATGCGATGCAGTTTGTCGCAATAGTACGACAGACTAACAGCAACACCAGCTTCGTTGCTACCAATGGTCAGCGGGAACTTCCACTGGTTGCCATTCTGTACTGCAACAGCCACGCCACGTACCTCATTGCCGATAGTAGCGCAGAGCAGGTCCTCCGTCGAGGCATACTTCACAAGCGTGTCTTGCAGCTGTACGTTAACACTCATGATCTGCTCGAACAGGTTGTAGTTAGGCACCTGCCATGACGGACGCACATCTGTGCCCGAAGGCAGCTCCGTTGGTGTCGGAGGTGTTGGCTTCTTGGTCGTTCCATCGTCGTCCGAGGAGCAGCCCCACGCCAATAGGGCGAGGGCTGCTAATGCTAATATACTCTTTTTCATTTTCATCATCACTTTTCACTATTCACTTTTCACTATTCACTTTTCACTTAACCACCACTGCTTTGCCGTTGTAGATATATACACCACTCTGTGTCGGCTTCTTACCAATCAGGACGCCAGCCACATTGTACCACTTGCCGTCGTGCGGCATCTGGTCAAGTGCCGTGAAGCTGATGGCAGTAGGACTGCTGGGCGTACCGAGCACCTTGTTGGGTGCGTAGCTGATGCGGCTGCCTGTCATGGCCACGGTCTCGCCGTCACGCTCTATCACGAAGGTCAGCGGCTCATTGCTCTTAGCGTCACTGCCGATGTTCAGATAGTAGTTCTGCTCATCGTCGCCAACGGCCTCAGCCATGCGTTCGGCACCACTGAATACTACCAGACGGTCACCGACCTCAGTCTCAAAGCCCTCTACGGCAGCTACGATATTCATCGTCGTTGCAGTGCTGACCTGACGTGGAGCCTGTGTCATATTGCTGCCACTGTAGCGGCTGTCTGTGAAATAGACGGGATAATCGAAGCTTACAGTGTTGTCATCCTGGCGCTTCAGCATGTAGCCCTTACCGGCTTCCATATACTGCAGCGTACCCTTCCAGATCAGTCCGTTAGCACCCATGCTGGCCACGGCAAAGGCATCTTGCGACTTCAGTACATCGCCCTCACGAGCCTGTTCCTGATAGTCTGACATGGCCTGTGAGACGGGCAGGTTGATCGTTCTCGAATAGCCGATACGGTTCCAGTCCTTATGTACGGTGACTGGGCTATAGTCGAACTCGCCTTGCAGATAAATCCTCTTGTCGCTCATCGAGTAGATGCTGTACATCTGCGTACCCTTAATGGTGATGGGCTGGTCTTCATTGCTCCAACGGTAGCCACGAGCGGCGTTCTTGTCTTCAATGCAGGTGTATTGCTGCACGTTAGTGCCGTCTATGGTCGTTATCATATCGCCGGCCTCCCATGTCGTCATGTCGTTCAGGAACTGACCGACGGTCTTATTCTGTGGCACGACAGGTATAGTTACCCAGTTCCAACCCTTGTTCAGTGCAATCCACCATACCGAATGCTGTGAGTTGTCCTCCAAGACGACAGGATTGCTGGCCGAGCCGACCAGAGCATCCTTCTGGAAAGTGTAAACGGTACCGTCAGCCGGTGTTACTCTGTGGACGCTGCCCGCTGTAGCCTTATAGAAGCGGAAGTCGAGCTTAGGCTTCGAGCCGTCGGGGTTGATATAGCCGTAGATGGTCAGGAAGGCCAGTGCCTCGTTGGCGTTGCCGTTCTCGTTGACCTCGATATTGGTCACACCCAGTACCTGCTGGTTCTCGTCGAACACAGCCAGAACGTCCTCTTCCGAGTTGGCTACCACACCGTCCAACTTCACGCGTGCTACCATCATCATCGTCTGGTTCATCTGCTTCAGGCGGTCGCTGACGGCCCAGTCGGGTTCACAACCACGGACACGCAGTTGAATAGGCAGCGGTTCCGACATGTTGTTGTCGCCCACGAGTGCCAACTGTTCGTCGTACGTACCTATATTAATATATGGCGAGACAGTGAACGTGATGGTCGCCTCGTCCAGTGCACTGATGACACCACTGGTCTGCGAAGCCGAAATCCATATCGGCAGATCCTCTAAACGGTAGTTCTGCGTCACACCGCTCAGATTCTTCACCGTAGCCTCGAACGTCATACCCTCGCCGTAGTTCACTTCCTTGCTGATGCGTTTCACATCCCAGCGCAGCGGATTACGATAGACATAGACGTTCATGGTCAGTGGCGAAGCCATCAGGTTGCCCTGCAGGTCGGGAACCTCCTTCACGGTGACGTAGACGTTGGTCTTCTCAACCATGAAGTCTGGTTCGGTGATGTTAACGTACAGCTCGTTGTCATTGGCTACGAAGCTGTAGTTCAGGTTATCCAGCTGAGCGTTGCTCACCATAGGAGCGAAGACGTTACGGTCAGCAAAGGCATCCACCTCGGTGTCGGCCAATAGCGTATCTCGGCGCTCCAAGATCTTACCCTGCGAGTCAACATAGCGCTTCAGGCTGATGCCCGTAGGCTCCAGATGCTGTATGTTCTGGTCGTTCTTCTCTGAGCGTCCGAAGTCCAGATAAGCCATCATGGCACTCATCGTGCCGAGTGGCGTGTGGTTCGAGAACTCCTTGATGAGGTTCAGTGGCAGTACACTCGAGAACATACCCACCTCGTCAATATTACCCGTCATCGCGTTGGTCGGCGTGTTCTTGTCCACGTAGGTGGCACCCAATGCGATGTGGTCGCCTTCGATACCACTCAGGCTATCAGCGGCAAATGAGTCGATGAGTTTCTTGTCCAGATAGACGTTAGCCACGTTCTGCGAACGCGATACGGTCATGGCGAAGTGGTGCCAGTTGCCGTCGGTCGGACCGGCTACTGAAAGCATATTACGCTTCTCAAAGCCTGCCGAGCGTACGTAGAGGTTATAGTCCTTGATACCGATATTGATCTGACCGGCCTGTCCACGCTTGGCCTCACCGTTCGAGAACAGCGTATTGTCCTTGTCCGTGGTGCGGAACCAGAATGCCAGGGTGTAGTCCTGATTCTTGCCACGCTGGAACTTGTCGGGTTTCATGACGATACCCTTGTCGCCCTTCATGGCCATTGATATACCGGCAGGACGCTTCCAACTGGTACCTGCCAGCATGAGATCCATGCTGCCTGGTGCCTTGTCGTAGGCAAACACGCCTTCGCCTTCGTTCATCGGGTAGTAGTCCATCAGACCACTCTCATATCCCGTCAGCTTCTTCTTGCCATACAGGCTCAGGTCGCCGCTGTCACCACCTACCAAGGCACGGTTCCACAGGCGGAACTCCAGCATATCGCCCTTAAACATGTCTTCGCCAGTAATGTCAAAGCCAATCTTCAGCGGCGATGCACCTTCGTACTTGCCGCTCAGCGTCTTGCTACCGATAGCCTTGCTGCCGTCGAAGAAGTGGATGGTCATGTTGTCACCCGACTGGTCGAGGGCGTAGGCTACCTCGTGCAGGGCATTGTTGAACTTGACGGTCGAATCCGACTCTATGGTCTGTCCGTTAATCGTAGCCATCAGCTTACGGTCGGCAGTCAGTCCGAAGCGCAGGCCCTTCTCCTCACCACCATGCGAGAAGACGGTCATCTTTTCCTCATCGGCAGTAGGATTCAGCATCACGTCAACCGTAAAGCTCTTGCCAGACAGATTACGGCTCCCCTGTGTAACGGCATAGCCGGTACCCGTGAAGTTCAACGAGGTTGAGGTCGATACGTCGTTGCTGACCAGTGAACCCAGCACCTCGAAGTTGTTGATGCCTCGCAGGTAGTTGCCGGCTATCGGCTCCGAGAACTTGATCATAATGTCGTTACCGATGCCTAAGATGCCGTCTGTAGGCTCAGGCGTACCGAAGACTACCGGCAGGCGTGTATCCTTGATACCCTTCAATATCTCTGACGAACCGGTCAGGAATCCACCCGCATGGCGGCAGTAGTTCACGGCACGGATGTCGTAGTACTGTTCTATCGGGTCTACCTCGCCATAGAACTTAGCCACGATGACGCCGTTGTCAGGAATGGTGTCGGTCACGCCGCTGGCCTTGGCCATCAGCTCCTTGTCCTTATAGAACGAGCAGACGTTCACCCAGTCCTTGTCGCCCTGTGTCGACAGCTTGTATTGCAGTTCGATGTGGTCGAAGCCACGGTAGTTGGTGTCGAATCCGTCGATACGTACAGGCATGTACCACGCCTGGCGCTTGCCGTCGTACGGGCTCTCCGTGTTCATCACCCAGTTGTTGCCCGGCGTGCTGACGCTGACCTTGCCGGCTGTCGGCACGAAGTGTGCCGAGAACTTACAGCTGAACACGCGGTTGGCGTCCTCTGGGTCATACAGGCAGAGTGTCAGGTCGTTATAGTCGAATTCCTTACCTGGGTAAAGTTCCAACTCCTTGGTGAATATCATCACCTCGTTCTTATTGTCACGGCAGGGGTACAGCGTGATGTTCGTACCCGCCGAGGTCACTGGGTTTCCATCCACAAAGATCTTGGCACCGTCAGGATTGCTGCTCGACAGCAGGAAGTAGTTGAATACCAGTGAGGCGCGCTCCGGATATTCGCTCTCGTTAGCCATGTGCAGTTTGAAGCGGGCTGGCTCGTCGAACGGTACATTGCTCACTACGGGCTCGTCCATCCAAATTCTGGGTTTGTCGGCAGGAACCGTAGCCACGTCGATCACCGTACCGGGCTGGAACCACTTCGTGACGCGTTCCTTCTCGTAAGGTTCGCATGTCACACCGGCACGGGTGCGGAATACGAAGTTCGAATAGACAGCAGTCGAATCCTGTACCCAACTCAAGCCACCCGTGCTACCCAAACGACCGTTGCGCACGTCGTCGAGCATATCATTTGTCAACTGGTAGAAGCGGTTTTGGTCTTTATTATACGTGAACTGTGTTTCCGTACGATAGACATCCACCGTCATGCTCGACTTGCTTGATGCCGACAGTGTGAAGCCGGTCTTCTTGGAGTAAGACTCTGTAGTCGTAAACTTGTCGGTGAAGTTGACCATGATGATAGGCATGAACGAAATTTCAGTTTTAGACCCTGCGAATTCAATTTCGACCATTGTAGGATCACCATTCTCTCCATAATCATAATCATATTGCGTTGATGTTTTGGCTGTACCTTTCGTCAGTCCTGCCTCTATAGCCTTCATCAATGGACCAAAGACACCACCAAAGACGGCAAGGTTACCAAATCCTGTCAACAACGGGTAGCGTAAGTATCGCGATCCATTTGTGGCAGTGCTGAACGACTCGCTGTACTGGATATTGGCCGCACCGTCAAAGTCGTAGCGCTTTACCAGATTTCTGTCTTGGACGCTAAGTTTTTCTTGCTCATTCTTAGCCAGCATGCTGATCCAGGCATACATCTCCTGGTTGAGGGCGCTGATGCTGTCATTAGCCGTGGGCTTTTCGGCAGGATAGAAAGGCGTATAATAGCCCTTCAAACCATAGTTCTCATCCTTTACGTCCACCTTGCTGACGTAGGCAGGATAGCCACGCTGGTTGGCCAACGACTGGGCATAGCTATCGTCTGTGCCCTTGGGCAGTAGCAGTGAGTTGCGAATCTTCATCAGGTCGGGTAGCAGCTCGTTCTCGATGAAGCTCTGCGTATGGGCAAACGTCGATTTCACCGTCGGATAAACGCGCATCACCTCGTCGCGAACCAGATAGATGGGCTTGCCTGTGTCGTCAGTACCCTTGGCCAGCACCTTGGTCGTACCGTCGGGCACCTTGATTTTAGCGGTGTTGCCATCCTTGTCGGTCATTTGGAATGTTCCGCCACCGTGCTGTTTCACAATCTGGTACATGCTGTCGGGAATGACACGTACGGCCATGGCATCCTCAAAGACGACATTCTCGGTTGTGCCGATAAAGATGTCGGCCTTGTCGCCAATCCACTTCTTGCTGCTCGATGTCTGGATGCGTTCCGTGATGTCCATGTTATAGCTATAGGTCCACGACATACCGAAGTTGGTCTTAACGTCAAGGTTAATACCATTTTTTACCTTACTGGTTTCTATATTTCCTGCTGTGGTTCCTTGTCCCTGTGGTGCGGCTACCATACCATTATAGATGGTAACGGCTTTACCCGTCTTTGACTGAAGGGTGAATCCCAATGTGGCACCTAACTCCCAGTTGTAGCCATAGCTCAACTTGGTACCGGCATCGATATAGGCCGAACTACTGCCACCCGGCGGGTCGCGCAGAATGTCGAAGAGCTTAGGTGTTCCTGCCACGACAGCCTTACGACCCTGTGACTTGGCTATGGTAGCCATGACGTAGCCTTGCAGAATCTTGCCGTTGAACGGCTTGA
>JAEEPF010000168.1 GCA_016284635.1 Prevotella sp.
TGGGCAATGCCGGCACTGAGGATTCCCAGGGAAGCCAACTTCTCTTGCTTCTGCAGTTGTTCTTTGAGGTTCTTGATTTCTTGTTCCATAGCTTATTGGGTTATAACGGGCAATGTAATCGTAAACTGAGTATATTCATCTTTGACCGATTCAACGGAGATGTTACCGCCATAGTTCTGTATGACGTCGTGACTCAGATAGAGTCCGATACCAGAGGCTTCTCCTGTGGTCTTTGTGGTGAAGAAGGGGTCGAAGATCTTATCGATGATTTTCTCTTCAATACCGATACCGTTGTCTCGGATCACGATGCTGACCATGCCGTCGGCTAGCGTCGCATTCAGTGATAAGACGGCATCATAGGACTTACGCTGCGCCTTCTTTACGATGGCATAGATGGCATTTCCGATGATGCTCATAAAGGTCTTACTCAACTGTTCGGCATTTCCACGCACCATCAGTCCCGACTCAGGATAGTTGAATTGCGTAGCAATATGATATTTGGCAATCTCTTCCGCATAGTATTTGCTGACCATCTCCTCGTCTTGTTTGAGTACGGTAGTAAGATCCATCTCTACAATGCCGCCGGTCCTGTCTTTCAGCATTTCCTCCATCGCTTTCAGCGTACGGGTGGTGTTTTGACCGTGCTCGCCAACTTTCTGCAGATTGCCTTCCAGCATGCCCAACACATCTTTTGTGTCTTCATAATTCTCTTCATCCATGTTGTCTTTCTCGTCATCGATATTGGCCTCAATGTCTTTCACGAGTCCTTCAGACAGCTTCGAGAAATTATTGATATAGTTGAGCGGGTTGAGAATACGGTCGATCAGGCCTTGTGTCAATTTACCGACAGTGGCCATCTTCTCTTGACGGATCAGCTTGTTCTGGGCGCTATGCAGGTCGTCAAGAGCTTTCTCCAGACTCTCAGACTTCTCTTGAATCTCGTCCTTCTGTTTGACGACCTCTGCCGTACGCTCCTGTACCACCTTCTCCAGTTGCTGCTTGTCTTTCTCCAGCTGACGCAGTCTCAGTTGAACCAATCCATAGATGCAAGCGCCGAAAAGCAGGATATACAAGCAGATCATATACCACTTCAGATAGAAGGGATAGGAGATAGCGAAATTGAACGATACGATTTCCGTCTCATGACCGAAGCCGTCGCGGCCTTGGATTCTTAAGGTGTATTGTCCATATGGCAGATTGGTGAAATCCACATCCTGATCGTCCGACCAAGCACTCCATTTGCCGTCGTTTAATTGATAGCGATATAGATTTTCACCGATTAGCGGCACATAGTCGAGTGAATAGGTGAAGATAATAGAGTTCTCATTACTCTTTAAGAGTAGCTCTGAGGCAGGCATATCCCCATAACCGCCCCAGATCACACTGTCGTTTCGCAGTTTGATGGAGCGTATCAGAAGATTGGGCTGCGTGTTAAGAGCAGGATCGTTCACCTCTGTATTGATAATGGTAAATCCCGCGTCGTTACCAAACCAGATTTCGTGGCCTTGAACGAACATGGCGCGTATCGTGACTTTGTCAATAGGCTTGAGCAAGTGGTTCATGTCTTCCTCTTTCTTGTCATCTTTCCATCTGTAAACGGATTTGCCTTCGTTGTTGGTCAGCCATGTGATGCCAGTATCATCCATATAAGAGAAAAGAGGGTAGGGGAATGGCTTTTCAGCCTCAGCATCCACCACCACGAAGGCATTCTTGGTAGGCACAACCGTGGCGGCAGAGGTAGCCTTGGACTGGTAAGGCTGGAATCCTTTCTGCTCGTTCTGCTTGCACCATACCTCACCATAGATGTTTTGAAGCCAGATATAGCCTTTCTGATCTTTCATGATCTTTGTAACTTTCTCCAGCTTACAGACCATGTTCCTGGCATTCGTAGCTTTGTTGATGGCATACACACCGTCGATTTCACCACTCAGTATCTCTGTACCAAGGTCGAGGAAAGCATTCGATGCCATAGACGACAATTGCCTGATGGCACCGTTGGCGGAAATACAATAGATACCGTTGGATGTGGCTGCCATCAGTCCTTGATTTGTAACTGTCAGTTGCCAGCAGCCATGGTTGCCGAGCCCTACATTCACAAACCGTCTTCCTTCCTGACGGAACATACCGTCAATGGTACCGACATACTTTTTCCTGTTAAACTCGGCGATGGATAATACCTCTTCCGACAGTCCTTCGTTACGTGTGAAACAAGAGAAAGCCGATGGTATAGCTATTGAGAAGATGCCATTCTCGGTGGATCCCCAGAGTTTTCCGTGACCGTCGTAAGCGATATATACCACATTGTTTGTGCAGAGTCCGTTAGCTTCCGTAATTGTATAGAGTTCCTTGTCATTGGCATCGGTAATCACAAGACCTCGACCGCGTCTGACAACGGCATTCAGTCCATTACCAATCGGCTCTTTCTGAGTAATATCCGACAGGACTTCCGCTTTGTTGTTCTCGAGCAACTCGTTGATGTCAACAATGTCAGATAGTCCAATGCCCAACCGCTCCTTACTGACCTGCCTCTTAACATGATACTGATTGTCTTTTACTTCATAGATGTTTCCGTCGTTGACGAAGAAGTTCAGTGAACCGTCTTTCTCTTCCCATATCTCCTGCACCTCTCCTCGGAATCCACCCTGTTTTCCAATAGACTGGAGATACAACTCGCCATTATCCTTCGTCTGTATCTTACCAAAATAGTTATAGCCACCCGTCCAGATGTCTTTGTTCTTATCCTTATAGAGCACGGTGACGCGGGTGATGCCAGGTGTGTGGATGGTGCGCCATTCCACATTATTATAATACAATAATCCTTCAAAATTGGCTATAAATACGCTTCCGTCGTCTGTGGTGACCACATCGAAGTTACGGTTATGGGCATAATAGTCATCCGGCGTGTAGTTCTTGATGAAAGGTATGCCTTGGGCTGCAGCAACGCAAGTCCACAACAGCATCATGCCATAGAGTATTGCTCGTTTCATTGCTTAGCCTCCTTTCCTTTTTTTGAAAGGAACGACTCATACGGTATCTTCTCACCAATATAATAATTCCATTCGGTCTGTGTGAAGTCACGCTTCAGTTTGTGCTTGATTCTATCCACCATCAAAGGTATGGAGATCAGAACCTCTGACAGATTTCCTTTCTGATCACTCAACCAGAGATAGTTCTTTGAGCGGTCGAAGTTGAAATAGAGTATCCAGTTGCTGCTGGAAAATAGAGTGATGGGCTCAACCTTGTCACTGTTGGTAATCCAGAGGTTGATGGTACCGTCGTAGCTTGAGGAGAAGAGACGGTTCTCATGTATCCTAATCTTGGATACGCGTGAACGGTGCCCTACCAGTTTGCGGATGTTCCCTTTCTGGTCGAAAAGATAGATGGTTCCGTCCTTCATTCCATAAGCCTGTAAACTGGAGTCGTTAGAGGCGACATATGCTGTAACCTGACCTGTGACGGGAACTTTCCGAGTCTCAATATCTTTCAGGTCCTTGACGATATGCATGCGCCCTTTGTCATCGAAGAGTACTAACAACTGATTAATGCGTGCCGCCATGACCAATTTGAAATCCATGTTCTTTGTGCCCACAATAGTATTGGTGGCCAGGTCAAGTTTTGCTATATTATACTCACCAATCACAAACATGGTTTTCCTGTCTTTACACAAATGTAAATTAAAAGGCCTGACCAGAGGCATCTCAAGAATCTTAACGTCTTTACCGCTTTTGACATACAAACTACCATTGCGGCTAATGGCGTAGATAGTGTTGGTGTTGGGAACGATAGTGACGTCGCGGAAGTCGAAGTTCTTGTCCTTGAAGAGTGTGGTCGTCTTCAATTGATTACCGTTGACCTCATGACTGAATATCTCACCATAGCTGCTGACAGATACGAGTTGATTATCGCTCTGTGACATAAATTCAAGGTTATAAACAGCGTCGCTATGACGGCTCCAGTCAACCATGCTTTGACTGGACTGAGAGAGTGCCTGATAGATTTCGGGATAATACAAATCACCATGATACCTGTCTGTATACACATAGGAAGCGTAGCTCAGCAGATCACCAATTTCCTGATTCCCTGCTCTGAACTGCGTGATTGCTAAGGCACCGAGCGAACGCCCCAGTGCCAGGTAGCTGAGCGCTTCTGCCGTGCGTCTGTTCGCTTCCGCTTCCAGACGCTGCTGCTCAGCCATGTCATAGGCGTCAAGTGCCTTTCTCTCAGAAGCCAAGGCATTGTTCTGGGCAATGATCGCATTCTGTCGTTCTTCCTCAGAACGTTGTCGCATCTCGTTGGCCACTTGCGTTTGTTCTTCTGCCTCTTCGCGCTGTTCGTCAGAGATTTTCTTCTGTTCGTAGGCGATCTCCTCCATTTGTTTGCTGACGCTGTACAACACGGCAGACTGTTTGTCACGTCGTTGTAGTTCAGACAATTTGGCCTTCAGCTCGTCAATCTCCTTGTCAGACGAATTCCAGCCCCTGAATCCTACGACTGTAGTACCAGCCAAGATGAGTGCTGCGACACTGGCTATGATGAATTTCTTATTCACGTCGTCTTACTCCAACTTGGTCCTATTTTCTCTTGAGTGCAAATAGGGTGATGTCGTCACTCTGCTCAGCCTCGCCGGCGAAGGCTTTCACGTCGTCCTTCACCTTGTCGATGATCTCCTGACAGCTGAGATTGCTGCACTGGGCGAGCTGTTTCTCCAGTCTGCCCTCGCCGTATTCCTTATCTTCGGTGTTTATCGCTTCCGTCACGCCGTCAGTATAAAGCAGCAGCGTGTCGCCCGGCTCCAGCTGGAGGGACTCTTGGCTGTACTGGAAATCGTCGAAGGCGCCTGCCACGATGTCCTTCGACAGGGGGAGCATCTCCACGCTCCCGTCGGCCCTCACCAGATAAGGCGGGTTGTGGCCGGCGTTGGCATAGGTCACCTCACCGGTGCGGATGTTGTAGATGCCGTAGAACATGGTGACAAACATATTGTTCACCGCCTCCTGTGAGAGCAGGGCGTTGCTGTAGGTCATGCACTCCGCCGGACTGACGGCCCTGATGCCTGTGGCACGGAGGAGTGTGCGGGCCACGGCCATGAAGATGGCTGCCGGCACGCCCTTGCCGCTGACGTCGGCAATGGTGAATCCGATGCTGTCGCTGTCGATGCGGAAGAAGTCGTAGAAGTCGCCTCCCACGTCCTTGGCAGCGTTCATCGAGGCGGCGATGTCCATCGAGGCCGTTTCCTCGGGGAACGGTGGGAAGATGCGGGGCAGAATGGCCTGCTGGATCTCACGGGCCACAGCCAGGTCGCCCTTGATGCTCGTCAGTTCTTTGTGCTCCTTCTGCATCGTCTTGATGTACTGGATCTGCTCGATGGCCTTCTCGATGGTCACGCTGAGGTCGTCGAGGTCGATGGGCTTCGTGGCGAAGTCGAAAGCACCGTTGTTCATTGCCTGGCGGATGTTGCCCATGTCGCCGTAGGCCGACACCATGATGCACTTCAGGGCGGGGTTCTGCATCTCGTTGATCTTCGTCAGCAGTGTCAGACCGTCCATTTCGGGCATGTTGATGTCACTCAGGATGATGTCGAAGTCTTTTTCCTTCAGCAGCATCATGAGAGCCTCCAGACCGTTGTGGGCAAAATGGAAGTCATATTCGCCCTTTCTGATTTTCCTTCTGAAATATTGTGTCAACAGCAACTCGAGATCGTTCTCGTCATCGACACTGAGTATTTTTACCGGCATAGTGAAAATTATAATTTACTGATTTACTATTACGATTAATTAAATATGAGTGCAAAATTACAAAAAAATATCTACTAATGACATAAAGCGTGCGAAATTTATGTTTTTTTAGTGTCCTTTGTGCCCTTTGTGTACAAAAAAGCACTATCTTTGCACCCGAATCGGATAAAATCGTAAATCGTAAATCCGTAAATCGTAAATGACTTTGCATGTCTTTAACCCCGAACACGACCTTGCGCTGGCTTCCGGCCTGAGCAATTTCACCGCCCCTCATGCCGGTCGTCGGCTGAGGGCAGACCTTGGCTATCTGCCGGCTCTCTGGGCCGGCGTAAACGACTGTGTGTTGGTGGAGCATGTGGAGCAGGCCCGTCGGGTTTACGGTCGCCTGCGGGCGAGGGTAGGTGGGTCGCCCTGCCGGTTTGTCGACAAGTCACAGTTACGTAACCTTCCTATCGACCGCGTGGAGCCCTGGGGGTGGGATCTGGCCTTGCGTGCAGCCCTTATCCGTTATGGTGTCAGTCCAGAGACCTGTTCTAGCGAGGCGGAGATTACCGGCGTCCGTAAGTACTCCCACCGCCGTTATGCCGCAGAGGTGCTGCGGTTGTTGGACTGGAATCCTCCTGCCGAAGTTTCTTCCGTCGAGGCGGTGGAGCAATGCCTGTCCGCTTCTCCGCGTTTGGTGGTCAAGGCGCCTTGGAGCAGTAGTGGCCGAGGAGTGCGTTTCATTGGCGGCGAACTCTCAGACTACCAACGTGGTTGGCTCCGTAACATCATCGCTCAACAGGGATCTGTGATGGTCGAACCTTTTTATCCGAAAGTCAAGGATTTCGGCATGGAGTTTGAGGCACTTCCTGACGGCCAAATCCGATA
>JAEEPF010000169.1 GCA_016284635.1 Prevotella sp.
CTGTCCCTCACGGTCTGTTGTCTGATCAAACTTGTAGTCAACCATCATCACTTCTCTCTCTGCGAACCCGTCAATTGAAAGGGTTACCGGTGTTACATTCTCTGCCATATCTTGTTTCCTTTCTATTAATTTATACTTTGAACTTTGAACTTTAAACTTTGAACTTTATGATTACTTCTGGGCGGTAGCAAATTTTTCACTTTTCACTATTCACTTTTCATTTCTTTAAGCCCAGTCGTTCTCATATTTTACGTTACCGAACTCGATCTGCTTGCAGGTGATCTCGATCTCCTCGAAGTGTCCCATCTTGTCCTCCCACTTCTCCTCGTAGTTGACACAGTAGCCGTTGGTGAACTTGATGCTCTTCATCTCCTTGTTCGTCTTCGTCTCGAGGAACTTGATCTCGCCGTTCTTCGGCAGGTTACGCTCGCACATCCAAGCCATCAGGTCGGGAGTACCGTCGTTCAGAGCCTTCACGCGGACAGTGAGTTTTCCGCCTCGGGGGATACCGGCCATCTGGCCTTCTACGTCTGTTGCCTGACTGAACTCGTAAGTCACCATCAGTACTTCTCTGTCTTTGTAACCATCAATGGTCATTGAAACTGGAGTCTTTGCCATAATTTGTTTCCTTTCTTTAATTTTTTAAATGTTATACATAATTTTAATTTAATTCCCTTTTGGCTTACGCCGCTTTCCCGTTTGTCGGGAAACGCTCAAATCCTTTTGACGATGCAAAGTTACGACGGATTTTGGCTCGTTGCAACTTTTTTTGCAGATTTCTTCTAAAGTATAGGCGACAGAGAAGCCGACTCGCGACAAACGGGCCAAAGTGGCTGAAAAATTGTCGCAAAGTGGTAAAAATCTTATGCTGCATCTCGAATAAATGGCGATTTATTTTGTATTTTACTCGATTTGCACTACCTTTGCACCCAATTATCAACTTAAACCGCAATGATCAGGTACACCAAAAGGGAGGAAATATGGAATGCAACGTCGCACGGCGGGGGAATCCTGCTGGGCGTGGTGTTCGGCGTGATCTTCCTGGTGTGGTGCTTCCAGAGCGACAACAACTGGGCGCGGTGGGGAGTCATCCTCTACCTGTTCGGTATGCTGGCCTCGTATGCAGCGTCGACCCTCTACCATTCGATGAAACACCACTCGAAGTGGAAGGAGCGGTTGCGGAAGTGGGACCATGCAGCCATCTACTGGCACATCGCAGGTTCGTATTCGCCTCTGACACTGGTGGCACTACGCACGCAGGGTTATTGGGGATGGGCGCTGTTTGTGTTTGTGTGGACTTGTGCCATCGTGGGAACGATTATCAGTTTCGTTCGCCTGAAGGAACACTCGAATGTGGAGACCTTCTGTTTCATCGGCATGGGACTGAGTGTGCTTGTGGCGTTCAAGCCTTTGATGGATTCAGTGTCGGCGGCTGCCGTCATCTGGCTCATCGCGGAAGGTGTCAGTTATATCACGGGTGCCGTGTTTTATTCCTTCAATAAAACGAAGTATATGCACTCCGTGTTCCATTTCTTTGTGCTGGCCGGTTCGGTCTGCCACATCATCGCCGTCTGGGATGTGCTGATGGCATATCTGTAAAGGTAAGAAGGTAAAAAGGTAAGAAGGTAAAAAGGTAAGAAGGTAAAAAAGTTAAAAGGCTATTGATTATATTGCAGTGGCCAGAGGGCTCGTAGCGTGGTGAGCATACCATTTGGCATGCGGAGGGTGAACTGGTACTCCTGATTGCGCACCCAACGGTATTGGAGGAACTGCTGGAAGGTGAGAGGCTGGCCGTTGACTTGCTCGATGATGCTGTTGGAGCGAAAACCTGCTGCCCACGCCTTGCCGTCCTGCATCACCATACCAATCATAGCCCGTCCGTTGCGCTCGACGATGACGATGTCGTGCAAGCGGTTGGCCACGGTGACGGAGGTGACGCCGTCGTAGGGCTGGAACACAAGCTGGCGACGGAAGGGGTTGATGACCAGGGCTCCGTAGTCGAGCAGTGGGGCTCCTATGTGGGAACCGCCATTGACGGTGGTGCAATGGATATCCCGAAAGACGAAGTTGCCCCAGAGGAGTCGTTTCAAGGTGAGAAGCGTGATTTGTCCGGAGCGTTCGGTGCCGAAGTGGCCGATGGTATGGCTGCCGTAGGTGGTGCCCTCTATCTGACTGGCAATCTCCGGATGCCGGCTTCTCATTTGTGCAAACGCGTTAGCATTGACGGCATAGGGTAAGGGACTGCCTGTGTCGAAGAGCACCTCGTCTTCAACTCCGGCGAAGGGACTTATTTTTATATAAGGTACGTGCTTGCGCAGGCGATACTTCAAGGCCTCGCCAGGGGTGTAGGCATAGTGGTCGCGACGGTCGGTGAGGGTGAGCTGCTTTTCGCGTACGTCGATGCGAGCAGCGATGCCCTTGTTGAACAGGGCGAAGCCGATGATGCCGTCTTCACCACGGCGTACGATGCTGCGACGCATGCGCTGTACCTTGTAGCCGCTGATGGTGAGGGGACCGATACGGAAGGGTGGCAGTTGGACGGTCTGCATCTGTCGCACGCGGCCTGCCGCATCTTCTGACTCGATGGTGCCGAGGGTTCTGACGCCAGGCAGCATCACGTCGTCGTATAGGATGCCTTGGCTGGCTCCAGTGTCGAGTTTGAATCGACAGAGGCGTCCGTTGAAGTCGAGGGTGACGTAGATCTGTCCGCGCTCTACTTCGAGAGGTATGGCGAAGAGAAAATTACGCTGCGATACAAAGAAGTCCGTGTCATAGCGCTTCATCTGTCCGAAGCAGTCGCCTGTCGCCAAGATGAGCATCATCAGCAGTAACCATCGTCTCATCATCCTGCAAAGATACACCTTTTCTGAGACAAAAGGACAAAATAAACTAAAAAAATATGTTCTTATGTACTTATGTCTAAAAAAATATGTAATTTTGCACGCAAAATTGTAAATTTACAGATTATTATGGCTTATACACGTATGACTGCTGCAGAGGCTGCAGCACTGATTAAGAATGGCGACCACATCGCCATGAGTGGCTTTACACCTGCAGGTGTGGCCAAGGCAACAACCAAAGAGTTAGCAAAAATCGCTGTGGCTGAGCACGAGGCCGGCCGCGAGTTCAAGGTGGCTATTTTCACAGGTGCCTCCACGGGTCAGAGTACTGACGGTGACCTAGCTAATGCACAGGCCATCCTCTATCGTGCGCCCTACACCACGAACCCCGATTTCCGCAAGCACGTGAACATGGGTGAGATCCCCTACAACGACCTGCACCTGAGTCACATGGCACAGGAGCTGCGCTATGGTTTCTATGGTGACGTCGACTGGGCCATCCTTGAGGTTTGCGACATCGAGGAGGTGGGCAACGACTATCATGTCTATCTGACTGCTGCAGGTGGTATTTCCCCCACTGCCGCCCGTCTGGCCAAGAAAGTGATCCTGGAACTGAACAGCTTCCATAATCCCAACGCCAAGTACATCCACGACGTGTATGAGCCGCTGGATCCTCCTTACCGCAAGGCCATCCCCATCGAGCATGTCGGCGACCGTATTGGTCAGCCGTTCGTGTCGATTCCCAAGGAGAAGGTGGCAGGTGTCGTGGAATGTAACATCCCCGATGAGGCCCGTGCCTTCAAGGACAGCGATCCCGTAACGGACAAGATCGGCTATCTCACTGCAGAGTTCCTCGTGGAGGAGATGCACAAGGGCCGTATCCCCAAGGAGTTCCTGCCGCTGCAGAGTGGCGTGGGCTCGACGGCTAACGCTATCCTCGGTGCCTTAGGTCAGGACAAGCATGTACCTGATTTCAACATCTATACCGAAGTGCTGCAGGACAGCGTCGTGGGTATGATGCTTGACGGACGTGTGAAGGATGCTTCGGCCTGTTCGCTGACCGTCTCGAACGAGTGCCTCATGCAGGTGTATGACAATATGGATTACTTCAAGAATCACCTGACGCTCCGTCAGAGTGAGATCTCGAACTCGCCTGAAATCATCCGCCGCTTAGGTGTGATTGCTATCAACACCGCCATCGAGGCCGATCTCTACGGCAATGTCAACTCTACCCACATCAGCGGTACGAAGATGATGAACGGTATCGGTGGCTCGGGCGACTTCATCCGCAACGCCTACCTCTCTATATTCACTTGTCCGTCGGTGGCCAAGGGTGGCGTGATCTCGTCGATCGTGCCTTTTGTCTCTCATCAGGACTCCAGCGAGCACGACGTGAACATCATCGTGACCGAACAGGGTATCGCCGACCTGCGTGGCAAGGGTCCCATCCAGCGTGCTGAGTGCATCATCGAGAACTGTGCACATCCTGACTACAAGCAGCTGTTGTGGGATTACCTGAAGATAGCCAAGATGGGTCAGACCCGTCACAATCTGCCCGCAGCCTTCGCCATGCACGACACGCTGGCTCGTAAGGGTGACATGAAACTGACAGACTTCTCTGAATACGTGAAGTAAAAGTAAAAAGGTAAAAAAGTAAAAAAGTAAAAAAGTAAAGAATTGGAATCGAAATTAGTTATCTACAATACACTGACACGGCAGAAGGAGCGGTTTGAGCCGCTCCATTCTCCGAATGTGGGTATGTATGTCTGTGGGCCTACCGTCTATGGTGACCCTCATCTGGGGCACGCCCGTCCAGCCATCACCTTCGACTTGGTGTTCCGCTATCTGCAGCATCTGGGTTATAAGGTACGTTATGTGCGTAACATCACCGATGTGGGCCATCTGGAGCATGATGCCGACGAGGGTGAGGACAAGATCGCCAAGAAGGCACGGCTGGAACAGCAGGAGCCGATGGAGATTGCCCAATACTACACCAACCGTTACCATGCTGCGATGGATGCACTGAATGTGTTGCGCCCCTCTATTGAACCGCACGCTTCAGGCCATATCATCGAACAGCAGCAGCTGGTGCAGCAGATCATCGACAACGGCTTTGCCTACGAGAGCAATGGCTCGATCTACTTCGACATCGAGGCTTATAATAAAAGGAGTCAGGAGTCAGGAGACTGGAGTCAGTATGGAGTCCTCTCCGGCCGAAGCCTTGAGAACATCAAGGATGCCTCGCGCGAGCTCGACGGTGTCGGTGAGAAGCATAACCAGGCCGACTTCGCCTTGTGGAAGAAGGCACAGCCTGAGCACATCATGCGCTGGCCATCACCATGGAGTGACGGTTTCCCTGGCTGGCACTGTGAGTGTACGGCGATGGGTCGTAAGTATCTGGGTGAAGAGTTCGACATCCACGGTGGTGGCTTGGATTTGGTGTTCCCGCATCATGAGTGTGAGATTGCCCAGGCACAGGCTTCGATGGGTCATCCTGCCGTGAAGTACTGGATGCACAACAACATGCTGACCATCAACGGTCAGAAGATGGGTAAGTCGTACAATAACTTCATCACGCTGGAGCAGTTCTTCACGGGCAACCACGAGAAGCTCGAGAAGGCCTACTCGCCCATGACCATCCGCTTCTTCATCCTCTCCGCCCACTATCGCGGCACCGTGGACTTCTCGAACGAGGCCTTGCAGGCTGCTGAGAAAGGCTTGGAGAAACTCATGAACGCCATCGCAGACCTGGATCGTGTCCAGGTGTCTGACAAGTGCGACGCTGAGACGGAGAAGGTTGTGAAGAGTCTGCGTGAGAAGTGCTACGACGCCATGAACGACGACCTCGCCACACCTCTGGTCATCAGTTACCTCTTCGAGGGATGTACGGTGATCAACAAACTCACCGACCACAAGGCTACCATCTGTGCCGACTGCCTGAAGGAACTCTCAGAGACCATGCATCTCTTTGCCTTCGACATTCTCGGACTGCAGAGCCGTAGTCAGGAGTCAGGAGCCAGGAGTCAGGAGAGAGAGGAAGCCTTCGGTAAGGTGGTGGACATGGTGCTTGAACTCCGTGCGAAGGCCAAGGCCGACAAGGACTGGGCCACCAGTGATAAGATCCGCGACGAACTTGCTGCCGCCGGCTTTGAGGTGAAGGACACCAAGGACGGAGTTACCTGGAAACTGAACAAATAATTTTTAAGACCACAGATTACACAGATCTCACAGATTATGGTTGCGCGTTGTTTCTATTTCGCAGATTTTTATTGATTATAGTGGCTGAAGCCACGATTGGTGCGCGAAGCAATCTTTTTAATCCGTCGCTTGCGACAAAATCCATAGAAATCTGTGCAATCTGCGTAATCTGTGGTCGTTTTAATAATATGCTTCTTTTGTCATTTCGACAGCAATAGTATGCTTCTTGAAATGTTTAAAGGAGATGTATTCCAGTCCGCCGTGTGGACGTTTGGTACCCCAGGAGTTCTTCATGATGAAATACTTCTCTCCCTGGTCGTCGTGGGCAATGCCGACGATTGCCATACCGTGGCCTTCGTCCTCCCAGCAGACACCGTGATGCTGTCGTACGGCCCGCTCCGTCTTGGCGAAGAGTGAGTCCATGGGAATGTTCAGATAACGGTCGTGCAGCCAGTTGTCTTCCACCTCGAGTTCCGACTCCTGGTAATAGGGCTTGCTGTCATCGCTCATCAGCTGCATATATTCCCCAGGCTTGCAGACGCTGCGTGCAAACT
>JAEEPF010000170.1 GCA_016284635.1 Prevotella sp.
GTGATGATACCGCCCTGAAGGCCTTCAGCATACTCACCAAAGATGATAGAGCCCAGTGTTATCAGACCCTGCAGGAACTTCGGCTTGTTGAGCACCTTGTTGAAGATGATCTCATCAAACTCGCCCGTCATACAGTAACGCAGCAGGTCGAGGAAGGCCGTACCTATACGTACAGCCGTATTCTGGTGGACACCCCGTTCGTCACGGATCCCCTTGAATTCCCTTTCCAGTTCCTGATAGCGTTCTGTGTTCATTGATTGAAATTTACGGCAAAGATACCAAGGGCACAACCAAATTAAAACTACAATACCCGGACTTGACCCAGCAGCCCATCCAGCGCCGTAGTCATCATTCCAAGGTATGCATTTCCATAGTAATCCCTCTCCAGCTCGTTCAGAACCATACGGCTGGCATAGTATTTCCTGTAGAACCATTCATTGGCTCTTCGCGGATGACCACCAGCCACACGGCCACCCCAGGCAGGGCCCACCTTCTTAGGCTTATCAAGGCCATGCTCTTGACGATATTCTTCACCTCCAGGCAACAGAAAAGGCAAAGTTCCGTCAGCCTGGCGACTTGAAGAGTAGTGACGCCCCAGACTGTCAGTATATCCCGTATTCGTGAACTCACGGCCAGTACCGTCATCCGCATATTTACCGTACATCAGGAAAGAGTGCTCGATGGATTTCTTAGCACCGTCGAGCAGGGTCTTGGCCTCGATGGATCCTTTAAGCGTCCCGGTATCCTCCACGCCAAGCAGCTGCAGCTTCTCTTGCCAGATGGTCACCATCATCTTAGCCCATCCCTCCTCGAACTTCCTGAGATCCTCTTCAGGAATCCTGGAGGAAGCATGTCTCCTACGGGTATCAGCACCACTTACCGGCTTACCAAGCCGTTCTGCCATCGTTCCCATGGACTACTCCTCCCACTCGTTAGGATCATACACAAGGTTCAGTGGCACATTGTTCTGCACATTGAAGAAAAGCCCTGTTGCCCCGTTGAAGGAATACCTACCGAACTCCTGGGAATAGATTGTCTCCAGATTCAGGTACATCAATCCCTTGCCATATTCAAACGAGGCCTTATCCCGGATCATCCTACTGAGCAGCTGCTTGAAGATGGTTCTTGCCCTTTCCAATGATTCTTTGTACATCTCATTATCACCATGGTCATAACCGCAGATGATATACACCGTATAGACCTTCCTGTCGAAATAACCAGGCTTATTACCGGTGGTGTTGGCACTCGTGGTGTCATCAACCAGGAAGAAGTTGAAATAGTCACGGTAGTTTGCCATCACCTGCTCCAAACCGTCAGCACCAGAACAGAAGTCACAATAGAAGTTGCGATCCTTCACAATTTTGTTCTTTCTTGCCATTTCCAGGATATACCTGAGGCCATCGAATGATTCCTTACTTATCTCCATATTTCCGTTTGAATTCCTCAGCCTCGCGCGCCTTGGCGTCAAGCTCCGTGAGGGCGCGCTTCGTCTCGATCAGCCTCACCGCCTCCTCCTTCGTCACGTCGCCGTCCGTCAGCGCCCTTATCTGAGCGTTATACGATTCCAGAAAGTTATATTCTCCTCCCAACTTATTCACAGGCTTGAAGAAGTGGGGGAACATCTTAGAGAATTCCTGCTTGATCCAGGAGAACCAGAAGAAGACACTCATGGCGAGGGCCGTGTCCACCTCGAAGGCCTTCATGGCTTCCATGCTCTTCACCACGGGCTCCCCCTCATGAAGGAAGAGCCAGGAGGCCAGCCGCTCGAGGAACTTCACATCCTTCGTGTTCAGGTAGCACTGGTACCACTTCTCGCAGATCAGGTACCAGCCGAAAGGATAGTCAGACAGCAGCTTGTCAGCAGCCGTGAACGATCCGACCGCATCCAGCCCACGGCCGAATCCGTCGAAGCCACTGACAAAGCTCAGCTGTCCGATCATATCCTGTACCTGCCAGTTCTGAAGGTCGAAGTATTTCCATTTGCCCGTGTCGAGCCTGACGCGGCACGATACCGACTTATACCGTTTCCTTAACACCTCGATACCGCAGAAGCGGATGAGCAAGTAGGTGCGGATCTCCACGTCGCTGTAGAGGCCGGAGCCGATCAGGTCCAACGTATACCGCAGCTGCTCCTGTGACATCTCAGCCCAGGACTTCGGACACTCCAGGTGCAGCACCCTATCCGACGAAGTGAAACGCGCTGTCTTCCTGTCTGTTCTCATACGGCTTGAAGTGGTTGGCCTCGTAGGCCTGGCTGTTCATATAGGTGGGGAACGCCTCCAGGTCGCCCTCCAAAGTATTCATAAGCCTGCGGAAATACTCGTAGGCCGTCTCTGTTTTGTCCAGGATCGACACGCCGATGATACGTCGCACCTGGTGCACGATGCCCCGGTTCTTGTCCGTGAGCGAGTTGGTGGCCATCTGCATGATCAGTTCGTCCATGAACTCATCCGAGATCTTCTCCCTCAGCATACTGTCGGCCTTCAGGATCGGCCCGCGCATCAGCTCCCAGTCCTTCGATATCGGCGCCTGGTATCCTGCATACTGCTTCAGGAACTCGAAGAAGCAGAAGAGCGTATCGATGATCACCAGCCCCTGATGGTACCATCCTTCGAGCTTGAAGCACTGTTTCAGCAGCTCATCATGGAAGCGAAGCCACTTCACGCGCAGCTCCCCGTCGAGGGCGTCCACGCGGATCTTCGAGGCGGGCGCCGTATCGTTCGTCGACACCACGCCGAAGCCCGTCCCTGTCAGTACCAGGTCGAGCCCTCGCATCTCCTTCAGGAACACATCGACAGAAGCCAGAAACTTCACCGCCCGGGTGGCCACGCTTTCAGGATTATTGTTCACGAACTGAATGCCGACGTCACCGAGGATATCCTCACCGATATCCACAATGGCCGCATTGATCTTACTCTCCAGCTTGCCAAATACAGTCCCCTTGGCCTCCTTGGCTGCAGGGATGGCCATATCGAACTGCTCCTTACTTATTTTGATCGTTATTTCCATCTTCCTCAGGTTTTTGGGTTACTTCCTTGGCATCCTTATTCTCATCGAGAGTGGTCAGCTGGATCATGGGCACATCTATCGAGAACTTCTCATCCCATACGTTGTAGTGCATGATCACGTGGAATGGCACTTCCATCACGTCGTGGAACATCTTCTCGAGGGCCTGCTTCAGGGTGAAGAGCTCGCGTTTGTCCGATCCGGAGTTGTTCATCTGGCTCTTGCCGGGCGTGGCACCCACCATGTTGGGATGCACGCCCATGGAGAAGCACAGCGAGTTGGAGGCCTCCCCCATGTCGTCGATCCAGTCGCCACCCTCCTTGCCTTTGCCTTCCATCAGGTTATAGACGCGCACCATGCGCCTCTCCCCCTTCCCGTCGGGCAGCGAGTCATACGAGGTCACCCAGGCCTTGCCCGCATTCTCAGGCTTCGTGCAGAACTCCGTGATCCTACGGCGTTCCTCCTTGATGCGCTCGGCGCGCTTCTTCTTGTCCGTGATGTTCTCCTCCCTGCAGACATTGTCCCAATACGTCCGGTGCACCTCCACCTGTATCCTCGGTGCGCTGGTGTTCTTGATCATGTAGCGCTTGCCGATGCCTATCAGGCGGTAGATGTCATACCACGCGTCGCGGTAGATCGAGGTATAGTAAGGGATGGGATAGTAGCGATAGCCCGGAGTGGGAACCAGACAGAGGATGGCGAACTTACAGCACGTCCCCATGGGAGGCTCCTTGATCTTCTCCGACGTATAGATATGCGGGGCCTTGCCCATGCGGTACTCCAGGTCGCCCAGCGGATCGATCTCATCGAGCAGCGGGATGGCCTCGATGGTCTGCGAGCGTCCCTGGCGGAAGTCACCCACCAGCACGTGCTCGATCTGTCCGAACTTGTTCCGCTTGGTGAACCTACAGTCACAGGCGTTGCGCATCCTGATCTGAACGATCTTCGAGTGGTCACGGCTCAGGTGGATCACCATCACCGAGAAGAAATTGTACTTGATGTCGGTAGCCATCCTGAGCCACTGGTGGTGGATGGCGTTGCGCAGGCAGAAGCTGCGGATCTCCTTATCCTCCGTCATCTCGCCCGTCTCACGGTCCAGGAAGTGGATGCCCTGCCCATAGCACGACTGGATGTTGAAGAGCTGGCACCCGCTCATCACCATATTGTCTTCTATCAGCTGCTGGTTACGATAGGGCGCCAGGTTGTCTTTCCCGAAGTCGACATACTCGTACCAACGGCCTCCCACGCGTACGAACGTGGTGTTGAGATCGTCCATGCTCTCATACAGGCCGACGGTGTCATGCTTGTAATGAGTACTCACCTCAGCCTCGATCTGCATGGCGTCCTCGATCGTGCAGGGCACGATGGAATACACGTCATATTCGCCCTTGGTACCAACGGGTACCATCGTGTTCGTCATTTCCTCATTCATAGATATATCTTGTGTCCGTTAATGTTAAAGATGTAGATGTCAGGCACGGTGCGGATCTCCTGGTTCACGGGGTTGACGAGCCTGTGCCAGCCCTTGCGCCAGCTGCTGGAAGATACGAGCCACCCACGGTACTCGATGACGTTACCCTTCGAATCCCACGCCATGACGTCGACGCGCTGCCGGCTTTCGCGGGCAACGTCCAGCAGCTGCTGCATCTTCTTGAAGTGGATGGGATTCTTCTCGTTCATTTTATTGCGTTTACATTCAATTTATTATCGTCCAACGTTAATTAATTAAACGTATAGTCAAACGTGTTGTCGAAGATCCTGCCCTCGCTGCGCAGGTCCAGGATATTGTGGTTACGGTCCGCATACTCATACTCGAACGTATAGCGGGGCAGCTCATCGGCGGCGTTCGAGAGCTCAGCCTTCTCGGAGGTGATGACCACAGGCAAGCCCTCGCCCACGATGACACCGCCGTTCTGTACAGGCAGCACGCGGATATCCTTCGAGCGCAGCACGTCGCGCCACCACTCGGCCATCGCGAACGTCAGGATGCCAGTGTCAGCCTTGAAGGTCACCTTGTCATCCACCTGGTAAGGCGTCTTCAGACGGCCGATGCGCGTCTGCTTGCGGTCGAACGACGACACCATCCTGTGCTCGCCGGTACAGTAGGCCAGTTCCTGCACGCCGAACGAGTTGAAGAAGAGCAGCACCGGCGCGATATCAGGGTCATAGTCACGGATCACGCGGTACGCCTGCTTGCGGCTGCCGGCCTTGATCTCGTAGTCCACCAGCACCTTCCCCGAAGAGAGGAAGTTCACGGGCGAGGCGTCGAGCATACGATAGTCACCGTCCACCATCAAGTCGACGCTGAAGCTGCGGGTAGTGCCGTCGCTGTAGGTGGCCGTGCACTGGGGCGATCCAGTGCCGATGTAATACAGATACTCGAGGAATCCTTCAGCCGTCTCCCTGGTACCATCGAGCACCGTCAGGAAATGGCTGTCGCAGAACTGCTGGCATGTCTGGTGGAGGATGTTCGCCCTGCAGCTGACGATGGTGACCGATATCGGCTGCGTGCTGGTACCGCTGATCACCTCCTCGCCGTCGGCATTCTGGCTCACGTTCTGCTCAGTGACCGATATCTCCAGGCCGAAGACCAGCCACTGCTCAGCGAAGCGCCCGATCAGGCGGTCGATATCCGTCAGCGCGATATCGTTGTTGGCATCAGGATAGAGGTATTCATCATAGACCGTCCGACTGTCGCCCGACTTCGTCACCACGACCTTCACCAGGGCGCGGTTATAAGTTATGTGGCACACGATATCGGGTACGCTGCACGAGAACTCCTTCTGTTGGATGCTGGACTTGACTGTAATCATACCGCAAAGGTACGCACCCCCCCGCGAGTATAAAACAACAAAAAAAAGGGGCTGCGTGCATCGCTGCAGGCAACCCCTCACTCAAGTTGAGAAAAAAAATAACTTCTATGTTGACTATAGCATTCTCCAGATGGCCCACTTCACCGAACCGTCCTGCTCAGTGGTCGGGGCGTATTCATGCTCGATGAGATAATCCGCTATCTCATCGACCGTGTAGCCGTACATCTCCTGCAGGTCATCCAGCAGCTCGGTAGTCGTGCGGTTCTCCTGCACCATGCCCTCCTTGGGCAGAGGGCTGCGGAAGGTGAAGAAAGCATCCAGTATCTGGCTCTTCACCTGCTCTTTCCTATCATTCTTCTCCTCCATCTTCCAGCATCGTTTTAAGTTCCACCAATTTGTTCTTGAACAGCTTCAGCTGATAAGCCACCGTATACAGGCTCAGGGCCTCTTCGTCATAGATGTAAGCCTGCTTCTGCAGACTGTCTTCAGCCGACTCGAGCGTCGTTATCGTATCCTCCAGATGCGAGGGGCTGCAGAGATCGTTCACCAGCTCCAGCGCCTCGCCGTTCAGATTGATCATCTTACTCATGCTCACCTCCTTCTTGGTTGGTCATCTGACTTTTCCATTGGATGATCAGCTTGCAATCCTGAGTGTAGATGTCTCGGCGCTTATCCTTGAACATCTTTGATACCTCGAGCTTCTTGGCTTCACGCTCTTCGCGGATGGCGTTGCG
>JAEEPF010000171.1 GCA_016284635.1 Prevotella sp.
ATATCGTTACTGGTGAATGCCGGAGTGGAATTGAAGCCATACATAAAGAGGTTGATGAGCGGTTTCTACAACTCTATCTTAATGAGTACTGCTGGAAGTTTAATCGCAGGTTCTTTCGTGACAGCAAAGATCCAAAGTATGATCTATTCGATCATCTGATAAAGACAGCTGCAACTTATACTTCTGACATCAAATGGAGGGACTATGCTTGGGGCGGGAAGGTTGTTAACACTCTTTAGTCCTTTTATCACCACACAGAAATTTTTTACGAAAATAATTGGCAAAATGTTTGGTGGTTTCAGAAAAAGTTGTACCTTTGTAGCATAAATAAAGAGGGTGAGAAGAGCACCAGACAAGAGCATTAAAGGCGATGCAATAGCCGTTGTTCAGACCACCCCTGACCTCTCCTCGCTCGGCTTTGCCGCTTGCTGCCGAAGGGACGCAAGAACTTAGGAGGGGAATTGAGGCAGAAAAGCGGGAGGCGGTGACCCGGAGTAGTTCGCCGCGCAAGGATCTAATACCATAAAAAACACAACAAAATGGCAAGATCAAACATTCCAATGGTGATCAACCTGCGCCAGAACAAGAACGACGACTCGACGGCCTACGGCAAGTTCTTCGCAGAGGTTGACTCGAAGGAACCCCTTAACCTGAAGGGATTCGCCAAGCACATGACTGGTCACGGCAAAATCGTCGACTACCAGATGTGTGTGCTGGTACTGGGTCAGGTGGTTGAGTGCATGACCGAACTGCTCTCGCAGGGTCAGCCCGTGAAGCTCGACGGTCTGGGCACGTTCTCTCCCTCCGTCGACGGTCAGAAGCAGGGCAAGAACAGCATTGCGAAGGCTATGGAGGCCGGTGCCGATGCGATGATCAATGGCATCAAGATCAACTTCACGCCGGAGAACATCAAGGGCGAGAAGCTCACCTCAAGGGCTTTCAAGGAGCAGTGTGTGTTCGAGTTCGGCTATCTGGTGGAGAGTGAGGTGCGCATCGTCGGTGGCAAGGAGAAGCGCTACCAGAAGAAGACGCCGCTGAGCTACGTGCTCGCGCCTGCACCCGACAACGCTGGCGGCAACGGCTAACAAGTCACCATGATGCAGATGGTCGCAATGACCACCATCAAATCAGAAGCGGGGAGGGAATCACTCATGGATTCTCTCCCCGTCAGTTATGCGATCTTTTTGCATTCAGTCCGAAGGTCTTCAAGGGCCTTGTATTCAGCAGGGTCATACTTCACGATGGGGGCGATAGTCATTCTGGCGGCATTGCCGAGTCTTTTCTCGAGAAGTTTATACTCTGTGTATTGGGAGAGGATTAATTCCTTCATCTCGTCTGTCAGGGGAAAATCTTGCTCTAAGCCCGACTCTCTGACCATCACCCGGCTTCTGGATGTAACAGAAAGCTCAACATGCAGTTGTACATAGCAAATAATGTCGAAGAAGTCTTCTGGTGGGAAAGCTTCTTTTACCGACTCAAGGAAATAACCGGCTGTGGTGTCGCCCAGACGACCATTCTTGATGGAATCGAGCAAGCTCAGCTGTTTGTCGAGCCCTGTGTCAAGCCAGCTATGGATCATCTCAACATCGTAGAAGTAGATCCAGACTAATAGCCCTCCCATCGTGCCGAAGACGAATACGAACTGCATGAGGGGATTGAAATGGAACATATTGTGACAAACGTGGAGTATTGGCGGCGCCAGCAGAAGGAAGACGGTCATGGCGATGTTGCCTTTTCCGATGCTTAACCGTGAGCGGGCGCGCAAGGCCAGACGGGTGACCAGCATAAGGCTTGCTGCCACGATGGCACTGCACCCCATGTGGATCAATGCCACTTCCAGGCTCCGGAAGAGTACGGTGCCAATGCCCATTTCGTCGCCCAGCAGCAGGTAGAAGATGTTTTCAAGGATGGAGAACCCGCCACCGACGGCAGCACCGCAGATGACGCTGTCGATGAAGAATACGATCTTCTTTCGCGTGGCCAGCCAAAGGAGTGGGACGGCCTTGATGATCTCCTCCAGAACAGGATTGAAGATATCTGACTGTCTTTCGGAGAGTATCATCCCTGTCAGCTGGAACAGACCGAAGCAGACCAATGCCGCTATCATACCGCACAGCACCTGCAAGAAGAGGCTTCTGATGCTGATGAGTGAGAAATTGTCGATCTTATAGACTACAAAGATGTAGATGACAATAGGGAGGATGGCTGCGACAAATAGCATTACAATAATTTGAGTGAGATCATAAATTCATTGTTTCCACGCCTTCCACCATCGAATCCAGATGGTGCAAACAGATGGCCATAACCAACAGACAATGTCGTCTTGAGATAATTCAGGAACACCAGTTCGGTGGTCAGCTGGATGCCTGTGCTGTAGTACATCTTGTGTGAAGAGTTGGGATTCCAAGTGGAGAGCCCTGTTCCGAAGAGCGAGCACTGGATCCATGTCGGATAGCAGAACAGGGCGCCGAAGTTGTTAAGCCGGAGGGGGCGCAGGTTGAGCTCTGCCGTTGCCTTGGCAAAGGAGTGCGCCGGGATCGCATCGATGGCGGCACCTGGCATCGCCAAGGTGGTACGATATTGGAAAGCGTTCCTATGGTCTACGTAGTTATTGCGGAAACCGCCGAAATAGGTAGTGCCAAACACGGACTCTTCATCCCCGAAGTTATGGCCTGCTGCCGTACGGAGCCAGAAGGAGGTGTTTCTGTCAAAGGGTACCAGTGTGCCGAAGTTACCTGAAGCCTCTACGGATGGATAGAATCGTCCGCCAGCCAGATAGCCGTAGCCATCAAGACCTAACTCGTAGCCCTGCTCCTTCATCACACCACCCAATGAGGTTCGGGTCTTTGACCACTTTCCATAGATCGACGCTGTCTGCATCGACCTGACACCTTGCACCTCCACCTCCTGATACAGTGGCAGCGCATCCATGTCGCCGTAAGCAGCCACAGAGAAGCCCCATGATCTCTCATACGGCGTGATTAATGTGTTGGAATAGTCGTAAGCCAGCTGCACCACATAGCCCTTACGGCTTCTGCGCATCGGACCGAAGAGGTCGTAGAAGTCCATATGGTTCCAGGCGGCCTTGAGGCTCCAGAAATAGTACTTCCAGTCGAAGTCAATGTGGAATTTGTTCTTCCAGTCGTTGTTACTCCAGGGAGAGAGGCCGAACGACAGTTTCATGCTGCTCAGTCCCACGGGGTCATTCACATTAAAGCGATAGCCTAACACGGGGGTCATGTGATTCCAGGCCTTGGAATCGGTAAAACCGCTGATGATAGGATAGGCCCCGGCGAACTTCATCTCCTTGAAGACGTTGTAGGACGTGATGTTGTTATACACATCGCCAAAGTTCTTCCTGGGCAGCGAGTCTCTGAGCAGACCGACCTGTTCCATCGCCTCCTTGTTGTTCTCATAGGCAAGCTGACCGTAGAGGTTTATGGCATTGGCATCCTTCACCACCTCACGGGAGAGCAGGACGGGTTGCAGTCCGTCGCGCTTGAACTGGAGCGCAAGCAGCTGGCCTGGCGTAATCTCCAATGGTGCAAAGAGTCCGATGTCGGTATTGGTAAGCATCTCCATCTCGCGTGTCTCTAAGTTGATCTGCCAGAGGTTGGAGACTCCAGTATAGTAAGAGCTGCCGATCAGATACTTGTCGTCGAGCGAGAAGCGGAACTGCCCTAAGTTGCTGTCTTGCCATGTAATCAGTTTCACGGGCTTGAAGATGGCCTTAGCCAGCTCTTCTGTATTGAACAGCAAAAGCGTGTGCTCACCGTTGTCGCCCTGACTGGTGAACGACAGCCATTTGCCGTCGTGACTGATATCCGTGTCGAACACGCTCACACCAAACGGGAAGGCATAGATCACTTCCGGATTCTCCAAGTCGCGGTCCAGACGCACAATCGACTGCGTACCGCCGTTGGAGAACAGACCGTAGAGACAGTCGTTGGTATTGTCATACACGATATTGTTGATGCGCTGGAACTTCTTCTTCTTCACCACCTTCTTCTGCTGGATGTCATAGATTTCCAAGCCACGCATCCTCGCGTTGTTCGATGTATAGATGAGTCGCTGTCCTTTGCAGTCGATGGCTACGTAAGCAGGATCGTAGAGTTGGATGCCGTAGATGTCATTCAGTCTCTTCTGCTCGCCTGTCTGCAGGTCGATCTCCGTCATGTGTGCAAAGTCACCGGGAGCATTCATGGCGGCATAGGCCTTTTTGGTAGTGGGGTCGTAGACGATTGGTGACACAGAACCCAAGGGCTCTGTGGTCAGCGGCTTCGTCTCTGTGATGGGATATTGGCGGATGGCGGCGAGGTTCTCCTCCTGGTGCTTCTTCTCGTCCTCCTTCCAGTCGTTCCATACCTTTCTGAGGGATTGTCCATAGACTTTCTTGAACTGTTTGCCGAAGAAGGTGTGACTGTCAGCCGTCCTGTTATAGAACTGGATCATCTTCTCGTAGCCGTAGGTCTTGGTGAGGTAGTTTACGAAGCGGGTACCATAGAGATAGGCGTTGGCGCCCACCTGAAAGTCCATCGTGGAACCTTCCGTCTCCAGCCCCACCACCGAGTAGAGTTTGTCGCCACCGTCGATGATACTGCGGAAGTACATCTCGTCGTAGCCGCCTAAAGCACGTCCGACACCACCGCCGAGCCAGGTCTCCATAAAACAGGCGATACCCTCGTGATACCAGCGGGGTGCATACCAGCGGGGAACGCTCAGGTAGCTCCATAGGGCAGAGATGGGCTGGGCGTTGTCGGTGCCCACCTTCGTTCCGAAGAAGCGGCGCCAGTTGAGGTCGCGACGATTGTACTTGTCAGTCATGACGATGTGCGTATATTCGTGCTTGAACAGCTGGCGGTATCGTTCACTTGATGGGTTGATGTAGTACGACATGTTCAACGGAGCCATGCCGATCTGTATAAGAGAACGCGGTAACGGCGTTGCTCCGCCGTTACCGTCGTCTTCCCAGTCTGTCAATAACAGCAGGGGTGCTTCTGGCCGATAGATGGAATCACTGGTCCATATCTGCTGATGAAGCGCTTTGCCGTTCTGGTACATACGTATCATATGAGGGATGTAGCGCGACAGGTTCTTGTCAAAGAACACCAGCGTGGCTTCGTCCGTCTTATACTGATAATAGGTCTGGGTCTGCCCCCTGGATATACAGGGTATCAGCAATAGCAGCAGAACAGGAATCCAGTTACGCATGTACAACGCTGTTATCATTTCTCTTTAAAGGGGCCAGGGCCATTGTTCAGTCTTTCACTGTTACCGGCAGCTGCTGTCTGATTGATGACATCGTTAATCTTTTGACCGAGAAAGATACTCTGGCTCTGATTCAGGGAAGCTCTATTGATATTACCTATTGCGGTGTTGTAAGCCTCCATCACCTTGCTGGCACTACCAATCACAACTACAGCATTAGCGATCGTCTGAGCATTAGCGATTTTCTGGGCATTAGCCATCGTCTGAGCATTAGCCATCGTCTGAGCATTAGCCATCGTCTGAGCATTAGCCATCGTCTGAGCATTAGCGATTTTCTGGGCATTAGCCATCGTCTGGGCATTAGCCATCGTCTGGGCATTAGCCATCTTCTGCACATTAGCTAAGCCCATCTTCTGCATGTTTGCAATGGCGTCAGCCGAAACATTCTTCATGGCCTCATCGAGGGCGTTGTTGAAGATCTTCTCAACCTGACTATTCTGCAGGGCCCCCTCAGCTGCCACTTGCTGCATCGTGACTTCTGCTGCACTACGGACCATTGAGCATATTCTCCCGAGTGTCTGCTGAGGAATAGCACTACCCAGTTGAGTGGGGGTATTCATGCTCAGAGCCAAGTCGGTGCTTTGCAGAATAACCAACTGCTGGGAAAGACCATATTTACCTACAGCAGCGAGAGCCTGATCGCCAGAAAGCAGGTTGCCCTTCTTGGCCAAAGCCTCAGCACTTGCCTTGTCACCCTCAAGGGCAGCAGTCATCTGCTGATACTCCAACCACTGGTCGCGGACAAACTTCAGCTGGTCATCACCCTGAGCTGTCTCCAGATACTTGTCGGTGGTCTCGATGAAACGGGTGGCCAACTTGTTCTGCTTCTGCAGCGTGGTGTAAGCCAGCGAGGCGTTGATGGTTGACTGGGCCAGGTCGGGACAGTCCTCACCGCCCAGGGCGGCATTCAGATTGCCGGCTGACTCTGCCAGCGAACTGGTAACGTTGTTCACCATCTCACGGTAGGCGTTCATCTCCTTGAGCACCTCGGCAAAGGCGGGGATGTTGCCGGCTGCCTCATTTGACAAGTCAACCAGCGTGCCGAACTGGGCTGCGCGTGTCTGCATCACCACCTGGGCTGCCACAATACCATCCTTGAAGGCTGAGTCAGTCTGAAGGAGCTCTTCCATATTAGTAAGCTTCTCCGAAGCTTGCTCACGAGAGAATCGAGCAGCTTTGGCGATATCGCCGCTGGCATCACTAGAATCAACAGGCCAATCAAAAAAATGAGAGGTGATCAACCCGATGGCGCATATAGCTGCCACAGAACACA
>JAEEPF010000172.1 GCA_016284635.1 Prevotella sp.
TTTCTCGATTCTTTTGAAGTGTATCTTTTTGATCTTTATCTGTCTTGATGGCCTTTTCCAAGGCTTCTTTTATCGGTTTCCTGACATCCTGTCCGAACTGCTGCATCATAGCATCATGAAGTCTCTGACTATGCGGCTGGACATAGATGTTCGTAGAGTGATGGGAACTGACCATCAATACCTTGGTCTTTCCCATGTCATCAGCGACTCTGATACCTTCACCGCCAAAGGGCTTCATCAGCGACATGAAGGTTCCGGTTTCCAAAACCTTATAGCTGGCACCTTTCATCTGGAAGGATTCGCCCTCCTTGAAAGCATGTCGGCCAAAGGTGGAGAGTATATTACCGTATTCATTGTAATACGTATTTCTTAATTCATGAAGGACGGCATCCAAATCCTGACGGTTGGCCATCTGGCTTACAAGGATTCCACCATCATGGGCGTATAGGATGGGAACATCCTTCTTTGAAAAGCCCTGTCTGACCAGTCCTATTCTTTCAATGGTCTGGCCATTGCTGATAGGTACTGGTGTTTTCAACTTTCCAGAGAGCGTCTTGTCATGGGCATAACGGGAATCCTTGATGTTTCCACTGTCATACGATCCGCTCCCCCTGACAAAGAGGGCATCGGATATAGACTTTCCCAATTCCTCTTTCAATTCTTCAAGGGTTCGCGGATCAGCCTTTTCTGCCTCTCTCATGTTCACTGTGATGGGATAATTGTAAAGCTTGTAGTTGACGGTACTACCCAACACAACCAGACTGGGATGTTGATCCAAAGCACGAAAAGCAGACATGGCCGTAGTGCCGGTATCCAGCACATTGTCAATGAGGATGGGCTTCTTTCCATCAGGTATCTCGCCGTTGACGATGAACTTAAAAGGCTTCAGGCCCTCAATGCCTTTCTTCGCCTTTTTGTCATAGAGTGGCTTATGCGGCTTTACACTGAGGATGTCCCTGACCTCCAGACCAAGACTGTCGGCTATCTCGTCTGCCAAAACCTTGGTATAGCCTGCCGAGCCTTTTCTTCCTGGCATGGGAACAAGGACGGCATCCTTATAGTCAGGAACAGACTGTACCAAGTCAGCCATGATATGTGCAGCCTTGGTGATACCGTCCTTATCTCCATCCTTGACGCGATGCGCCAAGGCACGGACGGGAAGGTAATCCGACGAGGAATAGACCTCCATCCTGCCAGTCCAATCAACCTTAACGATAGGTGACTTGCTCTTCATCATCAGTCTTATTTTATAGCGAGTTGCTGGTTCTGCTCTTCCGCCTGTGACTGCTGACGGTCATAGATCTGCTCAATCTGCTGACGCTGTTCATCATATTTGGCGAGAACGGCATTGGCCAGTGTATTCAGGGGCAAGGCACCTTTCTGATAGGCATCAACGACATGGTTCTGGAGTGTCACAGTACTGGGAACACCGTCAATGCTAACGACAAGCAGGTTGCCGTTGAGCTGTGGATGCGACAGACGGGCATTCAGTGCCTCGTCGGCATAACGCCTGTATTGGGGCTGCTTGTTCCTGACAGACTCACCTAAAATCTCATGGGTGCCTTTGTTCAGCAGATTGGCTCCTCCAAGACCTATCAACAGCATCTTCAGGAGCGGGTTCCTGACGAACATTCCCATAACAATAGCTGCTATAGGCATCAGGTTGTTCTGAATGGATAGCGACTTGGTCTTTCCTGTGAACATACCAATCATCATATCCGGCAGCATGGCCAGCACATAACCGAGGTTCTTGAAAACATCGCTGAATCCGGAAAGGCCGAAATGATCCATAAAGCCACCCCAACCATTGGTATTTGCCATCGTTGGCTGGTAGTTAGTGCTCTGCTGATAATACTGCTGTGTACCAACTGATGCTGCAGGCTGATAGGAATAAGCCTGATCAGGCGTATTTGCAACAGGTGTTTCTTCTTTCTTTGGGGCTTTTGCTGGCTTCTGTGCCGCCTGTCTCAGCTTTTCCTGCTCTTTCTTGTATGCCTCTTCCTGACCAGGTGCAATGATGGAAGGAATATCATCATTCCTTTCTGCAAAACGAGAAGCCATAGACTGATTCCAAGGGTATTCGTTACTCTTCATGGCTTGCTTAATCAGCGGTGAGGGACTGACCATCTTGGTCTTTTTCCTCATGCCGTCATTAAGACTGGCGATAAAGGTACTCTCATTGGCATCCACAAGGACTTTACGGGCTTCCGACAGCGCATAACTGTTTCCGAAAAGTGACTTGCTGGCCATAGAGTCTATAGACTGCTGACTACCTTTTGAAGAGAATACGATATCAATTCCTGCACTGGCAGCCGTTGCGACAACAGCCGTCTTCATGCCACCGACGGGCATAATGGCAAAGTCCATCAGACCTGCCACACCATAGGCTGCCACCTTTTCAGTCTTTGAGGGATTATACTGTCTCTCCTGAAGCGCCCGCATCCCTTCCCAGTCAGACGGTTGTCCAAGCCCTAAAATGGACATTTGAGCGCCTTTCAGGAAAAGGTATTCTACGGCATCTTTCGGAGCACCATGGGAGGCCATCCTGTTAAGGGATCGCTCCAGAAGCTTGTTGTTGACATACCAAGTGGCAAAGTCCTGACCATATTTGGTGCTTTCTGTCTGGTATTTTTCCTTACCCATATAGGCAATCATTGTCTTCTGGTAGGCTGTTATCAGATTGCCGAGGTCATTCCGAAACTCAGGTGAAGCATCGAAGCGTTTCTGAAAACTCTTCTGTATGTTACTCCAGTAGCTACGATACGAGTCCAGCGTCTGCATGCGACCAAGGGTAGCTGATGACATCGTGCCTCCGAAATTGACGGCTCCGAGGGTTCCGCTGTCCTTGATCATCTTGTCGTACTCCTTCAGAAAAGAAGCATCGGCATCCTTCACTGCCTTGTCTGCTATGGGGGCAATATGGGCATCGAAGTACTTCCCGAAGAAATACTCCAGCTCTGCTATGTTCTGTTGTCCGTTCTTGTTTGCCATTCTTCTTTGAAATTATAGTCCTAACAACTGTTTTCTGGTCATCTCTATCGCATTGTGATAGATACTCATCTGCTTGGGATAGTAACGTTCCAGCCATGCATCCTTGCTGATTTCTCCCTGAATGAACTTGATGGCCATCTCACGGGAGATCTCAATCGCATCCTCACCTTTCTCACGATTATTGAACCAGGCCTTCGTCCACCAGCGTATTCCTGCATTATCAGGATAGACACTGGCTACTCTGGGTACGTCGAAGCTTCTGACATCTATTCTGAAATCCTTCAAGGGGTCGATGAAGCCGCTGTTGTCACTGGCTTCATTGAGCATCTTTTTTTTTTGACTTTCATCCCACGAGGAGAGAAAGACAGTATGACGAACGGCAAGGTAGTTAAGGAAATCGCCTATAATGAGGTTCTGGACGATACCGACGAGTAAGGCACTCCTGTCACTAAGCCCTAACGGATTGGTGACTGACGGCAGACACTCGAAATAGTAGTTCTTCCTAGCACCCTGCACGAGGATGTTCTTCAAGGCATCCTCTGTCTGTGCCGTCGGCTTGTAGGCTCCTGTACGCAACTCATCCATATACGATGGCAGATAGCGAACCATCAGTCTTCCAATCTCATCAAGGTCTTTGTCGTAGTCTGTCTGGACCTTCATCCCTTCAGGCGCATCGCCGCCAACCATCGAGGATGACATGGCATTACTGTATATCATGCCCAGAAACTCAACTGGGTTTATTTCCTCTCCGTTAAAGCGGACTCCGATATGAAGCATCTGACCGCTTAACGCAACGGGCTGACCTGCCGCCACATCCATGCCGAAACCGGCATAAACCTCTTCGACATGACCATATTCTACTTCATAATGGCCATAGCGTACCTTGACATATCCCTGATGGACGGGATCGTTACCCAAGCCAGACACTTTTCCTGTAGCCATTGCCAACAGCTTCGCGCCATTGGCTGTAAGGTCCAGTCCATGATGGAAAAAGGTCTTTCCTGTCTTGGGGTCTTTCTGCTCTCCAAAGCCAAGCAAAGGCTTTGGGTCACACTCTTCTGCAGAGTAAGGCATACAATAGCCGCTCTCTGACTGTAGGAACATCTCCTGAGAATATCTTTTCATCTTCCTATACCTCTGTTTCGTTCAACAACTTCTGTTTCCATTGACGGGATGGCATCGACAGGTGAAGCCTGACGTGGTGCATAGGCCATCTGAGGTCTCTGGGCATATACCGGCTGACTGTTTCTGCCAATGGTATGGATGCCAAGCAAAGCACCGAGTGCCTTGGTGAGAAGGCCGAAACGCCCGAAGACCAGGAAACTGCTGGCAATCATCGCTGCCATTGACATGGTGCTGACATTGCCACTCATCAGGTTATTCAGGAAGTTGCCGCCCATGTCAAAGGGGCTGGTGGTCGCCTGACTCATAAAGTTGCCGAAGCCGTCCTGCTGTGCGACCATCGGCTGCCCATCGTTATAGGCTGCTGATGGCGTATATGTGGGCATACTGATATTTGACACCTGCTGAGAGACGGTATCAGTAGCCTGGCTGACAGCCTGCTTGCCCTTCTCGCCAATGGCAATGTTCAGGGCTTCACCGGCCACGCCGTGCTCCTGAACCTTCTCAGAACCGCCCTGACCGAACATGACATCACTGGCAACACCTGTCAGTCCATGATCGGAATTGACGGCAGATACAACAGCACCTGTGCCGACGACTCCTTTCCAGCCGCCAAGACCTTTGGCCGTTGCACCCATTCCTTCACCTATACCCTTGGCAGCCGTGCCGACTCCCTTTCCTGTACCTTCAAGAAGCCTCGTGGCTCCTTTTCCTGCTGTCTTAATGAAATTAGTCCATCCCATAATCTTATGTTTTTATTTGCGTAAAGTGATAATGACTCTTGCCGGGTGTGCCTCTGTCTTAGGCGTTTCCTGCATGGCTCCAGTCCCAAGGGAATAGAGCCACGCCTTAGCACCTGCCTGACCGCTGACCTCCGTACTACTCCAGTACCAGCAGCCGTCATCGTGTAGTGATATGGCATCGCCACCGCATCTGGCCAGCAAGGGATTGATGATCGACAGTGAAGCATAAAGCAATCGCATTTCTGCTACGCTGGGGATATAGGCACTCTGGCCATAACGCCAGACTGAGAAAACAGCATCTGCCAACGGTGAGCCAGCCTTGTTATTGGCGTACATGGCATAAGTGTTGGCATTGCCATCCTTTTTCTCTGTGTCGGCAGATGTTCCCTGGGCCACGCCAAGGGTGTCTGAGAACTCTACGGGAGACAGTTCCCGCAGTCCGACCGCCAAGCCCTCACCATCCTCGCCATTGGCAGAGACACTGAAAACGACAGCTACAGGCTCCTTGTGCAGTCTCTCGCACTCTTCAACCGACAGTGTCTGGCCGTCGGAACATACGACATGCCCGATATGGAGAGCCGTGTCCAGATGCTCATGGTCATCACATGAGGTAACAACCATAGGCAGGGCAAAAAGCATCAGGCATAACCCTTTATTTATTCTTGTATTGAGATATTGATGTATTGACATATTCATTGATATTTGTATTCACATATAGCGGTATAGACTTACAAGGGAACTTTAACACCTACGGTCACACCTGTACGGAACAGGTCTTCACCACGCAGGACAATATCTTCCTTGACCTGCCAAAAGAGACTCCATCCACGACGGAAATCATAGGAATGCTCAAAGCCTATATGACCGGCTCCGATGACTTTCCTTGTATCACTGCCAAGACTTGCTCCTATACGCAGGTTGCCGTGATGGTTGCGTCCTCTGATGACACAGGGCTTATAGGCGATTCCCAGATTATAGGTAAAGTAGTTATGCCAGAAGCTTTCCTTAGTGATATGGCCAGCGTCAGGATCCGTGTCATACTGGATATAGGCATTGGCAAAATACTCCCAGGAATGATGGTACTTTGTCTCATGCTCATAGGAGAGCGTAGCGTCAAAGCCTCGCTCATACAAGGCTCCGACACACAGGTTCAGATGATTGACATTGCTGCTGTTCTGGGCATGGATACCTTGAAACGAAAACAGACAGGCTGTAAATAACAGAATAATCTTTCTCATAGCGTCACCTCCTTATTCTTCCTGAAGCAACACGGCATCAAAGGCATCCGCACTCAGCACATCCTCATAGTCAACGGAGATACTGATGGTACGCCCACTGATCTGCTTCTCAGACAACTCAATGGTCACAACCTTGTCATTGGGGAAGGTCATCTTCTTAATGACAACGACATTCCTGTAGCCATGCAGGAAACTCTTACTGTGGTCGAGAACCAGAGCCAGGGGCAACTCGATAGTCTGGTTGTTCGTGGCCTTCTGGACTTTCTTGTCGGCCAGCTTCACACGCAGC
>JAEEPF010000173.1 GCA_016284635.1 Prevotella sp.
ATGTCCGTTTCTGCATGGCAGGCTCGGGTGATATGATGGATGCGATGATCCACCTCGCAGCAGAGCGCGGCATCGCAGACCGTTTCCACTTCCCTGGCTTCATGCGAGGCAAGCAGGTCTATGAGTGCCTGAAGGACTCTGATGTCTATGTGATGCCTTCCGTCTCTGAGCCTTTCGGCATCTCGCCGTTGGAGGCCATGCAGTGTGGTACGCCGTCGATCATCTCGAAGCAGTCCGGCTGTGCAGAGATCCTCGACAACTGCATCAAGGTGGACTACTGGGATATCCACGCCCTGGCCGATGCCATCTATTCGATCTGCCACAACGAGTCGCTCTTCCAGTATCTCAAGGAGGAAGGCAAGCGCGAGGTAGACCAGATCACCTGGGAGAAGGTAGGCCGCTGGATCCGCACCCTCTATCGCCGCACCCTCGGCTGGGAAGAGTAATCATAAAGTTCAAAGTTCAAAATTCAAAGTTCAAAGTTATGAAAACGATTTGTTTATATTTCGAAATACATCAGATTGTTCATCTGAAGCGCTACCGTTTCTTCGATATCGGTACCGATCATTACTATTACGATGACTACGAGAACGAACGTAGCATCACCGACATCGCCGAGCGCAGCTACATGCCGGCGCTGAACACCCTCCACGACATGATCAAGGAGAACGGCAAGTACTTCAAGGTCGCCTTCTCACTCTCCGGCACTGGCATCGAGCAGTTGGAGATGCACGCTCCGCAGGTGATCACCAAACTGCAGGAGATGAACGAGACCGGCTGCGTGGAGTTCCTCGCCGAGCCCTATAGCCATGGCCTCTCCTCACTGGCTAATCCTGATACCTTCGCCCTCGACGTGAAGAAGCAGGTTGCGAAGATTGAGGAGCTCTTCGGCAAGAAGCCGACGGTGGCACGTAACTCATCACTCATCTACAGCGATGACATCGGTGCCCAGATTGCTGCGATGGGCTTCAAGGGTATGCTCACCGAGGGTGCCAAGCACGTGCTCGGATGGAAGTCGCCGCACTATGTCTACAACTGCAACCAGGCTCCGAACCTGAAGCTGTTGCTCCGCGATGTGGAGCTGTCTGACGATATCTCGCTGCGCTTCAACAACTCTGAGTGGGACGGCTATCCTCTTTTCGCCGATGCCTATATCGACCGCATCGCCCGCTTCCCAGAGGAAGAGCAGATCATCAACATCTTCATGGAACTCTCTGCCCTGGGTATCGCCCAGCCGCTCAGCTCCAACATCCTCGACTTCATCCATGCCCTGCCCGCATGTGCCAAGGAGAAAGGCATCACCTTCATGACGCCGACGGAGATCTGCAAGTCGTGCAAGAGCGTCGGACAGATCGATGTGCCTGACACATTGTCATGGGTGGATGAGGAGCGCGACGTCAGCTGCTGGCTCGGTAATGCCATGCAGCACGAGGCCTTCAACAAGCTCTACTCAGTGGCAGACCGTCTGCGCATTGCCGATGATCCCCGCATCAATCAGGACTGGGACTATCTGCAGGCTTCGAACAACTTCCGCTTCATGACCACTAAGCCCTCTAACGTAGGTCTGGACCGTGGCATCTACAGCGGACCGTTTGATGCTTTCACCAACTACATGAACATCCTCGGCGACTTCATCAACAGAGTGAACGCCCTCTATCCGCTCGACATCGACAACGAAGAGCTCGAGAGTCTGCTCACCACCATCAAGAACCAGGGTGATGAGATTGAGATGAAGGATAAGGAGATTACCCGTCTGAAGGCAAAGCTCGAGAAACTCGAGGGTGCTAAGCCTGCTGCCAAGAAGCCTGCCGCCAAGAAGGCTCCTGCTAAGAAGAAGGCAGAGAAAGCTGCTGAATAATCAGGAAATCTGATCATAAGGAAATCGGGGTGGAAGCCCCGATTTCTTTTTATGCGCTGACCGTCGATGACAGCGTTCTTATTTGATAGTGACCAGTATCTTCTTCAAGTCCTTGTCGGCGCTGGAGTTACCGACCATCAGTTCATATTTGCCAGCGACAACGCGCATCGTGTTCGTCTGCTCGTCCCAGCCCTCAAAGCTCTGACGGGGCAGGTCGATGCTGAGGGTCTTGGATTCGCCTGGATTCAGCTGAATCTGTTGGTAGGCGCGGAGGGACTTTAAGGGACCGTTAGGGTCTTTAGGGTTTCTGAGGTAGACCTGAACGGTCTCAAGACCAGCCATCTTGCCAGAGTTCTTGACGCTCACCAGCACCTTGTTGTTCTGATAGACGGGCTTGCCGATCTCGAAGGTCGTATAGCTCAGGCCGTATCCGAAGGGGAAGAGTGCCTCGCCAGTGTAGTAGCGATAGGTGCGGTTCTTCATCGTGTAGTCGAGGAAGTCGGGCAGTTCGTCAGTGTTTTTATAGAAGGTGATGGGGAGTTTGCCGCTGGGGTTGTACTGTCCGAAGAGCACTTCGGCCAGCGCCTGTCCGCCGAGTTCTCCGCCGTACCACGCCTGTAGGATGGCGTCGCAGCTCTCTAGTTCAGGCACGAGTGCCATCGCCGAGCCGGAACAGTTCACGAAGATCACCTTCTTGCCAGCCTTGTGGAGCATGGCGAGGGTTTCGCGCTGGGCCTTCGGCAGTTCGATGCTTGTACGGTCGCCACCCTTGAAACCCTCTTCGTTGACGCGCATCTCCTCGCCTTCGAGCTTCGGCGAGATACCACCCACGAAGATGACGGTCTCTGCGTCGCCGATCTGTGCGAGCAGTTCCTGATGGGAGGGTGCCACCTTGTGCTGGATGTCGAAGCCGAGGAAGGCGAAGTCGCTCACCTGCACATAGTCAATCTGGATGCGGTAGTGCTCTCCGGCCTTCACGTTCATCTCCTTCTGGGCTCCCTGGATGCGGTTGCGCACCTGCCAGATGTTCACGAGGGTGTCGCCGTTGACGATGAGGCGCACCTTGTCGTCAGCGGCGATTTTGAAAATGACGGTCTCGTCCTTCGTGGGGATGAAGGTGGCGTCGAGACGGGCTGAGATGTTCTCGAGGTTCACGCCTGGGGCGAAGACGGTGTTGCCGCCGTTGCTCAGCATGATGGGAGAGGTGAGGTTGATGGTGGTGGCTGGAGTGCCGTTCATCTCGGTATTATTATAATAGGTGGCCTGCATGCCTTGGCTGCCGAGTGGCGTCTTCAGATCAGCAAAGCGGCTTTCGAACACCTCGTTGCGCGTCAGGCCGCAACCGCTGATGTATCTGGCCTGCGGCACTATCTGCTGGATGCCTTCGAGGGCCGTGATGGTGCGGGTGGCAAAGCCGGAGTAGTTGCCCCACTGCATGATGGAGTCGATGGCATTGGCGCCCAATACGACTAATTGAGAATTGAGAGTTGAGAATTGAGAATTATGATTACTATCGAGGGGGAGAATACCGTTGTTCTTCAACAGCACGATGCTCTTGCGAGCCATGTCGAGGGCGAGCTGCTTGTGGGCATCGCAGGCGACAACACTTTCTGGAATCTTTGTCCAGGGGTTCAGCTCGTCAGGGTCAAGGTCACCGAGTTCGAAGCGTGCGATGAGCAGGCGGCGCAGGCTCTTGTCGAGGTCAGCCTCCTTGATGTCACCACGGCGCACGGCCTCGGGCAGATGCTTGTATTCAGAACCGCACTCCACGTCAGTGCCTGCCAGCACGGCCTGTGCCGAAGCCTGGGCACCGTCCTTGGCCGTGTTATGCCAGCGTGGCAGGAAGTCGCGGATGGCGCCGCAGTCGGAAGTGATCAGTCCGTCGAATCCCCATTCATCACGCAGGATCTGCTGTTCATAGCGGGTCTGGGCGCAGCAGGGCTGACCGTCGATACGCTGGTAGGCACACATGATCTCTGCCACCTGGCCCTCTTGCACCAGTGCCTTGAAGGCCGGCAGATAGGTCTCCCAGAGGTCGCGCTCAGGCAGATTCTCGACATTAAACTCATGGCGGTTCCACTCTGGGCCGCTATGGACGGCGAAGTGCTTGGCGCAAGCCAATAATTTCTTGTATCCGTCCCCCAGCCACTGGCCGTCATACGTCATGCCTTGCAGGCCTCTGACGACGGCCAGACCCATCTTCGCCGTCAGATAGGGATCCTCGCCGTAGGTCTCCTGGCCGCGACCCCAGCGGGGATCACGGAAGATATTGATGTTCGGCGTCCAGAACGACAGGCTCTGGTAGCGCTTGATGTCGCCAGCACGTTTCGCCTGCTTGGCCTTTACGCGGGCCTCGTCGCTGACGGCCGTAAACACCTTGTGCAGCAGGGCGTCGTCCCATGAGGCTGCCATGCCCATCGTGATGGGGAACACGGTGGCAAAGCCGTTACGCCCCACGCCGTGCAGGGCTTCGTTCCACCATTGGAACTGTGGGATGCCCAGCCGCTCGATGGCTGGCGAGGTGTCCATCATCAGGCTGACCTTCTCTTCGAGTGTCAGTCGCGTCAGCAGATCGTCAGCCCGTTGTGCTGCCGACAGGTTCGGATTCTGATACGGTAATGTCTGCGCGCTGAGGCTTATAGCCGTCAGCACAGCGCATAGCATTGTGGTAAGTCTCTTTTTCATTGTCATTCAGTTTTTATGTTAATAATCGTACATTCCACGTCTTCCTTGTTGGTGGCGTAGGCCACATAGAGACGGCCGTTATAGACCATCGATTTGGGATAGCTGTAGCCGAGGGTCTTGGCCTTGCCCGGATAGCGCTGGGGCTGAAGGTCTGAGCCGCCAGCCCTCAATAATAGGGCCTTGTCGAAGCGGATGCCATCATCACTGAACATGGCGACGAGGGGATAGCGGCGCTTGGCTTCCGTCGGATTGCCTGCCAGGTAGGCTGTGCCGTCAGGCAGATTGCCGGCACTCTGTTTCACTCGGGCGTCAGGGATATTGGTGACCGTCGGCTCCGTCCACGTCTCGCCTCGGTCATGACTCAGCGACACCATCTTCCGATAGCTGCTGTTCTGGTCGCGGAAGACCATCACCAGTGTTCCGTCCCTTTGCTGATACAGGCTTGGCTCCAGTTCCTGCGACTGCTTGCCTCGGTCGTGAACCGTCATCTGCGCCCGATGCCAGCCGCCGTGTCCTGTAGGATCGTCGGTGTAGATGGGTGCCACGTGCAGGCCAGGCTGGAAATGGGCAGCTCCCACCGTCCGTCCGTCAGCCGTCGGGTAGGGGTCTTGCTCCATCACACCGTCCATCACCCGCCCGTCTGCCATCCTGACAGGTTGAGGCTCGCTCCATGTCTCGCCATCCCTACTATATATATAATAGGTGTATCCGCCGACGGGCTGCATGCCCTTGGGCCAGACGTTGATGAAGGCGGTGAGCGTGTCCTTCGTGCCGATCCATCCGCCCGAAGTGCAGTAACTGCTGTCCGTCGCAGCTGCCAATAGCTCTGGCTTCGTCCACGTTTCGCCTTCGTCAGTACTCTTGCTGTACATCACGCAGGTCTCTGGCGCATCCTCATCGGTCTGTGAACTCTGCCACATGCAGTAGAGCACATCCTTGAAGGCCGTCATCACCACGCCGTTGGCATAGTGGTGGGTCTCATCGTTGGGCGAGAAGATGGTCACGGTCTTGGTGTCGTCCGTCATCGTCAGCCCCAGAGTCTCCACATTGGTAGTGTCTATCACTCCAGATGAGAGATAGGGCAGTATTCCGAGGATGATTGTTGACAGTATCATGTTGCAAAGTTACAAATTATTTTTCAATTTCGACAACTTTTACGAGATAGTTTTTTATTTCATTAAAAAGAGGGCCGACATCTGTCAGTCCTCTCGTTAGTTTTCTGCGCTCAGGGTGAATCATGGGGACTGTCCCATCTGTGCGACTTATCGCACTGGGGGACTGTCCCCTGTGATTCGCCGCGCTCCTTAGAGCGCAATCGGCCCGTACCCCATACAGCTCGTCGTTGTGATGGCCGTCAGGAAGGCTGTGAGTGCGGCTACTACTACCTTCACCGCAATCTCAACTATACGCTTCTTCATAATTGTCAATTTTCAATTATCAATTATCAATTGGCGTAGCCTTAGTTCTGGTCCATTTCGTCGCCCTCACCCTTGGTGAACAGCTTGCTTGCAACCTCACTCGACTCACCGTCCTTGATGGCGATGGCCTTCACGGTCGTGGTGTCGCTCAGGGTGAATGCCTCACTGTAGAGCGTACTCTCGGCCGTAGGTGTCGAGCCGTCGGTGGTGTAGTGGATCTCAGCGCCGTCAGGGCCACTCATGCTCACTGAGGTAGTCTCAGCAAACGGAGTCGTACCGCTGATCGTAGGCGAAGCCAGAGTCTGGTTCACGGAGCCGTTGCCGCCGTTGGACGAACCACCGTTCTGAGTACCGCCGTTCTGCGAAGAACCACCGTTCTCGTTGCCGTTCTCGTTCTCACCACCGTTCTCGTTGTCCT
>JAEEPF010000174.1 GCA_016284635.1 Prevotella sp.
CCCGCCTCCGCAGTATTCAAAAAATAATGGGACAATAGTAAAAATAATATAGAATATGTTAGATTCATTCTTTTCCCCCTCATTCTCGATGATGCTCATCCGACTGGTGATCAACCTCGTCGTCGTAGCAATCATCATCGACCGTCTGTATTATCCGAAGAGCAAGCGTCGTGATTTCTACTTCACGTTCATGCTTATCTCCATTGCCATCTTCTTCATCGTCTTCTTTATGATCTTCGTGTTGGAGGAGATGAAAGGCAAGACCTCGCTGGGTATCGGTATCGGACTCTTCGGCATCTTCTCCATCATGCGCTACCGTACGGATGCGATGCCAGTCCGTGAGATGACCTATCTCTTCGTCATCATTGCCCTCTCGCTGGTCAACGCCATTTCCGAAGGTGTACCGATGCTCGAGTTGGCCATCACCAACCTCATCTTCCTCGTGGCCGTCTGGTTCTTCGAGTGGCGACTGAAGGTGCTGCCCTCTAAGCTTATCCAGTACGACAAGATCGACCTTATCGCTCCAGAGCGTAAGAAAGAGCTCATCGCCGACCTCGAACAGCGCCTGGGTCTGGAGATCGTTCAGGTGGAGGTGGGAGCCGTCGACTTTATCCGTGATATGGCGATGGTGAAGATCCGCTACCGTGGCAAGCGCAGCGATGGTGACGTGGCCGATAACCTCAAGCTCTCCAAAGACCAGCTTAAAACGTTTAATAAGTAAAAAAGTGAAAAGACTATTCGTATTATTTATGGCGTCGCTGCCACTGGCAGCGATGGCCCAGTCCGACGACTTCGGACTCGACTTCACGCTCGAGGCGCAGAAGAAACTCTCCAAGGTGATGAACCTCAGCTTCGAGGGCGAACTCCGTACCCGCGACAATACTAAGACCGTCGACCGTTGGAGTGCAGGTCTGAGTCTCGACTATAAGGCTGCCAAGTGGCTGAAGTTCTCTGCCGGATACACGCTCCTCTATGACAACAACGAGCGAATCTCTTATTTCGATGCTACCGATGACGAAGTGCTTGACGGAGATGTTGATGCTGGCGATCCCAAGAAATATGCCAAGTACTGGGCGACTCGCCATCGTTTCAGCCTTTCGGCTACCTTCGACAAAAAACTCTTCGGCGACTTCCGCTTCTCGCTGCGCGAACGCTGGCAGTACACCTACCGTCCTGAGTACACCGTCGACCAGCGCTGGAGTTATTACGATAATGCCTACGACGGCAAGCCGAAGACCTACGAAAGCAAGAACGTTCACGTGCTACGTAGCCGTCTGCAGGTGGAGTACGACAAGAAAGGTCTCGCTGTGACGCCATACGCCAGTGTCGAGTTCTTCAACGGCTGGAGTCTGCAGAAGACCCGTTTCCAGACCGGTCTCGACTGGAAGTTGTCCAAACAGCACTCCCTCGGTTTCTTCTACCGCTATCAGACGGTGCGTGACGATGAGGACGACCTCGAGCCCAACCGCCACATGATAGGCTTAGGATATAAGTTCAAGTTCTAAAATTCTTTATAAGGCACGGATTAACACGGCTTTTATCAAAGACACGGCTTCCTATCCCTGTAGAAAGCCGTGTCCTTAATTATTTAAGGCCATGTAAATCCGTGCCCAAAACTAAATCATTTAAATAACTGATCAAGGAACGTGTAGAAGGCAGGATCCTCACCGATGATGGTCTTCACGATATTGCCGTCAGGACCGACGATGATCTTCGTAGGGAACCCCTGGATCTCATACTGTTCAAGCACCTTCGAGTCGCGGGGATTGTACACGTGCAGCCAAGGCAACTCATATTTCTCCACAGCGGCCTTCCATTTCGCTTCTGTGTCGTTGCAGTCGATGCCGAGAATCTCGAACTTGCCAGCGTACTTCTGATAATACTCCTTCATCTGCGGAATGCCCTTGATGCACCAGACGCACCACGATCCCCAGAAGTCGAGGATGACGTATTTGCCGCGCAGGCTCGATAGGGTGAGGGGCTTGCCGCTGAGGTCGTTCAGCGTGAAGTCGGGAGCAAGATCAGAGGAGGAGGCAGTAGTCAGGAGACTGGAGTCAGTAGAAATGTCTGTGGCAGGAGTATTCTCCTGACTCCTGTCTCCTGACTCCTGTTTCTTGTTACCCGCGCAGCTGCTCAGCGCAACTACCGCCATCATGATGCTTAAGAAATATTTCTTCATATGTTTCACTTCACCACAATTTTTCTGGTTCTGTCCCCTTCCTTCACGATATAGATGCCACGAGGCAGCATCGCGTCATTCGGCATCCGACGGCCGTTCAGGTCATAATACTGACGATTGCCGGATTTACTGTTGACGATGGCATTGATGGCTGTCGTAGCGTGATCCTTGATGTTGCTCGTGTCGAAGTTCTGATTACCACCCGTCATGGTGATGCTGCCGTAGGCCTTGATGCAGTAGCCGCCAATCTCGTTGATGGCCACCGTACCGCCTGTCATATAGAAGTTACCACTGTTCTCGTCCTCGTGGTTCAGGGTTTGTCCGGTGGCGACGGAGTCTTTCAGCTCCACCTGGATGCCGTCATCCTCCACACCGCTGATATTCACTTCACCGCTGGAGATCAGACAATACTCCTGGCAGTGTATGCCGTCTTTCTTCGCACCCGTCACGTTGATGGTGCAGTTCTTCACCGTCACGTATTCCTTGCTGTAGATGGCGTGGTTGAAGCTGCTGCTCACGTTGAGTGTGCCCTTGCCAACGAACTCCGTGTGGCCTTTGCAGTGGAAGCAGCCCTTCGACGTGCTGTCTGCCACGCCGTCGCTCAGGGTGTTCACTGTGTTGGCGGTCATGCTCACCTTGATGCGCTTGCCGTCCTTGATGTGGATGGCCGTACTGTCGGGGTTCGCCAGTGTCAGTCCGTTTAGTTGTAGTGTGGCCTTGTATTCGCCAGTGAGGTAGAACTCGCCGTTGTCACTCTCGCCGCTCAGCTGATAGATGATCTCGCCGGGGTTCTTTGTGGTGGTCGATGACTGGAGCAACTTGACGTGCGATGACTCGCCGTTGAGGTTACTCACGTAGCCACTGGCAGCCGCTGGGATGGTGACAACGGCCGAATTGCCGTTGTATTCCACCTTCACGATAATATCCGCAGCACTGGCAGCCATGCTCAAGAGTACAGCTGCCAGTGACATAAGAATTTTATTCATTGAGTTATCAATGGTGTCAGTTATAATTTTCAATTATCAATTTTCAATTGATTTAAAGTCCCATTGCCTCCTTGGCCTTGTCGGCAGCAGCGTCTACAGCCTCACCGGCAGCGTCCTTGGCAGCGTCCTTCACCTCCTCAGCCTTCTCAGCGGCAGCGTCGGCAGCATCCTGGGCAGCATCCTCTACAGCATCACCGGCAGCACCGATGGCTGAAGACAGGCCACTGACAATAGCTTCTGCAGGAGCAGCGGTCAGGGCGCTGATAGCATTGTTGACAGTCTCGTTATCACCAGCGAAAGCCTTGATCTTCTCGGCATTCTCCTTCAGGAAGTCCTGAATCTTCGTCACGTACTCCTTGGCAACCTCAGGGTTGTTGCCGATGATCTCCTTGATCTTCTCCTGAACGGTGGCGAGCACCTCAGCGAACTTGCCGGCATCCTGAGCCTCGATCTGCTCAGAGAGTGCAGAAGTCATCTCACTGACAGCAGCCTCCAGGTCGAAGGCAGCAGCCTCTGTTGCGTCGGCAGGAGCAGCCTGCTTGTTACCACACGATGTGAAACCGATGGCAATCATAGCCATCACAGCGAATAATACCTTTTTCATAATGCTTTCTTTTTAAATTAAACTATAAATAACTGTAAACTGTAAACAGTAAACAGTAAAAACAGCTCTCGCTTGATTTTCGGCAACAAAATTACACCTTTTTTGAATAAGTTGATACAATTAATAGTAATTTTTACACTTATTTAGTAATTTTGCATCCTGTTTTCAGAGATAACAAGACGAATATGACAACTTCATTGACATTTAAGCCGAAACTGTTCTCGGCACTTAAACATTACAACCGCCAGCAGCTGACGACCGACCTGCTGGCAGGCATCATCGTGGGCATCGTCGCCCTGCCGTTGGCCATCGCCTTCGGTATCGCCTCTGGCGTCACACCCGAGAAGGGCATCATCACCGCCATCGTCGCCGGTCTCATCATCTCCGTCTTCGGAGGCTCAAAGGTTCAGATCGGTGGACCTACGGGCGCGTTCATTATTATTATTTATGGCATCATCCAGCAGTACGGCTTCGAGGGCTTGACCATCGCTACGCTCATGGCGGGTGTGTTCCTCATCATGTTTGGTGTGCTGCATCTGGGCACGATCATCAAGTACATCCCGTACCCCATCGTCGTCGGCTTCACCAGCGGTATTGCCCTGACCATCTTCACCACGCAGATCAAGGACCTGCTCGGCCTGTCGATGGCCATCGTCCCCTCCGACTTCATCGAGAAGTGGATTGCCTACATCGATTGCGTGCCTACCATCGAGCGTTGGAGTGCGCTTGTCGGCATCGGCTCTGTGGCTGTCATCGCCCTTTGGCCCCGCATCACTAATCTCTTACCTCTAACCTCTTACCTCTCACCTCTAAAAAAACTCCCTGGCTCGCTGATTGCCATCGTACTGATGACCGTCACCGCAGCTCTGCTGAGACAGTATGCCGGTGTCACCACCATCGAGACCATCGGCGACCGCTTCTCCATCTCCGCCACACTGCCGCAGGCACAGGTGCCCGACCTCACGTGGGACGTCATCAAGGGTCTCGTCTCGCCCGCCATCACCATCGCCATCCTCGGTGCCATCGAGTCGTTGCTCTCGGCTACCGTAGCCGACGGTGTCATTGGCGACCGTCATTGCTCCAACACAGAACTCATCGCCCAGGGACTGGCCAACCTGGCGTCACCCATCTTCGGCGGCATACCGGCTACAGGTGCCATCGCCCGTACGATGACCAATATCAATAACGGTGGCCGCACGCCCGTCGCCGGCATCGTTCATGCCGCCGTGCTGCTGCTCATCTTCCTGTTCCTCATGCCGCTGGCGCAGTACATCCCTATGGCCTGTCTGGCTGGTGTGCTCGTCATCGTGAGCTATAACATGAGTGGTTGGCGCTCGTTCATTTCCATCCTGAAGAACCCGAAGAGCGATGTCATCGTGCTCTGGGTCACCTTCCTGCTTACGGTCATCTTCGACCTCACCATCGCCATCGAGGTGGGTCTGCTCTGTGCCTGTCTGCTCTTCATGCGCCGTATGGCTGAGACCACCGATGTCAAGGTCATCAGCGACGAAATCAACCCCGAGGAGGAAGACAGCGACTTCCAGTTGGGCAACCTCGAGCACCTCACCATCCCCGAGGGCGTGGAGGTCTACGAGATCAACGGCCCCTACTTCTTCGGTGCCGGTAACCGTTTCGAGGAGATCATGGGCGTGTTGCGCCATCAGCGTCAGAAGCCCCGTGTCCGCATCATCCGTATGCGTAAGGTGCCGTTCGTCGATTCCACGGGCATCCACAACCTCACCAACCTCTGTCTCATGTCGCAGGCTGAGGGCATCCAGATCGTGCTCTCCGGCGTCAACGAGAATGTGCAGGCTGTGCTCCACAAGGCTGGCTTCGACACGATGCTCGGCGAGGAGAACATCTGCTCCCACATCAACCTCGCTCTCGAACGTGCCCGCCAAATCACAGCGTAAATACGCATAACAGGGACTGCGAACCGGTGACCGACACTCTCTTCTTTGAGGGCATCGATGCACAAGTCATCAGTCTATTCACATTCGAAGCAAAAATAGCGTCACTTACCTCTCCCTCCCTTTGATCCTCGACTTTACGGTGCGGAGCGAGGCGGGCTTGACATCGAGGATTTGGGCGATAGTATTGTCATCATAGTTCAGGTCGTCCTGAAGGATCAGGAAGACGTATTGTGCTGGCGTGAGAGGATTGTATGTGTGCTCCCACTGCTGCCATCGCTTCGGGCGCAGTTGCGCGAAATAGTCTATCAGGCATTGCCGTTCCTCTGCCGTCATGTCGGCAACCGGCTCCTTGCGCTGTAACTTCACAAACTGCTGCGTACCCGTCAGCAGTTTGCTGGCGATGCGCTGGCGGCTGTCCTCTATCTGCCTCCTCAGGTTGGCGATGGTCTGTTCACTGGCCTCGCCGTCCTGTTGCAACCGCTCTATCTCCGTCTGGTTCTCAGTAATCCGCCTGGCATTCTCGTCGAGTCTGAAGCCCAACTGATGCACCCTCCTCCTTTGGTGCCACCAGATGCCAACAACAAGCACAACAAATACCACCGCGATAACTGCACCCGTTTTTATCATCCTCTGCTGCGACCTCTTCTCCCATCGTTCCTCGTCAAACTT
>JAEEPF010000175.1 GCA_016284635.1 Prevotella sp.
CCGACGTGTTCGGCATCTCATACGGCAACCGTGGTTTCGAGGCACTGACCTACAACGCAAAGACACATCGCTTCTGGGCCACGACGGAGAACACGCTGAGGGCCGACGGTGAGAGACCCAGCATCAGAAAGAAGATTGCAAACAGACTGCGCCTGCAGAGCTTTGGCGACGACCTGCAACCAAAAGAACAATATTGGTACGTGACGGATTCCTCGGCCGTAGAGAGAACGAAAGGCAAGAGTACTTTAGGCGTGAGTGGTCTGGCAGCCCTCGATGACGGACAAGTGATAGTATTGGAACGGGAGGTAAGAAAGACCCCAAAGGGCATCGGCAGTTTTGTACATGTGAAGCTCTTCGTGGTAAACCCACAACTGCAACAGTCTGGCGACACATTGAGAAAACAACTGCTCACGGAGTTCCGTACCAGCATCAACCTGTCAAAGCGAAGTTTCGCCAACTACGAGGGCATCTGTGCAGGGCCGAGGCTGGGCGACGGACGGCAGGTACTGTTGCTGGTGGCCGACTCGCAAAAGCAATATAAGGGCTATCTCAAAGACTGGTTTAAGACCATCGTCATTTCCGACATATCATTCAATCCCAACGACCATGCTACAAATCCGCTGTAAAAACATCAATGTGACGAAGAGTTTCCCTGAGGGAATCTCACTACTCGACGTGTATCAGGAGTTTGCCGACGAGATCCACCTACCCTACCCCGTGGTGTCGGCTAGAGTGAACAACACCTCAGAAGGACTGAAGTTCAGGCTCTTCCAGAACCGCGACGTGGAGTTCCTCGATGCCCGCGAGGGCTCCGGCCACAGGGTGTATGTCAGATCGCTGAGTTTCGTGTTGTACAAGGCGACACAGGATGTATTCCCTGGTTCGAAGCTCTTTATTGAGCACTCGCTCTGTCGCGGATACTATTGTAACTTTAGACCTACCCCCAACCCCTCCCGAAGGGAAGGGAGAAAGATTTCCGATGAGGATGTGGAAAAGATTAGGCAGCGGATGCAGGAGATCATCGCCCTCGATATGCCTTTCCGTCGTACGGAGGCAACCAACGAGGAGGCCATCCGCGTGTTTGCAGAGCGGGGATTCCAAGACAAGGTGAAGCTATTGGAGACGAGCGGACAGATTTACAGCGACTACTATATGCTGGGCGATACCGTGGACTATTACTACGGGCCGCTGGTGCCATCGGCAGGCTATCTGACGGTGTGGGGACTGGAGCGTTATGAGGACGGTCTGCTGCTGAGGGTGCCGGACTGGAACAATCCTTCAGTGCTGGCAGAGAAGATGCCACAGCCGAAGACCTTCGAGATGTTTGCCGAGAAAACACGCTGGGACATCATCATGCGTCTGTCGAATGCAGGCGACGTGAACAAGGCCGTGATGCGTGGCTATGCCTCGGAACTTATCCAGGTGTCTGAGGCCCTGCAGGAGAAGAAGATTGTGCAGATAGCTGAGGAAATAGAACGCCGGTTCCACCGAGAGAAGGATCCCGTGAGGCTGGTGCTCATCACAGGGCCGTCGAGTTCAGGAAAGACTACCTTCTGCAAACGTCTCTCCGTGCAGTTACTCGCCTGCGGACTGAGACCGGTATCATTCTCTACGGACGACTATTTCGTGAACCGTTTGGACACACCCAAGCTGCCTAACGGCGACTATGACTTCGACAACATCGAGACGGTGGAGTATGCACTGCTCGAAGACCATCTGCTCAGGCTGATGCAGGGGGAGCGCGTGGAGATTCCCGAGTATAATTTCGTAACGGGCAAACGGGAATACAATGGCAAAAAACTAAAGTTAGGCAACGATACAGTGCTCATCATCGAGGGCATCCACGCCCTGAACCCGCTGCTGACGAAGAAGATTCCCGATGCCACGAAATACAAGATTTTCATCTCTGCCCTCACGAGCATATCACTGGATGACCACAACTGGATTCCGACGCGTGACAACCGTCTGCTGCGTCGTATCATCCGCGACTATAACAAAGGAGCATACACCGCCCAGCAGACCATCGCACAATGGAAAAACGTACTGGCTTCGGAGGATCAATGGATCACACCCTTCCAGGAGTCTGCCGATGTGATGTTCAACTCAGCCCTGAACATTGAGTTTGCCGTGCTGAGAATCCATGCGGAGATCATCCTCACCTCCGTGCCGAAGAACTGTCCGGAATATGCGGAGGCACACAGGCTGTTGAAGTTCCTGCATTATTTCCTGCCCATCAGCGACAAGGAGATCCCACCGACATCCATCATGCGGGAGTTCCTCGGAGGGTCAAGCTTCAAATATTAGACAGAATAACTTTTTAGACATAGTAACAGACTAACAGATATTTTGTTAATATGTTACTATGTCTTTAAAAACTGGTAATATGTCTTCAAAGACTGTTCGTCTGTCTGGGCATCTGTGAAGACTTCGAGAAGCACGGGACGGTCGCTATCTATATATAATAAGGTGTCGATGCTCTGTTGCATCTCCTCCATGTTCTCCGCCTTCAGATAAACGACATTATTCTGCATGCAGATGCCCTCGGCAGAGGTATGGTGTTCTGCTGCGACATATTTATCGCGGGCAGGACTCTGCTCCAAGCCAGGGAGTGTATTGAAGATTCCACCTCTGCCATTGTTAAGCAGGAGAATGCGGAAGTTACCTCGCAGATTCTGATTCCACAAGGCATTCTGATCGTAGAAAAAACTCAGGTCGCCGATGACACAGAACACCTTTTCATCCGTCACACACGAGAAGCCCGCTGCAGTAGACAGTGAACCGTCGATGCCATTCACGCCACGGTTGCACCAAACGGAATGACGGGCGAAGCTGTTGGCTAAGCGGATAGCGGTACTATTGGCGTAGTGAGTTGAGAGTTGAGAGTTCTTGCGTCCCGTTGGTAGCAAGCGGCCTTTGGCCGAGCGGACAGTTGACAGTTTTTCTTCGAAGAGCTTGACAGTGGCGAGTTGAGAGAAGGCGGGAGAGAAGGCATCGGCCTTCTGACGGAGGGAAGACAAGAGCTGTTCCCACTTCTGAACGAAGGGATGCGGACGATCTTCACAAAGGAAGCGTACATGGTCGGCCACCACCTTCCCATCACCTTGAATAACTTGGGTGAGATTCATAAAGGTATCTGTGACCTCGCCCGTGGCGTTGACCACCCAGGTCTCACGGGCTTTCCTGAGGAAATGCTTCACACGTTTACTGACGATGGAGCCTCCGATATACAGCACAAAATCGGGCACATAGCTTTCATCATCACCCACCAAAGACACAGCCTCATCAAGGAGAGGGTTCATCGGCTGACCGTCGATGAGCATCGGACGTTTAGCGAGCATGAACATCTGTCCGATATGTCGCAGGGTGTTGCCAGAGATATCAGGCAGGATGCGCGAGATCACACGTTGCTCAGGCAGTTGTGCTACAGAGAAATCGAAAAGAGGTTCTGTGATGGGCACGTTTATATGTACAGGTCCGAACTGTTCGAGCAAGGCTTCATTGACGAGACGGTTGCAGTACCAACGTTCCTCGTCGTTATGGGGTTCCAGCAGGGAGACGGCCTTACGCACGAAACGTCCGAGGGCATCAAGTTGTGGCAATGTCTGACCGTCGAGCTGGTCAATCCATTGTGGAGGACGGTCTGCGGAGATCACCACAAGCGGACGCTGCTGATAATAAGCCTCAGCGACAGCAGGGGCGAGATTAAGCAATGCAGTACCGCTAGTAACACAGACGGCCACAGGCTGTGACAACGCCTGCGACATACCCAACGCATAGAAACCGGCACTGCGCTCATCCGTCACAGGATAGCACTGGATGTCAGGACACTCGTTGAGATTATGTACGATAGGGGCATTGCGACTTCCAGGACAACAGACCGCATGCCTCACCCCATGTGCCACGAGCAGAGCTGTCAAGATATTTACGTTCTCCTTACTACAATACATTAACTTGTTATTCTGTTACTATGTCTTTACACGTTATTTTGTCTTATCACCCTTCGCATGGTTTCAAGTTTCGCCTCCGTTTCGAGCCATTCCTGCGAGACGGTGCTATCTGTCAACAGTCCGCCACCGGCATAGAGATGATAATGGCTTCCCTCGATATTCATGCAACGGAGAGACACATAGAGATGGGTTCCTGCGTCAGGATCGAGCATCCCCATAAAACCACTGTAGTAACGGCGGGGAGTGTGTTCATTCTGTATGATGAAGTTGAACGTCTCTCGTTTCGGCAGACCGCAGACGGCAGGCGTGGGATGGAGTGCATGAAGCAAATCACCCAGATGCTGACCATCAGGCAACGTAAAGGTAAAGTCACTCCGCAGATGAACCAGATTAGCAGCACGGACCGTACGGGGACCCTCCTCACGGAAATCACCCGTAAACTGTTCCAGACACTCTGCGATATAGGTGGTGACGATGCGCTGTTCCTGGATGTCCTTGGTGGCCCAAGTGACCTTCTCACCTTCGCCTATCAGGGAATCCCCTTCCAGCCTCATCGTACCTGCCAAGGCAATGGTATGCCAATCGTGCGCCTTCCCTTCCAACAGAATCTCCGGCGTAGCAATCAGCCACACCCCACTCTTGGAGGTGGACACCAGCGAGATGAACATCCGGGGGTATAACCCACAGGCTCGACGGAAGAGTGCCATGGGATCTATCGCTACTTCCGAGGCCTCTTCTGCACAACGGGCCAAAACGATTTTACGGAAGATTCCTGCCTCAAGCTGGGCGTGATAGTTCGCGAAGTCTATTTGATAAGTTCGAGAAGGGAGGAGTGTGGAGTGTGGAGTGAGATTACACTCTGCACTTAAACATTTCTCACTCCACGCTCCTCCCTCCTCACTCCACGAGAGTCTTATCGTTTCCACACGATCAGGACGAATCAAGAGAATGGGCTGTTGCGCTGTTACCTCAAAGGGAGCAACGACAAAGCCGTGCTTGCCGTTGAGTTCTGTGCAAGAAAGAAATTCCGCAGGCTCACCTTCCGTCTGCTGAACAAGTGTCGCGTGATCTTCATGCGGCAAACGATAGATGGCATAGGCGGACATTACTTCTTCTGTTTGATGATGTAATTAGTGACTCGGACATTCGAGATCAGGTCACCCGCCGTGTCCTTGATATCCACATTCCACACATGGAGCGTCGTACCACTATGCAGCAGACGGGCATAAGCCGTCACGGTGTCACCCTCAGCCACTGCTTTCACATGGCTTCCACTGACTTCGATGCCCACACAGGCACAGCCAGGACAGAGGGCTGACGATCCCACACCTGCCACATTCTCCGCCAACGCCAATGACGCCCCACCGCTAAGGAATCCGAAGGGCTGACGATTGCGCTCGTCAACCTGCATACGTGCCATACAGGTATCGTCCTCGGGCGTAGAGATGAACTCCATCCCGAGGGCGGTACTCAGATTTGGTTTGGCGTTGATGATCTCGTTGATCTTCTCTACGTTCACTTACTCCTTCCCTCCTTTACTCTTTACTACTTAAACAATGAGTATTCAGGCACGCTCCAGGCCAGGGCACTGGCACCCAGCACGTCACGCTCGCGGTCGTTGAGTTCAGACACGAGGATCTTCACCTTGCCCTGCATATTTCCGAAGACATGCTTCTCAAACGATTCTCTCAGCGGTTCATAGAGCCACTCGCCTGCATGGGAGATGCCACCCGTAAGGATGATGGCCTCCGGATCGATGATCGAGGCGTAGTTGGCGAGGCCGAGGCCCAACATATAACCAGTACGACGGTACACCTCCCGGGCCAGCTCGTCGCCCTTCTCACAGCACTCATTGATGGTACGTGGCGTGACACGTTCCAGATCACGCAACAGTGACGGTGCGTCAGACTCTGCCAACATTTCCTTGGCCGTCCGGACGATGCCTGCAGCACCTGCATAGGCCTCGAGACAACCCTTATGACCGCAGCCGCACTCACGACCGCCGTCCACCACGCAGGTATGTCCGAACTCACCAGCATAGCCAAGGTGCCCCTTATGATCTTCGCCTTCGGTGAAGAAACAACTACCCAGACCGACGCCCAGACTGATGATGATGAAGTTCTTCATACCATGGGCACAGCCGAAGGTGTATTCACCCAGCGCTGACACATGGGCATCGTTGGAAAGGGCAACAGCCAGTCCCAAACGGTCGCGGAGCATGGCTGCCATGGGGACTATCCCCTTCCAAGGCAGATTTGCCGCATTCTCGATACACCCTGATACAGAGCTGGCACTGGGACTGCTCAGACCGATGGAGCGGATATTCTCGTAGCCACCAT
>JAEEPF010000028.1 GCA_016284635.1 Prevotella sp.
GGTAAGCAGTTTGGCGAGGCCAGAAGTTTCGCTCGCTCCGCCGGTTCTTCCGAAAGAGAGCCGTTCTATGTGTTCAATGCCGATGGCAATCAGGGCTTTGTCATCGTTTCTGGCGATGACCGCACCACAGAGATCTTAGGCTATTCCAAGACCGGCCATCTCAATATGGAGCAAATGCCGGATAACCTGAAATGGTGGCTCGATGGCTACGTTCGACAGATGGAGGCGATGGGAACATCTGCAAAGCCTGCAGAAAAGGCCAAGACCCGTGGGGCAGCCAGTTGGCCTGCCGTCGCTCCGTTGATTCAGACGAAATGGGATCAGCATGAACCGTACAATCTGAAGTGCCCTGATGATAACTATGTTGATTATGATGAAGCTGGCTACGATGCGAATAATCGCTGTATGACGGGCTGTGTGGCTACGGCGATGGCACAGGTCTTATATTATTGGCAATGCCAGGATGGCTGTGAAGCAATAGATGGATATGATATATATAATGAAGAGCATACGGAGGTGGATCACTCATTCCATGGCCTTCCCGCAACTACCTTCAAGTGGGATATGATGAAGACAGTCTATACAGCTGATGAGACTGGTGATGCTGCGAAAGCTGTAGCCGAGTTGATGCGCTATTGCGGCCAGGCTGTAGAGATGGACTATAACATAGATGGCTCAGCTGCGGGGATTTCACCATATATTATGGCCCGTTATTTCGGGTTTGGCAAGAATGCCCGGCAGGTCGTCAGATCTTTGTATTCGTCGTCCGTGTGGGAGAATATGATCTACCAGGAGGTGTCTGAAGAACGTCCAGTGCTTTATGGCGGATCGAGTATCAGCGGTGGTCACCAGTTTATCGTCGACGGTTATGACGGCAACGGTCTCTTCCACATGAACTGGGGATGGGGTGGCAAGAGTGACGGCTATTATGTGCTCTCACTGGCTAATCCCGACGAGGTGGGAGCCGGAGGGGGTACGAGTGCTGACGGCTATTCCGCAGAGCAGCATGCCATCATCGGTCTGATGCCTGACGACGGTGAGCCGGAAAAGCCTCTATTCTATGCTGGATTCTATCAAGACCTGGAGCAGGATGTGTTCACCCGTGAGGCGGCCAGTGAGGATTTCACGGACGTGGTTATTCCGGGTTATGTGTTCTTTGAATATAATGATCCGAACATCCCGGCAGACCAATATACCTGTACCTTTAGGGCTGCATGGGGCTTGTATCAGTATGGCAATCTACTGAAAGTGCTGGGGGCTACTGATCCTATCACAACGGGGAATAATAATGTTGAAGATAACAGGACTTCCTTCTCTTTCGGCAGTGACCTGACAGACGGAAAATATCAGCTCCGTCCGATTTACCAACTTGAGGGCTCTTCAGACTGGCAGTTATGCGAAATGCATCCTGGAATCGTCTTCGTAGATGCTGTCATTTCGGGCAATAAACTGACTTTGAGAGAGTCGTCAGAAAATGAATATACATCAAATATTACCATTAATGAAGTCACCTATACTCCCTCGGAGTTGGAGGTTGGCAAGCCTGTAGAGGTGACTGTCAACCTGACGAACAAAGGTGATTCCTTCCAGGAACTGTTGTTCCTCTCGTGTGGAGATGAGCAGACCGTTGTCTGCGGTTCTGTGGAGGCAGGAAAGACGGGAGACGTCATGTTGCATTTCACTCCAACTAAGGCAGGCACTATGACTTTGGAGATCTCAACGGATTATGAAGCTAAAGACGTGGTCTGGTCACGCGCGGTCACGGTGGAGGCTGCCAAGCCACAATCGCTGTCTGGCAAGATGGTCATAGATAACTTTGATAAGGACAAGATTGTATTGTCAGGCACCACGCTGAAGGTGACGGCTCAGGTTACTAATAAGGGCGTGAATGATTATGACAATATCATAGAATTGGAACTCTATAAAAACACAGATACTTCATCTTATTCCTTTGGGGGCCCATTCGTCAAGTCTAAGTCTGTGATGGCCACTATTCCCGTGGGAGAAACGAGAGAGGTGGACTTCGTCATAAAGGACTTGAACCCTGATGACGAGTATTTCTTCTTCGTCAATTATTCCTCTGCGGGAGAGCTCAAAAGGTTACTGACAGGCTATCCCTTCACTCTGACGGAAGGGGCTGACGTACCTATTGAAATCTCGTCACTTGTCCAACTCATTATGAGTGGACAATATGACGAGAAAGCTGACTTGAATAACGACAACAAGGTGGATGCAGCCGACCTCGTGCTCCTGATCGAGATGGTCAAGTAGGTCTGTTACGATTTCTTGAGAGCAGCGAGAGATGCCTGGAGAGAGGCTATCTTCTCTTCGGCATCTGACTGCTTCTTCCGTTCGAGGGCAACGACAGCCTCGGGGGCGTTGGCGACGAAGCGCTCATTGGAGAGCTTCTTCTTCACACCGGCGAGGAAGCCTTCGAGGTGCTGCAGCTGAGCCTCCATCTTCTGGATCTCTGCCTCCACGTCGATCATATTACCCAGGGGCACAGCAAATTCGTCCGTTCCCACCATGAAGGTAGATGCCGTGGGATCCTTCTCTGCCACGACGTTGATGCCGCTGAGGTTGGCCATCTTGGCAATGACGTTGTTGAAGACCTCGAAGTCGTTCTGGCCTACCACCTGCAGTTCGAGCTGTTCCTTCGGGGCGATATTCTTCGATGAACGGACCATACGCACTCCGGAGACAATCTGCTTCACGCTCTCAATCTGAGCTGCGAGCTGGCTGTCTGCTGCCGTAGGAGCAGGGATCTCCAACTTGTCGCGCATGATGCTCTCGCCGTCCTGACGGTCATAGAGGTGCTGCCAGAGCTCTTCGGTGATGAAGGGCATGAAGGGGTGCAGCATCTTCAGCAGCTGCTCGAAGAAACAGAGTGTCTTGTCGTAGGTCTCACGGTCTACGGGCTGGGCCTCACCATTGATGTATGCGGGCTTCACCATCTCCAGATACCAGGAAGAGAATTCATCCCAGAAGAGCTTATAGACAGCCATGAGGGCCTCGGAGATACGGTATTTCTTGAAGAGATCGTCGACCTCGGCATTGGTCTCGCGGAGCTTTGCCTCGAACCAGGCGGTGGCAATCTTTCCAACTTCCGTCTGCCCGGCATCTGCCACCTTCCAGCTTTTTACGAGGCGGAAGGCATTCCAGATCTTATTGTTGAAGTTACGTCCCTGTTCGCAGAGGGCCTCGTCGAAGAGGATATCATTGCCTGCGGGGGCAGAGAGCATCATACCCATACGCACACCGTCGGCACCGAACTTCTCGATGAGCTCGATGGGGTCGGGGCTGTTGCCGAGTGACTTCGACATCTTACGACCGAGCTTGTCGCGAACGATACCTGTAAAATAGACATTCTTGAAAGGCATGTCGCCAACAAACTCATAGCCAGCCATAATCATACGGGCCACCCAGAAGAAGATGATGTCCGGACCTGTTACCAAGTCGCTGGTGGGGTAATAGTACTTGATCTCCTCGTTGCCGGGGGTGTTGATGCCGTCGAAGAGGGAGATAGGCCACAGCCAAGAGGAGAACCATGTGTCGAGGGCATCCTCGTCCTGACGCAGGTCTGCATCCGTAATCTTCGGATCCTTCTGCTGAGCCAGCTTCAATGCCTCCTCACGAGTCTCGGCAACAACGTAGTCGTCGTTCTCGTTGTAGTAGTAAGCTGGGATGCGGTGTCCCCACCAAAGCTGACGGGAAATACACCAATCCTGGATGTTCTCCAACCAGTTCTTATAGGTGTTCTTATATTTGGCTGGATAGAACTTCAGTTCATCATTCATCACAGGCGGCAGGGCAATGTCGGCGAAGTGCTTCATCGAGAGGAACCACTGCATGGAGAGACGCGGCTCGATGGCGGTATCTGGGTTGCGCTCAGAGTAGCCCACCTTGTTCGTGTAGTCCTCAATCTTCTCCATCAGACCGGCCTCCTGCAGATCCTTGGCAATCTGCTTGCGGCAGTCCATACGATCCATGCCCACGTAGATGGGTGACTGGTCGGAGATGGTACCATCGGGATTGAAAATGTCGATGGTCTCGAGGTTGTGGGTCTTACCGAGCATATAGTCGTTGGTGTCGTGGGCCGGTGTGACCTTCAGACAACCCGTACCGAACTCGATGTCCACATAACGGTCCTCGATAACGGGGATAACACGGTTCACCAGAGGTACGATGACCTTGCGACCCTTGAGCCACTGGTTCTTCGGGTCCTTGGGGTTGATACACATGGCGGTATCGCCCATGATCGTCTCAGGACGTGTGGTGGCCACGACAGCGTAGTAGCCACGGTCATCCTTGTGGATGATATTGCCATCAGCCTTGAGGGCTTCCTCGTTGTCGAGGGCCTTCAGGTCTGCCACGTAGTACTTCAAGTGGAAGAGGTGGCTCTGCTCCTCTTTATAGATGACCTCCTCAGTGGAGAGGGCGGTGAGGGCCTTGGGGTCCCAGTTCACCATACGCAGGTCACGGTAGATGAGGCCTTTGTTATAGAGGTCTACGAAGACCTTGATGACGCTCTCGGAGCGCTTCTCGTCCATGGTGAAGGCTGTGCGGTCCCAGTCGCAGCTGGCACCTAAGCGACGCAGCTGCTTGAGGATGATGCCTCCGTGTTCGTGAGTCCAGTCCCAGGCATGCTCGAGGAACTGTTCACGGGTGAGGTCGTGCTTCTTGATACCCTCACCGGCGAGTTTCTTCACCACCTTCGCCTCCGTGGCGATGGAGGCGTGGTCCGTGCCAGGCACCCACAAGGCGTTCTTGCCCTCCATACGGGCACGACGTACCAAGATGTCCTGGATGGTGTTGTTGAGCATATGGCCCATATGGAGCACACCCGTCACATTGGGTGGTGGGATGACTATCGTATAGGGTTCACGTCCGTCGGGTTTGCTGGCGAAAAGTTTGTGGTCAAGCCAGTACTGATACCATTTCGATTCGACCTCTTTTGGGTCGTATTTACTTGCAAGTTCCATGCTTTATGTTTAATTATTTTCAAAAATCGGTGCAAAATTACATAAAAATTCTAATTTTCAATTCTCAATTCTCAATTATTTTGTATCTTTGCCCCAATTATTAATGTATTATGCATACAAAAGAGGAAAAAATGAAGGCTTTCGGTCGTTTCCTGGACGTGCTCGACGCGTTGAGGGCGAACTGTCCGTGGGACAAGAAACAGACGAACGAGAGTCTGAGGCCCAATACGATCGAAGAGACCTATGAACTCTGCGACGCTCTGATCAAGAACGACATCCACGACATCTGCAAGGAGTTGGGTGACGTGCTGCTTCACATCTGCTTCTATGCGAAGATCGCAGAGGAACAGGGACAGTTTGATATGGCTGATGTGTGTGACTCCCTGACGAAGAAGATGATCACGAGGCATCCGCATGTGTATCATCCCTCGCAGATAGATGCAGAGGAACCAAAACCGCTGCCATACGTGCCTGATGACCTTTCCTCCGTTGACGACGGAGAAAAGGTCATCACAGTCACACAGGTGCTGCAGAACTGGGAGCAGATCAAGCTGAAAGAGAAGGACGGGAATGAAAGAGTGCTGTCGGGGGTGCCGGCTGCACTACCCAGTGTCATCAAGGCATACCGAATCCAGGACAAGGCCCGGAACGTGGGCTTCGACTGGGAGAAGCGTGAGGACGTTTGGCAGAAGGTTCGTGAGGAAATAGATGAATTGGAGGCGGAACTGAACAAGGATGACAAGGAACGTTCTACGGAGGAGTTGGGAGACTTCCTCTTCGCCGTCATCAACGCCGCAAGGTTGTATAAGCTGAACCCTGATAATGCCTTGGAAATGACGAACCGGAAGTTTATCGAACGGTTTAATTATATCGAGGAGCACAGCATTAAAATCGGGAAACCGTTGACAGAGATGACACTCGATGAGATGGAGAAGCTTTGGCAGGAGGCGAAGACAACGAAATGAATTTTTAAGACAACGCGCTCGGCGACGCAAGGAGACGCTTGCTACCGCAGGGACGCAAGAATTACACGAATTTCACGAATTTTCCATTAATTGCTGTGCGCAGCATTATATGAACAATTAAGTGGCAATTATATGTTAAATAAAAAAGAGGATATGAAGAAAAGTGTATGGATTGGAATGATGGCTGCGGCAATGGTATTGGGCAGCTGTGGTGGTAAACAACAGGCACAGGTCGAAGAGACACAGGAGACGGAAGCAACTGATATCTCCATGTTCAGAGACCAGACTATCTATGGCGTCTGTACGGATGGAACGGCTATGAACACGTTGGAGATGACTACCGACAATGGTGACACCCTGTCGCTGAGCCTGACCAAGGCTCAGGAGGCCGGAAAGGTGCTGGGAGGTCTTCAGGTGGCAGATCGTGTAGCAGTGTTGGCTGACTCTCTCAAGAAGAATGCCTTGCTCGTGATCAACTTGAACACGCTGATGGGTGACTGGGTGATGCCAGACCCCATCGACGGCAGTGCAGAGATCGGCATCCGCATCAAAGAGGGTGGTGTGGCAGAGAGCATCGACCAGTCGGTGATCGTCTATCGTACCTGGAAGATTTTCAATGGTGAGCTGGAGATCGAACTCATGCGTGAAGGTGGTGGTGACGAGGAAGAGTTGAACCGTTATGAGATTCTGACCCTCGGTGCTGACACATTGGCTTACAAGACGCTGGGCAAGCCCCGTGATGAGACCGAGACCTTCGAGTACAGCCGTTGGAAGCCGAAGCCCAAAGTGGATCTCCACGGTCTGGAACTGGAAGAGACCAGTGACGAGTTTAATAAGATCTAAATCGTGGAGCCTTTCAGGGTACATATCTTAGGGTGTGGAAGTGCGCTTCCCACCCTTCGTCACAATGGCTCCTCACAACTCGTGGAGGTGAGGGACAGGTTGTTGATGCTCGATTGTGCGGAGGGAACACAGACGCAGATGCGGAAGTGTCATTTGCACTTCGCCAAACTCAGTCGGGTGTTCATCTCCCATCTGCATGGCGACCATTGCTTCGGCCTGATCGGGATGATCTCCACCTTCGGACTTTTAGGTCGTACTGCTCCCCTCCATATCCATGCCCATGAGGCACTGGGGCCCATGTTGAACGACCAAATCGCCTTCTTTACCCATGACCTGGGTTTTGAAGTGGTGTTCCATCCCGTGGATACCACCAAGCAGGCCGTCGTCTACGAGGACAACAGCATTACTGTGGAGACCATCCCCTTGGAGCACCGTATGCCCACTTGTGGCTATCTTATCCGGGAGAAGGCCCTGCTGCCCCATATCAGGTCGGAGATGCTGAAGGCCTATGGGATACCCCGCAGTCAGATTAACAACATCAAGATGGGGGCAGACTGGACTACAGAGGATGGCGATGTGATTCCCAACGAACGTCTTGTCACGCCTGCTGATCCTCCGAGAAGTTACGCCTATTGTAGTGACACCCGTTACATCCCCACGTTGCACGAACAGTTGAAGGGCGTGAGCACACTCTACCATGAGAGTACATACGGTGAGGACAAGATCCAGTCGGCCGAGAAATACTGTCACTCTACCGCCCGACAGGCTGCGATGGTGGCCAGGGATGCAGGGGCGGGGAAGCTGTTGCTGGGCCATTATAGTTCGCGCTATAACGACGAGAACGTGTTGTTGGAAGAAGCGAAGGCCGTATTTGAAAATACCCGTCTGACGAACGAAATGGACGTCATTGATGTGTAAATATCCTCCATTTTAGGTAAAAAATGCATTTTCCGTCGAAAAAGTTTTGTGGTTTCAAAGAAAATTGCTAATTTTGCACCAAACTATATATGCATGCGTATGATTAAACGTTTACTCATCATTACTTTCTCCTTGGCAGCCTTCTGGCTGGTGCCTGTGACCGCCAGTGCTGCTCCTGCCTATTTTGCCGGAGTGATGGAACTGACGGACGAGCAGGAGGTGGACGTGGTTTACAGTGAGGGCACGCTGACCGTTACCGGGGCAGAGGACCTGGTGCTGCAAGTCGTCACCGTCACTGGTAATGTCGTGCTGCACAAGCGGATAGACAGTCCGGAGCAGAAGATTGAACTTAATATTCCGAAGGGTTGCTACATCGTCAAGGTTGGCAAGGTCGTTCGCAGGGTTTACGTCCGTTAATCACGGGACTTGCGACGGTCCTCATGCTCCTGGCTTCCTGTGTCAACGGAAACCGTGAGTATGACGAAGCCGACTCTTCCGCCTTTGGATCATTCGTACATGCGTTGGATACCACCGAACAGGGGAAGTATCTGACGCATCTTTTAGATGCCGACACGTCGAAGTGGGAGGCAGATAAAAAGGTGCGGGAGTATTATCAGGCTGTTGTGGCACAGCTGCAGACACAACGGGTCTTTGAGCCACTTTGGTATAATAGGGCAGGGGTGACGGATCAGGTGGATGTGTTGTTGGAGCAGTTGCAAAGGGAAGTGCCGAAACATGGGCTGGACCCGAAAGCGTTTTTCCTGCCAGAGATTGCATCAGACCTTGAGATCATTCATCAGCTTAGCTTTGACTCCGTGGGACAGAACATCAACGAGCTACTGCCCAGACTGGAATACCATCTGACGAAGGCGTATGTCAGATATGCCGTAGGACAGCGCTATGGTTTCATCAGGCCAGACCAGGTGTTTAACCATATGGATTATAAGACTGACGGCACGGGCTATGCCAGACTCTTTGACTACGAGGTGAAGGCTCCAGATTATGAGGAACCCTTTCAGAAACTGGCATCGCCCGACAGAATAACCTATCTACAGACCTCAGTCCCCACCAACAGCCTCTATCAGACGTTTATGAGGCAACTGGAACAAACCACAGACAGTGCCAAGCGAGAGACGCTCATCGTAAACATGGAGCGTTGTCGTTGGCAGATGGTCAGGCCAGAGGGCATAACCCATCAGGTGGTGGTGAACATCCCCGCTCAACAGTTGTGGGCCATCTGTCCTGACAGTGTGATGCCCATGAAGATCTGTTGTGGGGCTGTGCCTACGAAGACACCATTGTTGAATAGCGAAGTCTCTTATATGCAGGTGAACCCCGAGTGGATCATCCCTCCGTCGATTGTGAAGGGAGAGGTGTCTGCGCATGGCGGTGACTCAGCCTATTTCGCCAGGAACCGTTATTATATCGTGGACCGTGCGAAGGGTGATACCCTTGATCCCAAGAAAGTGACAAAGAGTCAACTGATGGAAGGAGGTCTACGTGTGGGCCAAAGGGGTGGGGCTGGCAACTCCCTCGGACGTATCGTGTTCCGCTTCGCCAATAATTTCGGCGTGTATCTGCACGACACGAACAACCGAGGTGCCTTCAACCGTGAAAGGCGGACACTCTCGCATGGTTGTGTGAGGGTGCAGAAACCCTTCGAGTTGGCGTGTTTCCTGTTGCAGGGTGCTGACGAGTGGACCCTCGACAAGATCCGTATCGCCATGGATATGAAGCCGGAGACCGACAGAGGCATCGAGTATCTGGAGGAGCATGAAGAAGACCCCAGACCACTCAAGGTCATTACCTATCGTGATATTAATCCGCGCGTGCCCGTGTACATTATTTATTATACTGCCTATCCAGATCCAGAGACCGGAGAGATGCAATTCTGGCCAGACCTGTATCGATATGATCAGGTTATTAGGAAGAAGATGGCGGAATACTTGAGTTTATAGTTTATATTTTAGTTAATAGATGATGGACGACCAGCAGATCAAACAGATGCTTTTGAACCCCGATACCCAGCGTCAGGGCTTCGAGGCTGCTGTGCGTCAGTATGGAGAACAGCTCTACTGGCAGGTCCGAAAGATCGTGCTCACCCATGATGATGCCGACGACGTTGTGCAGAACACGTTTCTGAAGGCTTGGAACGCCCTCGACACCTTCGGGGGAGATTCAAAGGTGTTCACCTGGCTCTCACGCATCGCCATCAACGAGGCGCTCGATCTGCTGCGCAAAAACAAACGTCGTATGACTGTCAGCGATCAGGAATATTCGGTGGCCAGTTCATTGTTGGCAGACCCCTATTTCGACGGTACGGAGACCGAGGCACTGTTGCAGGAGGCTATCGCACAACTGCCTGACGTTCAGCGTACTGTGTTCCAACTGCGCTATTTTGATGAAATGAAATACAGTGACATCAGTCAGATGCTGGGCACCACGGAAGGAGCGCTGAAAGCCTCCTATCACATCGCCGTGAAAAAAATCTCTGAATTTTTTAAGTTACGTGATTAAACCAATTGAATACATATACGTCAAACATACGATGGAAGAAGAAAAGTACATATCAGACAAGCTTGGCCGCAGGAATCCTTTCGCGGTGCCTGAGGGCTATTTCGAGCAGTTGACCGCGAAGGTGATGGAGCAGATTCCCGACCGTCGTCCGAAGGCTCGGAGGGTATGGATGCGTCCTGTTTGGTGGGCTGCTGCAGCCGTCTGTGCGCTGTTTGTGTCTACCACTGCCTGGCTGGTGATTCCCGGTGAGTCGCAGCAGAACCAAGGGCACGTAGCAGAAGTCCTTCAGCAGAAGCAGAATCAGCCTGATGACGCCTTCTTCGATGAGGCTGCCGACTATATGATGCTCGACAATCAGGACATCTATGCCTGTCTGGCGTCAGAGTATTGAGAAAAGGTAAAAAAGTAAAAAGGTGAAAGAGTGAAAGAAAGATGAAGAGATATCGTATGATAAGGTGTGAGGTAAAAAGTGTATGGATGAAGGTCGTATGGCTTTCGCTCTTTCACCTTTTCACCTTTTCACCATTAACGGCTCAGGAAACTAGGAAGTTCTCTCCGGAGAAGTTCCAGGCAGAGATGGAGCAGTTTATCACAAAGGAGGCCAATCTGACCCCTGAGGAGGCTGCGAAGTTCTTCCCCCTGTTCAGGGAGATGCAGCAGAAGCAGCGGGCCATCTTCGAGAAGGTGAGGAAGGAAGGCTTTACCAAGCCTGTCGACGATGCCGCCTGTCGCAAGCTCGTAGAGAGGCGCGACGCCAATGAGTTGGAACAGAAGAAGATCCAACAACTCTATCATCAGAAGTTTTTCAGTGTGATTAGTCCATCTAAGGTATTTGATGTCCTGGTAGCCGAGGAACGGTTCCACCGCCGGGCTTTCAGGAACTGGGGACAGGGTAACAGACAACGCGGGGAGCATCAGAAATGATGCCCCTTTTTTTATGCCAGTTTCGAACCCTCTATCAGCTTCGGACAAAGGACTGCGAGTTCACATTTCTCACAGTGTGGCTTGCGCGACGTGCAGACATAGCGGCCATGCAATAGGAGCCAGTGGTGGGCGCGTGGAATCTCCTCTGTAGGGATGTACTTCGTCAGTTCCATTTCCACTTTGTAGGGAGTGTTGGCACGTTGGGTGACCAGTCCCAAGCGATGTGCCACGCGGTATACATGGGTATCCACAGCGAGGGTGGACTTTCCGAAGGCGACGCTCTGGATGACATTCGCCGTCTTTCGGCCTACACCTGGGAGATCGAGCAACTGGTTCATGTCCGACGGCACCTCACCGTCATGGCGCTCCACCAGCAGACGGGCCATCTTCACGAGATGGTCAGCCTTAGCGTTGGGGTAGGAGACGCTGCTGATATACGCCAACAGATCCTCGGGCTCAGCCTGTGCCATCGAACGGGCATCAGGATAGTGGAGAAACAACTCGGGTGTCACTTGATTAACCCGTTTGTCAGTGCACTGGGCACTCAGCACCACGGCCACCAACAACTGGAACACACTGCCGAACTCCAGTTCGGTGTTCACCTCCGGCATCTGCTCGCGGAAATGGGCGAGAATCCTTGCATATCGTTCTTCTTTTCTCATCACTTGATAAAATTTGCTGCAAAGTTACATATTTTTCATTTTTTATTCGTATCTTTGCCGAAAATATTCAATTAATCATCTCTAACAAACGTATGATCAGACAACTAATTCTATCTTTGGCCACCATGGCTATGGTATCGGTTCATGCCCAGAAGACGCCCGTGTGGCTTGATCCGGAAGTGAACCAAGTGAACCGTGAGGCGCGTCACGCCCATTTCTTCGCCTTTGAGAACGAAGACCTCGCCCGTCAGGCTGACAAGGCGAAGTCTGCCCGTTTCCTCTCGATGGAGGGCATGTGGAAATTCAACTTCGTCAAAGACCATCAGAATGCCCCAGAAGGCTTCTTCGGTTTGAAGTACGACGACTCGCAGTGGACGGACTTCCCCGTGCCGGGACTCTTCGAACTCAACGGCTATGGAGACCCCATCTACAAGAACATGGGCTATGCCTGGAGCACTACTTTCAAGAGCAATCCCCCGTATATCGGCAAGACGAACAACTACACCGGTTCTTACCGTCGTACCTTCGAGTTACCACAAGACTGGAACGGTCAGGAGGTGTTCTTCCACGTCGGTTCCGCCACGAGCAACCTCACGCTCTGGGTCAACGGCAAGTACGTCGGCTACTCCGAGGACTCTAAGGTGGCTGCTGAGTTTAACATCACAAAATACCTGAAGAAGGGCCAGAACCTCATTGCCATGCAGATCATGCGCTGGTGCGACGGTTCCTATCTCGAAGATCAGGACTTCTGGCGCTTCACAGGCATCGCCCGTGAGGTGTATCTCTATGCCCGTCCGAAGGTGCATGTTGAGGACTTCTTCATCAATGCCGACCTGAAGAACGACTATCAGGAAGGCGTTCTTTCAGGCGAAGTAAAGATTGCCTCGGCAAAGGGTAAGACCCTTGAACTGCAACTGATCGATCCGCAGGGCAAGGAAGTGAGGCAGACCAGCGCCACCATGTTCAACAATGGTCCCTTCACTTTCCGTCTGGAAACTTTGGGCGCTGTTAAGGCTTGGACAGCCGAGACCCCCAATCTCTATACTCTCATCATGACCCTGAAGCAGGGCGACAAGGTGCTGGAGGTCATTCCCCAGCGCATCGGCTTCCGTCATATCGAGATCAAGGACGCCCAGCTGCTCGTCAACGGCCAGCCTATCCTCATCAAAGGTGCCGACCGTCATGAGCTCGATCCCGACGGTGGCTACATTGTCTCGGTAGACCGCATGATTCAGGATATCAAGATCATGAAGTATCTGAATATCAACTCCGTACGCACCTGTCACTATCCCGACGATCCCCGTTGGTACGACCTCTGCGACGAGTATGGTATCTACCTCACGGCCGAGTCAAACCTCGAGAGTCACGGCATGGGCTATGGCGAGGGAACGCTGGCGAAGAGACAAGACTACGCCAAGGCGCACATCGAGCGTCAGGAGGGCAACGTCATGTCGCACAAGAACCATCCCAGCATCATCGTCTGGTCTTTAGGCAACGAGGCTGGCTATGGTCCTAACTTCGAGCGTGCCTACGACTGGATCAAGGCCTACGACACGTCCCGTCCTGTGCAGTACGAACAGGCCCGTCACGACGGCAAGACCGACATCTTCTGTCCGATGTACATGGACTACAACGACGCAGAGAAATACGTCAAGACCGACAATCCCCGTCCGCTCATCGAGTGCGAGTATGCCCACGCCATGGGTAACTCCATCGGCGGCTTCAAGGAGTACTGGGACCTCATCCGCAAGTATCCGAAGTTCCAGGGCGGCTATATCTGGGACTTCGTCGACCAGGGCCTGCGCGACAAGAGCAAGGTCACGGGCAAGGAGATCTTCACCTTCGGCGGCGACTACGGCCGTTATCCTGCCTCCGACTACAACTTCAACTGCAACGGCATCATCGCCCCTGACCGTCGCCTGAATCCCCATGCCTACGAGGTGCGCTACTACTATCAGAACGTGTGGATCACCGACAAGGGCCTCAAGGACGGTAAGATCGAGATCTACAACGAGAACTTCTTCAAGACCATCGACGACCTGGAGCTCGAGTGGTTCGTGGGCGGTGCCTCAGGCGGTCATCATCACGACAATCCCGGCCGTCCTGAGGGCATGACCTTCGGCCACGGCGGCACCATCGCTGTCAACGGCATCGCACCCCAGGAGCGCAAGGTCGTCACCATCGAGGCCATGAAGAAGGTCATCGAGCGTGTGCTCGGCCATCACGGCGATCAGGAGATCTTCGTCATCTTCCAGTTCAAGTCGCGCGAGGCCCAGCCCCTCATCGACAAAGGCCAGATCGTCGCCCGTCAGCAGTTCATCCTCAATCCCTATCAGTTCCCGGAGATTAAGGGCGAGACCGCTACAATACAGAAAGAGGAGGCAGAGAGCTACGTGAAGTTTGATGCTGCCGGCACCACGCTGACCGTGGGCAAGTGGAGCGGCATGATCGACTACCTCGATGTCGATGGCCAGACGATGCTCATCGACCGCGAGTCCATCACGCCCGAGTTCTGGCGTGCGCCCACCGACAACGACTATGGTGCCTGGCTGCAGCAGCGCTTCGGCGTGTGGAAGAACCCGCAGATGAAAATCAAGGACTGTCAGGTGAGCGACAACAGCGTCGCCGTCACCTTCGACATGCCTGAGGTGCAGGCCGTGCTAACCATGACCTATACCCTCCAGTCTGACGGCGAGGTGGTTGTCAATGAGCATTTCGTGCCCAATCCTCCCAAGGAAGGAAAAGATATCGTGAGGATCCCGCCGATGTTCCGCTACGGCATGCAGCTGCAGATGCCTCGTCAGTACGACCAGGTATGCTACTACGGCCGTGGTCCAGTGGAGAACTACTGCGATCGTAACAACTCAGAGTTCATCGGCCTCTATCGCAACAAGGTGGCCGACGAATACTATCCCTATGTCCGTCCGCAGGAGTCTGGCAACCATACCGACGTGCGCTGGTTCCAGGTCGTCGATGCGCAGGGTAGGGGACTGGAGTTCTACTCCGATGCGCCCATGGAGGTCAGTGCCCTGCCTTATCTCCTGTCCGACCTCGACGATGGTCCCACCAAGGACAAGAAGATCGGTCATCACTCTGGCGACCTCATCGAGCGTCCGCTCACGCAGGTTCACGTCCAGCAGCGCCAGATGGGACTCGGCTGTGTGAACTCCTGGGGAGCCTGGCCGCTGCCCGACTACCTCGTCAACCGTGAGGAGCGCAGCTTCACCTTCGTCATCCGTCCCCTCCGAGTAGAATAAGGTAATTACATAATGACACGGTTTCTACTTGATTTTTATCAAAATCGTCACCGCAGACAGCGTTTTTATAGATTTTTTGCCAAAAAGAGTTGGTGCGTATCTTAATATTTGCTACCTTTGCACCCGAAAAGAGATGTTTTAAAGATGAAAGAGATGAAGACACTGAAGAAAATGATGCTCATGAGCATGATGATGCTCGTGAGTGCTACTGCGATGTATGCAGAAGAGACGAACGTCACCAATGAGGTAGACACCACTTATATCAAGCTCGACGAGAATCTGGAACCCATAAACTTCGTCAACTCCACCAAGGAGGAACTTGAGGCTGCCGTGGGTGAACTGGAGACCATTCTCGAGACGGACAATTTCCAGCTTTATGCCGCTGGCGACTACACCTACAAGATCGAGAACGGCGTGGTGACCTCCATGGCCATCCAGATTGCCGACGACAACAACGACAAGAAGGTCTACAACCAGATCCTCAACGCCCTCGCCAAGAGCAAATCCATCAAGGACACGCACAACACGGGTGGCAACTTCTACCTCTACGCCAACTTCCAAGTGCAGTTCGACGACTTCGAGGGTTACGAGAAACTCACCTTCTCCGCCATCACCGAGGAGTAATTGATAAGAAGACTATAAAAATAAATCCCAGCCGATCGGCTGGGATTTATTTTTATCTGGCTGATACGTATTTGTGGAGGGTTGCGCGGACGGCGCCAGGGCCGGCGTAGAGTTCCTTCACGTAGCCTTCGATCTGGGCGCCGAGACCTGCCTCGTAGAGATCGACACCGAAGACATCCTTGCGGGAATAGAGTTGCTTGAGGCAGCTCCAGTCCTGATCGGGTTTGCCGATCTCCAACGGAGCAACGATGGCCTGCAGCTCTGCCAGCATGGGATCGGGCGAAGGCTCGAAGCTGGTGCCATCATCCTTGATGCCCTTCAGGTAACGGGCGTAGCCAGCGAGGGTGAGGGGGATGAGCACGAGGTTCGACTTGTCGAGGCCACGGGCGAGGTATTTCTTGATGGTCTCACCGAAGCGGATGGGCAGCTTCTGGGAGGTGTCCATGGCGATACGCTGGGGTGCATCGGGCATGAAGGGGTTCGGCAGACGACGATTGATGACGGCGCCGATGAACTCGTAGGGGTTGAGCACACCGGGATCGGTGACCACGGGCATCGCCTCCATATAGCCGATCTTCTGGATGAAAGGACGCAGGTCTTCGTCGGCCATCTCGGCAGAGATAAGCGTGTAGCCGAGCATACAGCCGTAGATGGACATGGCGGTGTGCAAGGGATTGAGACAGGTGGTCACCTTCATGGTCTCCACCTTGTCGACGGTCTCGCGGGTGGTGTAGAGGGCACCGCCGAGGTCGAGTGGGGGACGGCCGTTGGTGTAGTTGTCCTCGATGACGAGATACTGCACTTCCTCTGCGTTGACGAAGGGTGCGGTGAAGGTGTGCTTCTCGGTCTCGATGTAGTCGTTGTCCTCGAAGCCGTCGGCAGCGAGCATCTCCTTGACTTTCTCGTGGGGACGGGGGGTGATCTTGTCGATCATCGACCAGGGGAAGGTGATCTTCTTCTCGTCCTTGAGGTAGTCGAGGAAGGCGGCGGGCACGAGGCCGTCCTGTACCCAGCGCTCGGCATAGGCGAAGACACCGGCCTTGACCTTGTCGCCGTTGTGCGAGCAGTTGTCCATCGACTGTACGGTGAGGGGCAGCTGTCCAGCATTGTAGCGCTCGAGCAGCAGGGCGCAGACCTTACCCATGGCGAAGAGGGGCTTCAGGCCTCGGGCGAGGTCGGCCTCGTTGTAGGTGTAGCCCTTCTCGGTAATGGTAAAGGAGATCATCTGGAGGGAGGGGTTACGGAAGATCTCCACCAGACGCTGCCAGTCGGGGAACTGGGGATCGGCCTTGAGGGCCTCGGTGACGCTAGCGATGACTTTCTTCTCGATGGTGCCCGTAGACTGGAGACTGACGAGCAGCGAGAGGTTGTTGTAAGGGGCATAGGCCTTGTCGACGACCTCGAAGTCGAAGGTCTCGGCGACGATGACGCCACGGTCGTACTTGCCTGTGTTCAGGGCGTCGTTGAGGATGGCTGCGGGGAAGGCGCGGAAGATGTTGCCGCCGCCGAAGTGTACCCATGTGGGCTCCTTGGCGGTCTTCTCGCGGATGGCCTTGATGTCGAATTTCGGAAGCTCATAGCCTTTGGCTTCCCACTCTGCGGCGTTGAAATTGCCGGAAATAATATCATTTAATCTCATATCATTATATTTTATGGAAACGAATTCCCGTAATTGACCATAATATATTACGGATTATTACGAGTTATTACGGGAATTAGTTTCAAGTTCTAATCGAAGAATCCGGGTTGCTTGTATTCGAGGCCGAGCTCGCGGTCGACGGTGGCGAGGATGCCCTGGACCTGGCCGAGGGCGAACATACGGCCGAGGAGGGTATAGCCGGCGTTGTGGCCGTGGGAAGACTCGTCGAAGATGCCACCGGGCTGGTCGGTGAAGGTCATGCCGTGATCCACACGCATGGGGAGTGCGGGGTTCTCCTGCTCGAAGATGCGGCAGAGCTCGATGAGGTCTGCACGACCGCCGAGGTGAGAGGCCTCCGTGAAGTCGCCATTGGGGAAGATGTGGCAAGAACGCAGATGGACGAAGTGGGTGCGCGAAGCGAACTTGCGGGCGAGGTCCACCACGTTGTTGTAGGCACCTGCGGAGAGCGAACCTGCACAGAAGGTGAGGCCGTTGTGCTTGTTGGGTACGGCATTGAGGAACCACTGGATGTCATCCTCGGTACGGACGATGCGCGGCAGGCCGAGGATCTCAATGGGGGGATCGTCGGGGTGGACGCACATGTTCATGCCATACTTCTCACAGGTGGGCATGATGGCTTCGAGGAAGTACTTCATGTTGGCACGCAGCTGGGCCTTGTCGATGCCCTTGTAGAGGTCAAGGAACTCACGGAACTTTTGGATGGGTGCCTCGTCGTTCTCGCTGAAGTTGCCGCTGACGAAGCCCTGCGTCTTGATGACGATGTTCTCTACGAGCTTGTGGTCTTTCTCGGGTGTCATGGTCTTGGCGATCTCGTCGCACTCTGCCAGCACGTTACGGCCTTCGCCCCAGCCCTCGGGGAACTTGAACTTGGCCCACTCCTCACGGGCACCTTCACGTTTGAGGATGTAGATGTCGAAGTAGGCGAACTCGGCATAGTTGAAGTAGAGGTTAGAGGCGCCGTTGGGGTTGTTGTGCGCCAGGTCGGTACGTGCCCAGTCGAGCACGGGCATGAAGTTGTAGCAGATGCAGTGGATGCCTTCTGCCGAAAGGTTGCGGAGCGACTCCTTGTAGACCTCGATCTGCTGGTCGCGGTCAGGACCGCCGTACTTGATGGTCTCTACGACTGGCAGCGACTCAACGACGCTCCATCGCATGCCATAACTTTCAATGTACTCGCGCAGGTCGCGGATCTTCTCACGGGTCCAGACCTCGCCTAAGGGTACGTCGTGAAGGGCTGTTACGATGCCTTCAACTCCAATTTGTCTTAGCTGGGCAAGGGTAATCTTGTCTTTCTTGCCAAACCATCTCCATGTTCTTTCCATAATGATTGTTATTTGAAATGAGTTTGTTTTTTAGTCTTCTTTGTCTGTTTGCCGACAATCAGGCTGCGGAAGTCGATGCGCCTGGCTCCTGACTCCTGTCTCCTGACTCCTGACTCCTGCTTGGACGCACTCTCGTTGCCATAGCGGTCTGTGGCCGTCACCGCGTAGTAGAGGGCACGGCCCTGGTGGGGCACGGTGAGCGACTGATAGCGGTAGCGGCACGCCACGAGGTTGTTGGGATCCTGGGTGTCGACGGGCCATCTGTCGGAGGCATATATATTATATAATAGGTAATTGGCACCCGAGAGGTCTCTGGCACCATACCAGGTGAGGCGGTCACTGGTCTTGCCGCGTTCTATCTGCAGGATCGTGGCAGGGGTGGGGGCGTGCTTGCCCATCCACGTCATCGGCGGGATGAGGGCTGGTGTCCGGTTGAAATCCTTCGTGAAGGTGTAGATACCCTTGATGTTGTCTGTCAGGAACTTGGAACGGAAGAAGGTGCAGCCGAGACCCTCCTGACGAAGCACATTCATCTCACGGCGGATGATGCTGAGGTCCCAGTTGCGCTCGGTGGGATGGAGCATATAGATGGACAGTCCGGGAACCACGATCTTGCCGTAGGCATGTTCCTTCCAGTCGGCTAAGAAGGGATAGAACTGGTTGCCCTGGAAGTACATCATGGGGAAGATTTCATCCATCAATCCCTCACGCAGCCAGCCCTGGGCATCCTGACAGACGGCGGTATAGGCATTCCATCCGTTGCTCTTGAACCGGCTCAGGTCGTCGTATTTGCCTACAGGCGAGCACGACATCTTCACCCAGGGCTTCTCAGCCTTCACGGCGCGGTGGATCTTGCGGACGATGCTGGTGATGTTGCGCCGTCCCTCCTCGCGGGAGTACTTGAACTTCCACGTCTCCGGATAGCGGATATAGTCGAGGTGGATGCCGTCGATGTCGTAGCGTCGCGTCACCTCACGGCAGATGCCCGCGATATAGTCGCCTGTCTCAGGCAGTTCGGGGTTCATATAGTATTCCTCGCCGATTTTCACGATGCGCTTGGGATATTTCTTGCGGAGCTGCTGACAGCCGTAACTGTTGGTCTTGCCAATGGGGATGGTGACGATCCAGGCGTGACACTCCATGCCGCGTTTGTGACACTCGTCGATGCAGAACTGCAGGGGATCGTAGCCGGGAGCCATGCCTGGCCTGTTCGTGAGACAGGGTTCCCAGGGCTCGATGGCTGAGGGATAGACGGTGGTGCCACGAACACGGGCCTGGAAGAGGACGGTATTGATATTCGCCTGCTGATACTGGTCGAGGATGCGGATGAGGTCGCGCCGCTGCTGTTCCGGAGAGGTGGTCTTCGGCCAGTCCAGACCTTGGAGCGTGGTGAGCCAGACGGCCCTCACCTCATGCTTGGGAGACTGGGCAGAGACGTTCAAAGCCAGCGTAAATAGGATAAAAATACTTATAATTGTTTTCAAAATATTCCTTAAATCTTAAATTTTGGTGCAAAGTTACTAAATAATTCACAATTTATTTGTACTTTTGCATGCAAAAATTAATTAATAATAGTTTAGAACATGATTTCATTTAGTTTGAGCCTTTTTGCGCTCGTTATTGGATACCTGCTCTACGGCCGTTTTGTGGAGCGGGTGTTTGCGCCTGACAACCGTCCGACGCCAGCCTTGGCAAAGGCCGATGGTATGGACTATGTCGTCCTTCCCAGTTGGAAGATTTTCATGATCCAATTCCTGAATATTGCGGGTACGGGTCCTATCTTCGGTGCCATCATGGGTGCGAAGTTCGGTCCTGTGGCCTATCTGTGGATTGTCTTCGGCTGTATCTTTGCCGGAGCCGTTCACGACTATCTGAGCGGCATGCTCTCCATGCGTCATGACGGGGCAGGACTGCCTGAGCTGGTCGGTAGGTATCTGGGTAAGACCATGAAGTCGGTGATGCTGGTGTTCACGGTGCTGCTGCTAATCATGGTGGGAACGGTGTTTGTGTATTCACCTGCTGAGATCCTGCACTCCATCAGTGGCGATACGATGATGTGGGTGGCCATTATCTTCGTGTATTATATCATCGCCACAATGCTGCCTATCGACAAGATCATCGGCAAGGTATATCCGCTGTTCGCCTTCTCGCTGCTGTTCATGGCTGGTGCTCTAATGGTGTGGCTGTTCTTCCATTGGCCGACGATTCCTGAGGTGTGGACACATTTCTATAATATGGGCGCTGCTACAGAGCCGGATAAGTGGAAGGATGCGATCTTCCCCGCTCTGTTTATCACGGTGGCTTGTGGTGCCATCTCCGGTTTCCACGGTACTCAGAGTCCGCTGATGGCCCGTTGCGTGAAGAGTGAGAAGATGGGTCGTCCGATTTTCTACGGTGCGATGATTACCGAGGGTGTGGTGGCGCTGATCTGGGCATCTGTCGCTTCCTGGTTCTTCTATGGCAATCCTGCACCGGGCTATGAGCTGATTGAGAAGGCTACGGCTGGTTTCCATACGTCTGCTCCTGCCGTGGTGAACCTCGTGTGCAACGACTGGTTGGGTGTGGCCGGAGCTGTCCTGGCAATGCTGGGTGTGGTGGCTGCGCCCATCACTTCTGGTGATACCGCTTTCCGTTCCGGACGTCTGATTGTGGCAGAGGGACTGAAGTTGAGCCAGCGTCCCATCATGAATCGTATGTACATCTGCATCCCGATGTTCGCCGTTTCCGTTGCCATGCTTATCTGGCAGGTGGAGAACCCTGACGGTTTCAACACCATCTGGCAGTATTTCGGATTCTCTAACCAGGCGCTGAGTGTGTTTACGCTTTGGACTATCACCGTCTATCTGGTGCGCCAGAAGAAGAACTACTGGATTTCACTGATCCCTGCTCTCTTCATGACGACGGTTTGCTCCACGTTCTTCTTTGTCTCGAAGCAGACGCTCCATCTGCCTGGAAATGTGGGATATATGCTTGGTGGTGTCTGTCTCGTAGTGGCTATCGTATGGTTCTGCGTATGGTATCGGAAGGAAGTGAAGAGGGAAGAATTGTAAAATTATAAAATTAAAAAATTGAAGAATTAAAGAATAAAATATGAGAAAACTGATGATGGCTGCCATCGGCCTGATGATGGTGACAGTGAGTGTGAACGCCCAGTATCTGAATGAGTCAGGAACGCCGTTCGAAGAAGGAAAGTTCTATGTGAATGCCTCGGCTTCGAGCGCATCGTTGGCCTATAGCAAGAGCACGGACTTCAAACTCGGTCTCAATGCCAAGGCCGGTTATCTGTTTATGGACAACCTGATGGCATTGGGCGTTGTGGAGTTTAGCGGCCAGAACAACTTCGATGTTCTTACGACGCAGATCGGTGCTGGCGCACGTTACTATTTTGAGAACTGCGGTGTCTTTTTGGGTGTGTTAGCAAAGTATGCCCATGTCAAGGCGAATGAATCCAGTTTCAGCGACTTCCGTCCTGAGATCCATGCGGGATACTGTTTCTTCTTGGGACAGCATGTCACTCTTGATCCTGAGGTCTATTATGAGCACAGCTTCAAGGACAGCGACTACTCTGGTTTCGGCCTCCGTATCGGTATCGGCATCTTTTTTTAAAGGTAAAAAGGTAAAAAAGTAAGAAGGTTAAAAGATAAAGGCTTATGTTGAGTGTAGAAGAACTCGTTGACAGACTGATTGATCTGTCGTTTGCAGAAGATATAGGTGATGGCGACCATACCACCTTGTGTTGTATCCCTGATGACGCGATGGGCAAGTCGCATCTGCTCATTAAGGAAGACGGTATCCTGGCTGGCGTGGAGATTGCCAAGGAGGTATTCCGCCGTTTCGACCCTGAGATGAAGGTGGAGGTGCTGATGGGCGATGGCAGTCGTGTGAAGAAGGGCGACATCGCCATGATCGTCACAGGCCGTGTGCGCTCGCTGTTGCAGACGGAGCGCCTGATGCTGAACATCATGCAGCGCATGAGCGGCATTGCCACGATGACGGATAAGTACGTGCAGCGGCTGAAGGGTACTGGCACCCATGTGCTGGATACCCGTAAGACCACCCCTGGCATGCGTATGCTGGAGAAGCAGGCCGTGAAGATCGGCGGTGGCTGTAACCATCGCATTGGGCTCTTCGACATGATCCTGCTGAAGGACAACCACGTGGACTTCGCAGGTGGTATCGTGAATGCCATCGACCGTTGCCACAAGTATCTGGACGAGAAGGGGCTGAAGCTGAAGATTGAGATTGAGGTGCGTTCGTTCGACGAACTGAATCAGGTGCTGGAGCATGGTGGCGTGGATCGTATCATGCTGGATAACTTCAGTGTGCCCGATACGAAGAAGGCTGTGGATCTCATTGCTCACCGTTATGAGACGGAGTCGAGTGGGGGCATCACCTTTGATACCATCCGTGACTATGCCGAGCAGGGTGTAGACTTCGTCAGCGTCGGAGCCCTGACACACTCCGTGAAAGGTCTCGACATGAGCTTTAAAGCCTGCGAATAATGAATTAAAGAATAAGAAACGAATTCCCATAATTGACCATAATTATTAAGGAAATTACGAGTCATTATGGGAATTAGTTTGAAAGAAAAAATGATATGAAGAAGATACTATTTATACTTTTCACTTTTCATTTCTCATTTCTCACTTCTTTTGCCTGCACAAACTTCATCGTGGGCAAGAAGGCCAGCGCTGACGGTTCTGTGTTTGTGACTTATAATGCTGATAGTTATGGTGCTTTTATGCCGCTGTATCACTATCCGGCAGCCAAGCATCAGGCTGGCGAGATGCGCAAGGTCTTTGAGTGGGACACCAACAAGTATCTGGGTGAGATTCCTGAGGCCGCAGAGACGTGGAATGTCATCGGCAACTCCAACGAGTGGCAGGTGACCATTGGCGAGACAACCTTTGGAGGCCGTGAGGAGATGGCCGATTCTACAGGTATCATCGACTACGGTTCACTTATCTATATCGCCCTTCAGCGTTCCAAGACGGCCCGTGAGGCCCTGCAGGTGATGACTTCGCTCGTCGCAGAATACGGCTATTGCTCTGAGGGTGAGACGTTCTCCGTCGCAGATAAGGACGAGGCGTGGATGCTGGAGATGATGGGTTGTGGGCCGGATCGTACGAAGGAACAGGGACGTACCGTCTGGGTGGCAGTCCGTATTCCCGACGATGCCATCGCTGCCCACGCCAACCAGAGCCGTATCACGAAGTTCCTTGACGGCCGCTATGTGCAGGTGAAGATGAAAGATCTTCTCAATCCTAAAGTTATGGCAAAAGCTGAGCGCAATGCTCAGAAACTCAACGCCAAAAGCATCGTCGTCTTCTCTGACAATGTTGTGAGCTATGCCCGCACGATGGGTTGGTTTGAGGGTAAGGACGCAGACTTCTCTTATAACGCTGCCTATGCCAAGCCCGATTTCTCAGGCCGTCGTTACTGTGAGGCTCGTGTGTGGAGCTTCTTCAACCGCTTTGCAGATGACTTCTCTGAGTATGTGCCCTACGCTGCCGGCATCGAGAAGGACGCCAAGGAGATGCCCCTCTGGATCATCCCCAATAAGAAAGTCACTTTAGAGGATTTGCGTGCTGCCATGCGCGACCACTATGAGGGTACGCCTTTTGCCCTCGACCAGAAGGGCGACATCGGCGGTGGTATCTTCCAGATGCCTTACCGTCCGTCACCGCTGTCCTTCAAGGTTGACGATGTGGAATACTTCAACGAGCGCCCCATCTCCACCCAGCAGACGGCCTGGTCGTTCATTTCCCAGATGCGCTCGTCGCTGCCCCGTGAGATTGGAGCCTGCTTCTGGTTTGGCAACGATGACGGTAATATGGTGGCTTATACGCCGATGTATAGCTGTATCACCCGTGTGCCGAAGTGCTTCTCCGGCGAGGGTGCTGACGATGTGACATTCTCGATGGACAATGCATTCTGGGTGTGCAACTGGGTCAGCAATATGGTCTATCCGCGATACTCCATGATGTTCCCCTCGCTGAAAGAGGTTCGCGACTCGCTCGATGCCTCTTACGACCAGCTCCAGCCGGAGATTGAGGCAAGGGCGCTGGCGCTGCCTACTGCTGAGGAACGCATCAAACTGTTGACGGACTACAGCTGCAAGAAGGGCGACGAGATGATTGCCCGCTGGCAGCAGCTCGCCTTTTTCCTCATCGTGAAGTACAACGACATCGTCGTGAAGCCCACAGACGAACAGGGCCGATTCCTCCGCAACAAGTACGGTGGAGGTGCGAAGGTCGTGCGTCCAGGTTTCCCCGATGCCTACGCCCGTGAGCTTCTGAATCAGACAGGCACCAAGTACCTCGTTCCCAAGGAGGAGAAGAAGTAGTGTGCTTGAAAGAGCAGAATGAATAGCATCCATCACAGCGAGGAAGCCATCCTGCTGACATTGCAGGAGCATGGCTGTCTCATCACGCGAGAGTTGCGTGCCTTTGTTCCCGCACGCCGCAGGAATCCTTCGACCGTCTCTTCGCCCACTTCAAGACCCTCCTCCCCAAAGCCACAGACAAGCAAATCCTCAAGCTGATCTAAGTCCTCAGGCTAAATAATAAAGGATAAGTACCTCGTCTCTGCGACAGTTATGGCAAAGTGCGCCTTATCTGTCGCAGAAATCATATATCCGCCGCATATAACTGAGACGAAAAACAGAGATTTTGTTGTTTCTTGCTCCAAAACGTCATAACTTTGCATCATAAAATTTAAACAACGAAAGTATTAACATTTAAAAATTAGAAGTTATGGCAAAAGTAAAATCATTGGTAAAGCAGGTGCTCATGAGCATCGTTACCGTAGTCCGTTTCACAATGAAACAGTTGGAACCATTCAACCGCGTAGCAAGTATCGGTGGTGGACTTATAGGGTATAATTACTGTCCCCACTGAGGCATCGGTTCAAGGGCGCAATGGAGCCAGCCCCCATTGCGCCCCCAAGTACCTCTTCCCCAAGGAAGAGAAGTAACCATTTCCCCTCCTCATTATAAATAATTCCCGAAATGCTTGCACGTTTCGGGAAATATTCGTATATTTGCGCCGTAAAACCATAATGTGTATGCAAGTAGATACGATGAATGAATCGCAAATGATGATACTTGAGTCGTTTGCAGGGGCACAGGACGAGCAGGAATTGAATGCTCTGATGGATGTGCTCAGAAATTTCTATGCCAACAGGCTTGAGTCTGAGATGCAGCGTCTTTGGGATGACGGCACGCTCAATCAGGAGAGGCTCGATCAGCTGCGTGGCGAGCACCTCCGTACAACATATCGCAAATAGAGATGATGATGGAACGTCCGAAGATCATACTCGATACTAACTGCCTGTTACAGATACTAGGAGCAAAGAGTTGTTACCATTTTCTGTTCACAGAGTTACTGGCGGAGAGGTACATATTATGTGTCTCTACTGAAATCCTTTTCGAGTATGAGGAAATACTGCGTCAAAAAGCATCACCAACGGCTGCTGACCTGTTTATGAAGGTCATTGCACGCTCCCGGAACGTTGTTCGCAAAGACCCCTATTTCCGTCTTGGACTGATTAAGCAAGATGCTGATGATAACAAATTTGTAGATTGCGCTTTCGTATGTCAGGCAGATTTCATCGTCACTGATGACGTTCATTTTAATGATGCAGCCAATTCTCCATTTCCACTTTTCCGAGTCATGGGACTGGACGAGTTCGCTAAGAGAATGAAAGAATAATATGTAACCTTAAAAACGAATTGCTTATGGTGACATAGCAAAGACAAAGAAAAGAAATATACGTTGAAGCGTCCGCTGAATCTTGCTTTCTAAAATTCGCCAAAATTAAAGAAACTATCAATAGTAAGTAGATGGTTCGCGCCTGATGGCGTGGGCTCTTACTCGTTTAGGATAGTTAGGTGTTTTGCGATACCTCAGAAAGCGTAAGCGAAGTAAATAGCTCACGTTTTTCTATTTCAGAGAATTCAAATAAACATTACTAACAATATAAAAAACATTTAGAATTATGAAGAAATTACTATTAACATTCGTTGTGATGCTGCCAATGGTAGCAAGGGCCCAACCGAATACTGTCACAGTTGATGGTATATGTTACGAATTGTGGAGTAACGAGGCTGCTGTTTATAACAATAGTGAATACGGAAGGGGGACAGCCTCATATACAGGCAATGTTGTGATTCCTCCAACAGTGACTACAGGAGGAAAAACATATAATGTAACCACAATTGGTAGTGGTGCTTTCTTTGGATCTAGCATTTCATCAGTTTCAATTCCCAGCAGTGTAACTGATATAGGAAATTCTGCTTTCGGAAATTGTACAAATCTTACATCAATTACTATACCGCAAAGTGTAAAAACAATCGGGGCTTGGGCTTTCCGTGGTTCTTCAAATCTTTCTACCATTAATATAGAAGGTAGCTTTAGTTGCCCACCACCTGACGATATTTTTTCCTTGTTTGATTACGATTGTCCCGTTACTACTATTAATGTACCAGACTTAGAGACATGGTTAAATATAGAATGGCACACAGGACTTCAGGACGTACATCCTTCTTATCACCTTTATATCAAAGGAGTAGAAGTTAAGGACTTGGTAATACCTGCTGGCACGAAATCGATAGGTCGCTCTGCTTTCCAAGGTTGTGTAGGTCTGACTTCTGTAACTATACCAGAAAGCGTGGAAACTATTGGAATGGGGGCTTTCCAATACTGCGATGGCTTGCCATCGATAACTATTCCCAGCAGCGTGACATCTATCGGTAGTTGCGCATTCAGTGGTTGCAATGCTCTGTCATCGATTACAATTCCCAAAAGTGTGACAACCATCGGTCGTCTGGATACTTTCAGAGGTTGCGCGGGTCTGACGTCTATTACCATCGAAGGTAGCGACTTCTTTTTAGGGGCGTCCGCTTTTTTGGATTGCAGCAAATTGACAGATGTTTATTTTACGGGATTAGTTGATGATGGGTTCATAATCGGAAGGCATGGGTCGTATACTCTTGAAGATGGTACTACACCTGATGACTATTCTAACATTACAGTGCATGTTCCCTCCGTTTTTCATAACAATTATCCTACGTTCTTTTTTGAAAATGGATATTCCAAATACGGATTTAAGGATCTGAAGACATTGGATGGATCAGGTATTGCCAAGTGTGAAAAGCCAGTAATCACCTTTACCAATGACAAGCTGTCATTCTCCTGTGCGACACCAGGAGTAGAGTTCCATTGGACCATCAAAAACTCTAATAGCGACGACGGTACGGGTGTCAGTTCCGAGGTATATCCATCGTTCACGGTTAGTGTTGTCGCCACTAAAGAAGGTTATGTTAGCTCAGATATGGAAACCCGTGTGTATGACTGTAATACCGGCGGTCTGAAAGGCGATGTGGATGGTGACGGCAAGGTGAATGCCGCTGATCACGTGAAGCTGTCGGACATCATAATGGGTAAGTAATAGTTTCTTTGATTGATATCACAATAAGACGTTAAGACGTTGAGGCGCTTAAGGCGTTGGAATGCGTCTTAACGTCTTAGCGTCTATAATAACGGAGAGCTATTCACAGACAGTATCTGACAGTTCTGACAGTTGACAGTTTTATTTTTGCACCATAGTCGTGGAGGATATGGGTAGGAAGTATTTAAGGTTTTAATAAATTTAATTAAATTATACAATAATTAATATTATAAATAGGTATATTAATACTTATGAAATTATACTCGTATATCATCCTCAAAACCGAATTTTGCTGGTAAGAGGGCATTGGTTTAAAACTGTCAACTGTCAGAACTGTCAGACTTTTATTGATTTGGGTTTGAAAATATTTTACAATGGAATTTCAC
>JAEEPF010000176.1 GCA_016284635.1 Prevotella sp.
ACATCAAGCTCTTCATCAACGATTACAACCTGGAGTCTGACTGGGACAACAACAAGAAGGTGAAGAGTATTGTGGGCTGGATCAAGAAGTGGGAGGCCGACGGTGTGACGAAGATTGACGGCATCGGCACGCAGATGCACATCTCGTGCTTTGAGGATGCCAGCATCCAGAAGAACATCCAAAAGCACATCACCCAGATGTTTGAGGTCATCGCCCAGAGCGGTAAGCTCTGCCGTGTGTCGGAACTCGACATGGGTTATGTACGCGGCACCAACAGATGGGGAAGCTCCGTGAAGACTGAGCAGCTGACTGAGGCCGAGCACCAGAAGATGGCCGACTTCTACGAGTGGATTATTAAGGAGTACTTCCGCATCATCCCGCCCGAGCAGCAATGGGGCATCTGCCAGTGGTGTACCACCGACGCTCCTGCCACCAGCGGATGGCGCGGCGGCGAGCCTGTGGGCATCTGGGATCTCGACTTCTACCGCAAGCACGTCTATGCAGGCTTTGTGCGCGGACTGAGTGGAGAATAAGCTCAGCGCCATTAACAAAACAAATGAGGCAGCCAATCGGTTGCCTCATTTATTTTGTATGAATCCTTTGATTTATTTCTTCTCGTCAGCCTTCTCGTCGGCCTTCTTGGCAGCGGGCTTGTAGCGCTTGTTCAGACCGTTGATCACATCGTTGGTGATGTCGAACTTCTTGTCGGCCAGCAGGATGTTGTCGCCCTGCTTGGTAAGGATCAGACTGAACTGCTTGTCCTTGTTGTAGTCCTTGAGGAAGTTCTGCAGCGAGTCGCGGAGGGCTTCGTTAAACTTGGCGGTCTCGCTGGCGAGTTCGCTCTCCAGACGGGCCTGCAGCTCCTGGAGGTCACGCTGCTGACGCTCGATGGCGGCCTGCTGAGAAGCGGCCTGCTCGCGGCTGGTGAAACCGTTGTTGTTCAGCTTCTGCTGGAAGTTGTTGACGGCTGCCTGCAGGGCGTTACCTTTCGTGGTCAGCGTGTTACGGGCATTGTTCGACTTCTTCTGGAGCGTCACGCTGTAGTCCTTGGCAAAGTCGTACTGCGTCATCAGGGAATCCACCTCTACGTAAGCGATCTTCAAGCCTGAAGCTGAGGTCTCGCCGGCAGCGGGCTGCTCGTCCATCTTAGGACTCTGGTTGTTGCACGACACCATCATCGCTGCGATGGCCAGTGCGGAGAAAATGTACTTTTTCATCTTTTGTTTATTTGTATGTTTATTGTTATTCTTTTTGCAACGGACTACACGACTTAAGGACTTCTTATTCCTGTAGTTCTGATGTCCTTGCTAATTTCTCTTCTACTGCGAACTCACTCTTCCTACGCATCTCGCGATCCTGGTCCATCACGCAGTGGATGCCGCGCTCTTTCATCGCTTCCGAGTCGTGGATATGCTGCGATTTGAAGGTTCCACCCTTCACAAACAGCACCCTGACAAGAAAAAAAGCCATGCCGATAGCAATTATTAACGTCGATATGAGCAGAGTCTCGATCATTTTTTGTACTTTTGCGGGTGCAAAGGTACGAATAAGCGTGCAATATACCAAAAATAAATTCAAAAATAGCATTAATAATGAATAAAAACGATTTAAAACCGGCTATTGTCTTCGCCGAATTTGCGAAGATTAACGAGATTCCGCGTCCCTCGAAGCGCGAAGAGAAGATGATTGAGTACTTGAAGAACTGGGGCGAGAGCCACGGCCTGGAGACGAAAGTGGACGAGACGGGCAACGTGATCATCCGCAAGCCTGCCACCAAGGGCATGGAGCGTCGCAAGACCGTCATCCTGCAGAGTCACATGGACATGGTGTGCGACAAGCTCGTCGATGTGGAGTTCGATTTCGACAAGGATGCCATCAAGACCTATGTCGATGGTGAGTGGCTGACGGCCGAAGGCACGACGCTTGGTGCCGACGACGGTATCGGCTGCGCCATCGAACTGGCCATCCTCGGCTCGGACGATATCGAGCACGGCCCCATCGAGTGCGTCTTCACCCGCGACGAGGAGACAGGACTATCGGGCGCAGAGGGCATGAAGGCCGGCTTCATGACGGGCGACTACCTGATCAACCTCGACTCTGAGGATGAGGGTGAGATTTTTGTTTCTTGTGCAGGCGGCCGTAATACGACGGCCAAGTTCACCTTCGAGCGTCAGGCAGCAGCCGAAGGTTCGTTCTTCATCAAAGGCTCGCTGAAAGGCCTCATCGGCGGACACTCTGGCGACGACATCAACAAGAAGCGCGCCAACGCCATCAAGCTGCTCGGCCGTTTCCTCTTCCAGGAGATGAAGCGCTACGAGGGCATCCAGCTCGCCCAGTTCCACAGCGGCAAGCTGCACAATGCCATCCCTCGCGACGGCTACTTCGTGATCGCCGTGCCCAACGACATCAAGGAGAACATCCGCGCCGACTGGAACGTGTTCGCTGCAGAGGTGGAGGACGAATTCCATGTGACGGATACGCAGATGGTCTTCGCGATGGAGTCGACCGATGCCGAAACCGTCATCGATCCTGCCGTCGCCAAGAAGTTCGTCTGGGCCGTGCAGGCTGTGGACAACGGCATTTACGCCATCTGTCAGGATCCGGAGTTGAACGGTTTGGTCGAGACATCAAGTAACATCGCCAGCATACACACCACTGAGACCACCATCGACATTCTGTCTTCCCAGCGAAGCAACGTGATGTCGAACCTCGACAACATGTGCGCCACCATCCAGGCCGCCTTCGAGCTGGCAGGTGCCGAGGCCATCTCTTCAGACGGCTATCCTGCCTGGAAGATGAAGGCCGACTCGAAGCTGCAGGAGATCGTGGTCAGCTCTTACAAGAAACTCTTCGGCAAGGATCCCATTGTGCGCGGCATCCACGCCGGACTGGAATGCGGACTCTTCTCAGAGCGCTATCAACAGCTCGACATGGTGAGCTTCGGCCCCACCCTGCGCTTCGTCCATACGCCTGATGAGCGACTTCACATCCCCACCGTACAGATGGTCTGGGATCATCTGCTCGACGTACTCCGTAACATCCCAGAGCAATGACTACGCGCGCGTGTATTATAATATGTGTAGGCCTTGTGCTGCTGTTTGCCTCGTGCGGACGGCAGCATAGTGCCGAGCAGACCGTCAAGGCCTTCGTCGAGGCGAATATGGAGAATGGCGGCGACGATATCAGCTACCGTGACTTCGCCGACCTCGGCACCACGCGCCTGATCAGTGACTCGCTCATCCAGCTGATGCGCCATCGTGGGGCTCCGCTCTTCAAACAGGGCATCTCCTACCCTGACGCACCCGACGGAGAGCTTTACTATCTGAGAATGAGCTACGTACACCAGGGCGACACCCTGCAAAACACCTTCTACCTCAATCAGGAACTGACGGAGGTTGTGGCTTTTAAATAACTTTTTTTGAAAAAAGTTGGCGAAATATTTGCAGGATTGAAAAAAAGGTTGTACCTTTGCACCCGCATTTGAGGAGATAACCCCAAGGTTTCGAACTCCAGGGTCCTTTGGAAGGATGGGTGAGTGGCTGAAACCAGCAGTTTGCTAAACTGCCGTACGGGTTCCCGTACCGGGGGTTCGAATCCCCCTCCTTCCGCACCGAGGGGAGTTCTCCGAGAGAATGCAGCGCGGTCGATTCATCTAATGGTTAGGATACAAGATTCTCAATCTTGGCATAGGGGTTCGATTCCCCTATCGACTACCAAAACGCGAGGAGGTTTTAACCTCCTCAATTTTTTTATCTATACAGCATGGAGTCATACGCACTATTCTTCGATATCGACGGTACGCTGGTGAGTTTCAACACGCACCAGATCCCCCCATCCACCATCCTGGCCCTGACGCAGACCAAGGCCAACGGCCATAAGGTGTATATCGCCACAGGCCGTCCGCCACTCATCATCACCAACGTGGGAGCCATCGAGCATCTCATCGACGGCTGGATCACCATCAACGGAGCCTTGTGTTTCGTCGGCAACGAGATCGTCAGCTGTAAGGATATTCCCCACGAAGCGGCACAACTGGTGGTCGACGATGCCAGGGAGAAAAACTATGGTATTATCGTAGTGGGCGAGCGCGATGTGGCGGTTTTTGATCCGCAGGGAGAGGTGGACGAGGTGTTCAGACGGGAGATCGCCGTTGACAACCTCGACCAGGTGAAGCCGATGGACGTGGTTATGCAACAGCGCATCCTGCAGCTGACAGCCTTCTTCTCTGCCGACTACGAACGAGAGTTGATGGCCCGCATCCCTGATTGTACGTCAGGCCGTTGGCATCCCGCCTTCACAGACATTACGGCCTTTGGGGCCGACAAGGGCGAGGGTATCCTGGACATGGCGCGGCATCTGGGCTTTGATCCCCAATACACCATTGCCTTCGGCGACGGCGGCAACGACAGTTCGATGATTCGCAGAGCCGGCATCGGCGTGGCAATGGGCAACGCCCTCGACTCCCTGAAGCAGGAAGCCGACTATACCACTACCTCCGTTGACGAAGACGGCATCCGCAATGCCCTTCGCCATTTCAAGTTAATCTGATTTTTATTCCTCCATCAACTTACGATAACGTGCGCGCTTAGGCTCATCGAGACCCAGGCGCTCTGCCTTGTTGGCCTCGTACTCAGAGTAGTTGCCCTCGAAATAGAAGACATTCCCCTCCCCTTCAAAAGCAAGGATATGAGTACAGATACGGTCGAGGAACCAGCGGTCGTGGCTGATGACGACGGCACAGCCGGCAAAGGCCTCAAGACCTTCCTCCAAGGCACGGAGGGTGTTGACGTCGATATCGTTCGTAGGCTCGTCGAGCAGCAGCACGTTGCCTTCCTGTTTAAGGGCGATAGCAAGGTGCAGACGGTTGCGCTCACCACCTGAGAGCACGCCGCACTTCTTCTCCTGGTCGGCTCCGCTGAAATTGAAACGACTCAGAAAGGCACGCACATTCACGTCACGGCCGCCCATGCGGATGGTCTCATTGCCGCCGCTGACCACCTGATAGACGCTCTTCTCAGGATCGATGTCCTTATGCTGCTGGTCGACATAGGAGAGCTTGACGGTCTCGCCGACGTCGAAAGTGCCTGCATCAGGCTGCTCGAGTCCCATGATGAGTCGGAAGAGCGTGGTCTTACCTGCGCCATTGGGGCCGATGACACCCACGATGCCGTTGGGAGGCAAGTTGAAGCTGAGGTCGCTGAAGAGCGGTTTCTCAGGATAGGACTTAGCGACGTGGTCGGCGATGATGACCTTATTGCCCAGACGCGGACCATTAGGGATGTAGATCTCCAGTTTCTCCTCCTTCTGTTTCTGTTCCTCGTTGAGCATTTTATCGTAGGAGTTCAGACGGGCCTTACCCTTGGCGTGACGGGCTTTCGGCGCCATACGCACCCACTCCAACTCACGCTCCAACGTCTTACGGCGCTTCGAAGCCTGCTTCTCCTCCTGAGCCAGGCGCTGCGACTTCTGTTCGAGCCAAGATGAGTAGTTGCCCTTCCAGGGGATGCCCTCACCACGATCGAGTTCGAGGATCCACTCGGCCACATCGTCGAGGAAGTAACGGTCGTGGGTGACGGCGATGACGGTACCTTCGTATTGCTGCAGATGCTGTTCGAGCCAATCGATGGACTCGGCATCGAGATGGTTGGTGGGCTCGTCAAGCAACAGCACGTCAGGCTTCTGCAACAGCAGTCGGCAGAGGGCCACACGACGGCGCTCACCACCAGAGAGGTTCTTCACGCTCCAGTCGCCTGGGGGACAATTCAAGGCTGCCATCGCACGGTCGAGCTTCGAGTCCATGTTCCAGGCGTCTGTGGCGTCGATGATATCCTGCAACTCTGCCTGGCGCTGCATCAGTTTGTCCATATTGTCGGCATCCTCGTAGTACTCGGGCAGTCCGAACTTCACGTTGATGTCATCGTATTCGGCGAGGGCGTCGTAGACATGCTGCACGCCCTCCATCACGTTCTCCTTGACGGTTTTCTCCTCGTTGAGCGGAGGATTCTGCGGCAGGTAGCCGACAGTGTATCCTGGGCTCCACACCACGTTGCCCTGATACTGCTGGTCGATGCCGGCGATGATCTTCATGAGCGTCGACTTACCAGCACCATTCAGACCGATGATGCCGATCTTCGCCCCATAGAAGAACGAGAGATAGATGTTCTTGAGCACTTGTTTCTGGTTCTGCTGGATGGTCTTGCTCACGCCCACCATCGAGAAGATCACTTTTT
>JAEEPF010000177.1 GCA_016284635.1 Prevotella sp.
AGAACTTTGGAAGCGGTCTCGCTACTCGCCTGACCTGCATCCCTCTGCCTGCCACCAACTTTGAGATGATGGAGCGTGAGTCGAAGGTGGATTTTGAAAGCGACAATCGCTTGAAGGATTGGGCTGGAAAACTGGATCGTATGAAAGGTGAGTTGACGGTTCAGAAGATTGTCGATGAACTCTACGACTGGACGTCACGCCGTATGGCTGATGCCAAAGAGAATGACTCCAAAGCCGACGAAATGCTGCTGAAACGTTGTGCCTACCATGGCCTGAACTTCGCTGCGCCGTTTATCGTGATACGCCATTGGGATAAGATGCATCAAGAGGGTGACTACTGGTGTGGTGAGTTTGAGACGGACGAGGTGGACTGGCGTTTGGCAGAGCTGATCGTGAACATCCAGTACGCTTGTCAACGTCACTACTTTGGAGCGATGGCAGAGGCTTATTTCGACAACAAGTTGAAAGATGCATCAGTGAACATACGCCGTCAACAGAAGACCATCGATGCCTTCAATCGTCTGCCGGAAGAGTTCACCGTGGAGGATGCTATGCGTTGCTTCGCGTTGACCAACGACACTGTGGCGCGTGTGAAAATCAACCGTCTGATGAAGGACCATCTTGTGGAGAAAATGGGTGAATATGTTGAGAATGGCACCACCAAGGCCGTGTTTAGGAAAACAGGCCATACGATGAGCTGACGCCGTATCACCGTATCACCGTAACATTTCGATAATTGATAATTGACAATTAATAATTGATAATTATGAAAGAAGTAAATATTAATAAGTCTATCAACCTCTCCGAGCACTTGGCTTCGCCGAGTGTGGCTACGCTCGGCCATTCAAGCGAGCTTGATGGCTCTCGCTTATCGCCACACTTTACGCTCGGAGAGGTTACCAAGAGCAGACATGAGGATATATATAATATCCCAAGCCATGTCGCCATCGAGAATCTGAAACGCGTTTGCGGATGGTTAGAAGAACTACGCAGGCGGTATAATCTGCGGTATGTTCTGCGCTCGTTTTCCCCTCCTGAGTTAGGAGGGGTTAGGGGTGGTCTGCGCTCGGCCGAAGGACGCTTGCTACCAGAGGGACGCAAGAACGAGGGAATGTCTGGCGCTTCTTCAGACCACCCCGCCCATACGGGCACCCCTCCTAACTTAGGAGGGGAAAAAGATACCGAAGAGCCGATAGTGATTAACAGTGGTTATCGTTCGCCTCAGCTGAATAGGAAGGTAGGAGGCTCTGCGACAAGCAATCATCTGACAGGCTGTGCCGTGGATATCAGAGTCGCGGGGATTGAGCAGGCGATGCGGTATGCGGTAATCTTGATGGACTATGCTGATGAGACGAAGCAGGACTATGACGAAATCCTGATAGAAAAGAATCGCTATGGCGCCATCTGGTTACATTTCGCCGTCCGTCCAAAGGACAATCGCAGGAAAACGGCATTCTGTGTCGTCACATGACTAATTTTTTCGCGGAAGCGGCGGGTATTTCGATAAAAAGTCGTAATTTTGCAACGAAGTTTGAAAAAGGACGAAGATGGCAGTGTATCAACTGGATAAGAGGCTGTGGTTTCCTGACCCGCATCTGGGCGAGGAAAGCGGACTGGTGGCGGTGGGGGGCGACCTCAGCGTGGACAGGCTGATACTGGCCTACTCCAACGGGTTCTTCCCGTGGTTCTCGTTCCGCGACCAGAAGGAGCCGTGGTGGTACTGTCCGTTGAAGCGGTTCGTGATCTTCCCCAACGAGATTCACGTGAGTCACTCGATGCGGCAGCTGATGAAGAAGACGAGCCTGAGGGTGACGATCAACCGGGACTTCGAAGGGGTGATACACGGGTGCGCCACTGCCCAGAACCGCGACGAGGAGGAGGGTGCGTGGCTGGGACCCGACATCATCAAGGCGTATACAGAACTGCACCGGCAGGGCTTTGCGGCCAGCGTGGAGGTGTGGGAGGAAGAACGGCTGGTGGGCGGACTGTACGGCGTGAACCTGGGAGCGAGCTTCTTCGGCGAGAGTATGTTCTCGCTGGTGCCGAGTGCGTCGAAACTGGCGCTGATTTGTTTGGCGCGCAGGTTCGGACAGCTGGGCGGGAAAATGATAGACTGTCAGTTTGAGACACCGCATCTGAGGACGATGGGGGGAAGGTATATAGAGTATGAGGAGTATATCAAGATTATTAGACTTTGAACTTTGAGCTTTGAACTTTGCATTTATGCTTGAGCTTGCGAAAAACTTTATGATTTGAACTTTGAGCTTTGAACTTTGAACTTTATGATTTGAACTTTGAACTTTATGATTTGAACTTTGAGCTTTGAACTTTGCATTTATGCTTGAGCTTGCGAAAAACTTTATGATTTGAACTTTGAGCTTTGAGCTTTGCATTTATGCTTGAGCTTGCGAAAAACTTTATGATTTGAAATATGGCGAAGGAACAATCAGCAACGAGGGAACGGCAACGGACGGATCTGAGGGAGCCGAGACGGTATAAGGTGACCATCTATAACGACGACTTCACGACGATGGAGTTTGTGGTGAAGATATTGGTACAGGTGTTTCTGAAGAGCGAGGCGGAGGCGGAGACGCTGATGCTGCAGGTACACCACTCGGACAAGGCGGTGGTGGGAATCTATAGTTACGACGTGGCGACCTCGAAGGTGAGGAAGGCGACGGGGATGGCGAGAGAAGCGGGGTTTCCGCTCCGTTTAAGCGTTGAACCGGAAAAGGAGTAATTATAAGGAAGTTAAAGAAGTTAGAGGAAGTTAGAGGAAGTTAAAGGACAATACTTAAATGGCAGAGATAAGACAGACAGAACGGACGGCGAAGGTGCTGAGAGAGACGATGGCGTGCTGTAAGGAATACAGACACGAGTTTGTGATGCCCGAACACTTGTTGTTTGTGCTGACGGACGAGTTCAACTTCAACAGGGCACTCAACATATTCTATCCGATAGAGAAGTTTGTAGAGCGACTGGAGGAGAAGCTGGAGGAGATCGAGACGGTGCCGGAGGACAAGGAGTACGAGCCGGAGGCTTCGGTGCAGATGGGACAGGTGATTGAGTTTGCCTGTCAGCAGGTGGTGAACAGCAGTGCGAAGGAACTCGACCTGCCCCACCTCGTGATGGGCATCCTGAGCCTGAAGGAGTCGTGGGCGTGCTATCTGCTGAAGGACGCGCTCATCAATAAGGAGAGTAACTTCATGAGCGAGCTGATCAGCTTCTATGAGTTCGACGACCATCTGGAAGAGGAGACGGGCGAAGGGAAGCACGAGGCGGCTTGGCGACGGCTGGTGACCTGCATGAACGAGCTGTACGGGCAGCATAACCCGCTGATAGGACGTGAGCAGGAACTGGAAAGGACGATCCAGGTGTTGTGCCGACGGGATAAGAATAATCCGCTGCACGTGGGTGAGCCCGGTGTGGGCAAGACGGCCCTCGTGTGGGGTCTGGCGAGGATGATTGAGGAAGGGAAGGTGCCGGAACGCCTGAAGGGCAGTCGCATCTACCAGCTCGACATCGGTACGCTGCTGGCGGGAACGCAATATCGCGGTGACTTCGAGAACCGCATCAAGCAGATCATGGACGGCATCCAGGAAGAAAGCAATAAGAACATCGTGTATATCGACGAGATCCATACGTTGGTGGGAGCCGGTGCGACGGGCGAGGGATCGATGGACGCATCGAACATGCTGAAGCCTTATCTGGAGTCGGGCAGCATCCGGTTCATCGGCTCGACGACCTACGAGGAGTATAACCGTCATTTCTCACGCTCGAAGGGACTGGTGAGGCGGTTCCAGCAGATAGACATCCCTGAGCCGACGCCCGAGGAGACGAAGCACATCGTGAGGCAGCTGAGGGAGCAGTATGAGAAGTTCCACGGGGTGACCTACGACGAGGCTGCTCTCGACTTCGCGGTGGATGCGAGCTATAAGTTCGTGAACGACCGGTTCCTGCCTGACAAGGCGATAGACCTGATCGACGAGGCGGGAGCGAGTTTAGAAGTGAAAGGTGAAAAAGTGAAAAGTGAAAAGGTGAAAGTGTCGAAGGCGGATATCGCGGAGGTGCTGGCGAAGACGTGTAAGGTGGATGCGCTGGCGATGAAGGAGGACGAGGACAACAGCGTGCTGGAGACACTGGCACCGAGACTGCTGGCGAAGATTTACGGTCAGGACGAGGCCATCCAACAGGTGGTGGAGGCGGTACAGCTGTCGAAGGCGGGTCTGCTGGACGACAACAAGCCGTTGGCATCGCTGTTGTTCGTCGGGCCTACGGGCGTGGGCAAGACTGAGGTGGCGCGGGTGCTGGCGAAGGAGCTGGGCATCACGCTACAACGCTTCGACATGAGTGAGTACACCGAGAAGCACACGGTGGCGAAGCTGATCGGTTCGCCTGCGGGTTATGTGGGCTATGAGGACGGCGGTCTGCTGACGGACGCCATCCGCAAGACGCCAAACTGCGTGCTGTTGCTCGACGAGATAGAGAAGGCGCACCAGGACATCTATAACATCCTGTTGCAGGTGATGGACTATGCGCGTCTGACGGACAACAAGGGTCGTAAGGCGGACTTCCGCAACGTGATCCTCATCATGACGTCGAACGCTGGGGCTCAGTTTGCCGGTCAGGCGAACATCGGATTCACGGGGAAGGTGTCGCGCGGTGAGGCGATGCTGAAACAGGTGAAGAAGACGTTTAAGCCGGAGTTTATCAACAGGCTCAGCGGGACGGTGGTGTTCAACGATATGGACGAGCAGATGGCGACGCTGATACTGCGGAAGAAACTGGGAGAGCTGCAGGAGAAACTGACGGCCAAACAGGTGGAGATGGCACTGACCGACGAGGCGTTCGCACAGCTGTTAAGGGAAGGGTTCACACGGGAGTACGGTGCGAGAGAAATGGACCGCGTGATTGCTCAGAGACTGAAACCGCTACTGATGCGGGAGATACTCTTCGGCACCCTGAAACAGGGAGGCAACGTCAAAATCGGAATCGACGGGGAGAAACTGACAATCAAATAGCTTTCTCGATGGTGAGGATGTTCTTGTTGTCTTCGTAGGCATAGCGGACGGCATCCATCTCCTCTATGACGAGGAAGATGCCCAGTCCGCCGATGCTACGCTGTTCCCACGACAGTTTGGTGTCGGGCTTTTCCTGTTCCAGGGGATTGAAGGGTGTACCACCATCCTTGAAAGAGATCACGATGCGGTCATCAGTCTTCTCAACGTCGACATCGAGAAAGCCGTCCACATCTTCAGGATAGGCGTAGGAGGTGATGTTCATGACCATCTCCTCGCAGGCCAGCCGGAGCGCAAAGAGACACTTCCTTTCGCACGAGGACATCTCGGGCGTCTGAAGGATGGCTCTGAGTATCTCGCGGGCCTTCCCCCTGATGGACTGGAAATGCAGTTCGCTCATAGCTGCCAGTCAAAGTCACTATGCATAATCGAAGAACTCGGTGAAGCCTGTGACATCCATGATGTCCTTCACCTCGGGGCTCACGCTCTTCAGGCAGAGGTTCTGTCCCTTCATAGCCGCCATCTTCTTGGTAAAGAGCAACACGCGCAAACCCGTACTGGAGATGTATCTGCAGTCGGTCATGTCGAGCATCACATTGCTGCCTTTCTCCAGAATGGCCTTCAGACTGTCTTGTACCTCCTGAGAGTTGAAAGAATCAAGCTCCTCGCCTAATTTGTAAGTTTCTGTATTCATCGCTATTTCAATTATCAATTATCCATTATCAATTATCCATTGTTCACGTACCTGATCGCCAGCATCGTGAGGTCGTCGCTCTGGGGAGCATCGCCCACAAACTCGTGCACAGCCTGCGTCATCCGCTCTATCTGCTCCTGACAGCCTACCCCACCCTGCAACTGAGCCATCATGCGCTCGCTGCCGAACTGCTCATGATCCTGAGTCATCGCCTCAGTCAGTCCGTCGGTATAGAGGAACAAAGTCGCGCCTGGAGGCAGGATGTATTCCTTCTCCTCGTAGTTAGTGCCTTCAAAAACGCCCAGAGGCAGATAGGGCTTCGCATCGAGGAATTGCACATTCGCCGTCGACGATTGTCCATTGTCCATTTTCAATTGTCCATTGTTGACGACGATCGGCTTATTATGTCCCGCATTGCAGCAGCGCAGCAGTCCGGTCTTCAGGTCGAGCATACCCATGAAGAAGGTTACGAAGATACACGTCTCGTTGCCTTCGCACGTGTTCCTGTTGATATAA
>JAEEPF010000178.1 GCA_016284635.1 Prevotella sp.
GTGGCTGGTGGACCGACAGATGGTCAAGGAAGAGTTTACAAATCACGGCACCATCCAAGGGTCATTCTTCACAGCTTATATGTTCTCCATCCGATACATCGTGCCACTCTGTATTCTGTTGGTCTTCTTGCATCAGTTCGGAGTATTGTAATTAATTAGGAATTAGGAATTAGAAATTAGGAATTATGATTACCTGATGCCGTGAAGTTAATAAGAGAGTTGTTGTATCTGCAGAAGTCAGACCGGAAGGTGATTCTCACACTTTTGGCTGTCATTGTCGTGGCGTTAGGCATCATCTTTCTGACAGGAGGGGAGAACGAAACGACGAATGGACTCGTTTCTACCGATTCAACGAATCTAGGGGACAGATTGCGTGATTCGGGCAAAGTCCGCCATCATAAAGATGTCCCCCAGATTCGTGAACGGACGGTGTATGTCCGTACGAAGGTCATCTATCGGGATACAGCCTATCAGCGAGGGAGAAGACTGACGCAGACGGAATATGACTCCATCAAGGCGCACTACCAACCAAAGATTCATCAGGGCGAACATGTTGTTCTGAATACGGCCGATACGACACAATTAAAGACGGTTCCTGGCATCGGTCCTTATTTCGCCCGGAAGATTGTTCAGTATGGACAGCGGTTGGGAGGCTTCGTCAGTGTGGACCAACTCGATGAAATCGAGGATTTTCCTCTTGATGCCAAGGAATACTTCACCATAGAAAAGTCGTCGCCCGTCAAGCTTGACATCAACCATCTTTCGCTTAACGAACTGAAAAAACATCCATACATTAGTTTCTATCAGGCCCGTGCTATTACGGAATACCGCCGTCTGCACGGTCCTATCCGTTCATTGGAGGAGTTGAGGCTCTCAAAAGACTTCCCTCCTGAGGCTATTGAGCGGCTGTTGCCTTATGTTGCGTACTAATTTTGTTAATTATTCTAACAGAATGTTGGCATTACAAAATATTTTCGTAACTTTGCGGAATGAACTTAAAACATAAAGGATATGTTTGAATCAATAGTACTGTTTGGACTTGGCATGCAAGAGATACTCGTTATCGCACTGATTGTCCTGCTGCTCTTCGGCGGCAAGAAGATTCCTGAACTGATGAAAGGCCTCGGCAAGGGGGTGAAGAGCTTCAAGGAAGGAATGAATGAGGTGACGGATATGACGAAGGAGTCAGGAGTCAGGAGTCAGGAGACAGGAGACAGGAGTCAGGAGTCAGGAGACAAGAAGGATGAGTGATGGGGGCATGACCTTCTGGGATCACCTCGACGAACTGCGAGGGGTGATTATCAGGTCGCTCCTGGTGACGGCGGTGGCCGCAGCAGTGGCGTTCTGCCTGAAGGAGGAACTGTTTGCCATCGTGCTGGCCCCAGCAAAGAATGACTTCCTCACTTACAAACTGCTGGGCATCGCAGCCTTTCCCCCCTCTTTGGGAGGGGCTGGGGGAGGCCTCCACTTGATGAACACGGGACTGACGGAGCAGTTCATGGTCCATCTGAAGACAGCCTGCTATGCGGGTTTGTTGGTGGCCTCACCTTATATTATATATGTGCTCTTCGGTTTTGTGTCGCCAGCGCTCTATGACAAGGAAAGAAAATATGCCACGCTGCTCTGCGGAAGCGGCTACCTGATGTTTATGTTGGGAACGGCCATCAACTATCTGTTGATTTTCCCGCTGACAGTCAGGTTCTTGGGGACGTATCAGGTGAGTCCCGATGTGGCGAACATGCTGACGTTGCAGTCGTATATGGATACGCTGCTGACCATGAGCCTCGTGATGGGGATCGTATTCGAACTGCCGGTGGTGAGTTGGGTCTTGGGAAAGATGGGACTCATCAATGCACAGATGATGCGGGCGATGCGTCGCCATGCGGTCGTAGCGATACTCATTGTTGCGGCCATTATAACTCCGACGACCGATGCCTTTACGCTTTTCGTGGTGGCCCTGCCGATATGGCTGCTCTATGAACTGAGCATATTGATTGTAAGAAACAACTAAACAAAACTTTATAAGACATGTTACGTAAAATCAGAACCATCCTTGCAGCGGTGCTCTTTACATTGATCACCCTGCTGTTCCTCGACTTCACGGGAACGCTGCATCATTGGCTCTCGTGGTTGGCCAAGATTCAATTCTTGCCGGCTGTGATGGCTCTTAATGTGGTGGTTGTCGTGGCGCTTATCGCATTGACTCTCGTCTTTGGACGTATCTACTGTTCTGTCATCTGTCCGCTGGGCGTGTTTCAGGATGTCTTAGCCCGATTCCGTCGGAAGAAACATAAGTACAGTTATTCGAAGGAGGTTCGCTGGCTACGCTATCCGGTGCTGGTGGCGTTCGTTATTGCCGCAGTGGCTGGCATCGGCTCGTTGTTCCAACTGTTGGCGCCATACAGTGCCTATGGCCGTATTGCCACGATGATCTTCCAACCTATCTGGAAGGCCGGCAACAACCTCTTGGCGATGGCAGCGGAGCACTATGAGAGCTATGCCTTCTATACGGTTGACACGTGGATGCGGTCATTGCCCGTACTGATCATCGCTGCCGTGACATTGGTGGTGCTCTTCGTATTGGCTTGGCGAGGTGGTCGTACCTATTGTAATACGGTCTGTCCCGTTGGTACGATCCTTTCGTTCTTCGCCCGCTTCTCATGGTTCAAGGTGCAGTTCGATGCCGATAAGTGTAAGAATTGCTCACTCTGTTCCAAGAACTGCAAGAGTTCTTGCATCGACTATAAGACGCACACCGTCGATTACAGTCGTTGCGTGGTCTGTGGCAATTGCATCGACAACTGCAAGTTCGGCGCACTGTCTTATTCTAAGGAATCTGGGAATCAAGGAAAGATCGACACAAGTGTCGATAAAGAAAATCCTAAATTCCAAGATTCCTTAGACAAAAAGAACTCCATAGATACGAGCAAGCGTTCGTTCCTTCTGGCTTCGGCACTGGTGACGACAGCGGCGATGGCGCAGAAGAAGGAGAAGTTGATGGACGGTGGACTGGCGGAGATTGAGGATAAGGTGGCCCCTGAACGTCAGACGCCGTTGACGCCTCCTGGTTCTCTCTCTTTCGACCATTTTGCCCAGCACTGCACGGGGTGTCAGCTTTGTGTGTCAGAGTGTCCCAATCAGGTGCTCCGTCCCAGTAGTGACTTGATGCATCTGATGCTGCCAGTTATGTCTTATGAGCGTGGCCATTGCCGTCCGGAGTGTACACGTTGCTCTGAGGTATGTCCTGCAGGAGCCATTAAACTGATCGACAAGGTTGAGAAATCCTCTATTCAGATCGGTCATGCCGTGTGGATCAAGAAAAACTGTGTGCCCATTACCGATGAGGTGTCTTGTGGCAACTGTGCCCGTCACTGTCCGGCAGGCGCCATCGAGATGGTGCCGCTCGACGAGAATGACGAGAAGTCACCGATGGTGCCGGCTATCAACGAGGCTGCATGTATCGGCTGTGGTGCCTGTGAGTACGTTTGTCCGTCACGGCCCTTCTCGGCCATTTATGTCGAAGGTCACGAAGTGCATAAGAAACTTTAAACTTTGAACTTTAAACTTTGAACTTTATGAATACTTCTAAAGATAAGAATATATCAAGACGGAGCTTCCTGAAGATGTTTGGAGCAGGTTCTGTAGCCACTGCTGCTACTTTGGTAGGCTGCAAGGGAGGCGATAAGGCAGGTAGTCAGGCCGCTGAGGAATATAAGAATCAGGTGGAGCCGCCCGTAGGTAAGATGACCTACCGCGAGAACCCCAAGACGAAGGAGAAAGTGTCGCTCTTAGGCTATGGTATGATGCGTCTGCCGACGAAGGTGGACAACGAGAATGAGTTCGATCAGGAGATGATCAACAAACAGATAGATTATGCCATCGAACATGGCTTGAACTATATCGACACGTCACCTGTCTATTGTCAGGGACAGTCGGAGCGCTGTACGGGTATCGCTCTTAAGCGTCATCCACGTGACAAATATTTCGTGGCCACCAAACTATCCAACTTCAACCGCGACTACTGGCAGCGGGAGAAAGCCATCGAGATGTATCAAAACTCGCTGAAGGAACTGCAGGTGGACTATCTCGACTATTACCTGCTGCACGCTATCGGCGGCGGTATGGACGAGTTTAACGGCCGTTACGTCGATAATGGCATTATGGACTATCTGATGAAAGAGCGCGAGGCTGGCCGTATCCGTAACCTCGGTTTCTCATTCCATGGCAAGAAAACGGTGTTCGACGAGGTAATCGCGCTACATGACAAATACCACTGGGACTTCGTGCAGATAGAGTTGAACTATCTCGACTGGGACTATGCCGATGAGATCAGTAAGAACAATGTCGATGCCAGCTATCTCTATGCCGAGTTGCAGAAGCGAGGCATCCCTGCTGTGATTATGGAACCTCTGCTCGGAGGTCGTCTGGCTAATCTTCCACAGTATCTGATGACGGAATTGAAGAGTCATGCGCCAGAGAAGTCCGTAGCCTCTTGGGCCTTCCGTTATGCAGGAACACCAGAAGGCGTGCTTACCGTACTGAGTGGTATGACCTATATGGAGCATTTGAAGGACAACCTCTTGTCGTATTGTCCGCTGGAACCCCTGTCTGAAGATGAGATGCGGTATCTGGATGATGAGATAGCCCACAAGATCGTGAGACTCGAGAATATCCCATGCAACGACTGTAAGTATTGTATGCCCTGTCCCTATGGCATCGACATTCCGGCCATCTTCGTACATTATAATAAATGTAAGAACGAGGGCTCGCTACCGACGGGAACAGGCGACGAGGAGTATCGCAAGCATCGCCGGCAGTATCTCATCTCGTTAGACCGTGTCGTACCCCGTGAACGTCAGCCGGATCATTGCATCGGCTGTCGCCAGTGTGAGCCCCATTGCCCACAGAATATACACATCACTCGCGAGTTGCAGAAGATCAGTGAGATGATTGAGGATCTGAAGCGTGACCCCGTGGGATTAGGCGATCAGGCTTAATCCCGATGGTTCACTGGGTGAACAGCATCGTCAGCAAGGGGATGGTAATCATGGAGAGGAGCGTGGTGATGAGCGTGACCTCCGTGATGAGTGTGGTGTCGCGGTTGTGCTTCAGACAGAGGATGGTACCGTAGGTGGCTACGGGCATCGCTATGACAACGGTATTGATGTTCACCACATAGGCGTCAAACCCCAAGGCTTTGCAGAGATAGTAGAATCCGAGGGGGATGAGTATGAGGCGGAAGAGTGTCGTGACGTAGACCGTCTGGTTGCCGAGCATTGTTTTTAAGGAGAGTTGCGACATCGAAGAACCGATGATGAGCAGAGCGGCAGGAACGGTGATGTTGCCAATCATCGTGAGCGGCTGGCTGATGATGCCGGGGATGTTGTCAATGCCAAGCGCCACAATGAGCATCGCCAGATAGGCCGAGAGCATCGGGGTGCTGTAGAGAACTTTCTTTTGGAATCGTTTCCCATCGCCCAAGTCGCCTACGATAAGAATAGTGCCGATGGTAAAGACAGCAAAGGTATTGACGACATTCAGCACAGCAGCATAGAACACGGCCTGATGGCCGAAGATGGATGCTACGACGGGGTAGCCCATAAAGCCGACATTGCCAAACATCAGCGCAAAACCTACGACGCCCTCATCTTCTTTCTTCCTTGTGAGATAGCGTGGCAGCAGGATGCCCACGCCAGAGAGAATCACGTAAGTCAGTAGGCTGATGCCTAAGAGGGGTAGGATGAGTCCTCTGTCTGGCAGCTCGCCAGTCATCGCAGAGGAGAGGATCAGGGCCGGACAGGTGATATTGATGACCAGGCTCGACAGCTTCTTGTCGAACTCACCACCCATATAGCCCAGTCTGCCTGCTGCGTATCCGACTATTACGATGGCAAAGAGTGTCATCATCACTTCAAACATACCTCTTCTGCTCTTAAAATGACAAATGGCTGACGAATCAGCCATTTGTGCTTACGACTTGGAGTGTGTTGTCGGGATGAGGCGCTAACTCCTGCTTATACCCGATTTTATCAGTTTTGACGAGAATGACTGCATTTCTCTGAAAATGAGATAGATAGCGATTTTCGAAAATCAAAGGCGGTAAACCCAAATCAC
>JAEEPF010000179.1 GCA_016284635.1 Prevotella sp.
GTTCGGTGGCGATCCTGACAACATAACCGTCCTCGGACAGAGTGCGGGTGCTGCCAGCATCAAGAACCTCGTCAGCTCTCCCCTGTCGAAAGGTCTGATCAGGAATGCCATCATTCAGAGCGGAGGCGGCATCGGCTCGTTTGGTAGCTCTGACAGTGGCCAGAAGCAGGCCGAAGCAACGGGCAAAGCCTTTATGGATAAATTCGGTTATAACAGCCTGAAGGCGATGCGCGCCGTGCCTGCCGAGCGGCTGCTTGAGATATTCAAGGCTGAGGGTATGAATCTTTTCCGTCCTCACATCGACGGTCTGCTGCTGACTGAGAGTTTTGACGATACCGCCCGCAATCAGCACTTGGCCGATGCCAACTATATGATAGGCTGCACGCTCGACGATATCCGTCCAATGGGCAAGCAGATTGATGAGTTCTGCTTCCTGCGCGACTCGCTTGACCATCGCCCCGCCTATCAGTATCTCTTTGCCCGCAAACTGCCCGGCACTCATGACGGAGCCTTCCATTCTGCCGAACTGTGGTATATGTTCCACACGCTGGATCGCAGCTGGCGACCCATGACGGAGGCCGACTACAGACTGGCCGACGAGGTGATGGACTACTGGACAAACTTCGTCAAATACGGCAATCCCAACGGATGGTTCTGCGAGAGTTGGTTACCATTCACTCTTGCCAATCCATACGTTAAGACATTTAATGTAAAGCAAGCTCAGATGCATCAAAGCAGGTTACTTAGTCACGAGACTGAGATTGACAACATCATCAAAGGTATGACGCTTGAAGAGAAGATCGACATGCTTCACGGCAAGAACATGTTTTCCTCGGCTGGCATCCCGCGGCTGGGCATCGCCGACGTAGAATACGCTGACGGTCCTTTCGGCATTCGCGAAGAAATGGAACCCCATTCATGGAACTCCGGCCACTTGACAACAGACTCGGCCACCTTTTTCCCCACAGGATCGGCACTGGCTGCGACGTGGAGCACGGAGTGGGCCTATGCCTACGGACGGGGCATGAGCCGCGAGGCCAGATTGCGCGGCAAAGATATGATACTCGGCCCCGCCATCAACATCCAGCGCATCCCCACAGGCGGACGAACCTATGAGTATCTGAGCGAGGACCCGATCCTGAGCGGCATGCTCGCCGTGGCCTATACCAAGGGCTCGCAGGACGACGGCACGGCGGTGTGTCTGAAACACTACGCGCTGAACAACCAAGAGGACTATCGTGGCTTCGTCGATGTGCATATCTCAGATCGCGCCATGCACGAGATATACCTCCGCCCCTTCGAGATGGCCGTGCGTGAGGCCGATGCTTGGGGCGTCATGGCAGCGTATAACAAGGTGAACGGTCGTTGGTGCTCGGAAAATGAGGCTCTGCTCACCACCATCCTGCGCCAACAGTGGGGGTTCCCTGGTATGGTCATCAGCGACTGGGGCGGTGTCCATTCCACTGTCGATGCCGTAACTGCTGGCATGAACGTAGAGATGCCTGGCAGCCGATTTATGGGTCAGGCACTGCTCGACTCGGTGAAAGCCGGAAAGGTGAGCGAGGCTGTCATCAACCAACGCGTCAGGGAGATCCTTCGCGTTCGTCTGACGGTAAAGCCGACTCCTAAAGACGTTGCCAACACCAAGCCCGTAGGCAATGCTGAGGAGATGATGACCGCCTTGGAGGTGGCGCGTCGCAGTATCGTGCTGCTGAAGAATGAAAAGGTGCTGCCGATAGACACGAAAAAAGTGAAGCGTATCACTGTCATCGGCGAGAATGCCGTTACAAAGATGGCTCTTGGTGGCGTGGGGGCCGGCGTGAAAACCCGTTGTGAAATCACACCGCTCGAAGGCCTGCAGACCATCCTTGGCAACCAAATAAAGATTACCTACGTCCCTGGCTACAAGAGCTACGACCGTGAAAGCCGCAACAAGCGTCTCAGCCCCATTCAGCCTGCCGACCGCGAACTCATGACCGAGGCAGTGAAGGCATCCAAGAGTGCCGACCTCGTCATCTTCTTTGCCGGTGACAACCGCGAGGTAGAAACCGAGGGTTCCGATCGTAAATCCATCACCCTACCCTCTGGACAAGACGAGCTGGCAGCAGCCCTCGCCAAGGCGAACAAACGATTGGTGACTGTTATCGTTTCCGGCGGACCAGTGGACGTCTCGACGGTGAGCGAGGTCTCTGGGGCATTGCTTGCCTCATGGTTCAATGGTTCCATGGGCGGTCAGGCCCTTGCCGAGGTCCTCACAGGTAAGATTTCACCTTCGGGCAAACTGCCAATGACATGGCCCAAGAAACTGGAGGATGTACCGGCTTACGCTACAGGCACCTATCCACAGACTATCGAGAATAATGCTCAAGGTGATATCTTCGTCGACCTCACCCGCAATCGCAGCAATGAGCGCCGTCAGCAACTCATCGCCGACTATGCAGAGCAGGATATCGTAGGATATCGTTGGTACAATCAGAAGCACGTCGCCCCAGCCTATCCTTTCGGCTACGGTCTCTCATACGCCACGTTCGCCTACAGCGACCTGAACGTTAAGCCCACTGCCAGTGGCTTCGACGTCAGCTTTACGCTCTCCAACACTTCCGACCGCGATGCCGAAGAGGTGGCGCAGGTCTATGTCTCTCGCTCAATAAAAGAACTGAAGGGTTTCTGCCGTGTGGCACTGAAAGCGGGCGAACGCAAAGTCGTGACCATCCCCATTCGCCGCTCAGACCTCTGCCACTGGGATGAGGCGACTCAAACCTGGGTGCTGGAACCCGACGATATCATCGTCCTCGTGGGCGGCTCTTCCGACAATTTACCACTAACGAGTAAGGCGAAAATATATGGACAGACTGATTGATAATTGTATGAAACTGGGCTTCGGCATGATGCGGCTACCCAGAGTGGAAGGTACCAACGACATCGACCTGGAGCATACCAAGCGGATGGTGGATGCCTTCATGGAGGCTGGCGGCAAGTACTTCGATACGGCCTACATCTACGAGGGTTCGGAGGAGGCCACCAAGGCTGCGCTCTGCGACCGATACCCCCGCGAGAGCTATTACCTAGCCGACAAGCTGAACGGCTCAGACTTCGCTGCCAAGAGCGAGGAGGAAGCCAAGAACGAGATTCGCGTGAGCCTCGAACGCACGGGGGCCGGCTATATAGACTTCTATCTGCTTCACGGTATCGACGAGGGAAACATCGGCAACTTCAACCGCTACGGCATCTGGGAATACATGCGGAAGCTGAAGGCCGAGGGGCTGATTCGGCACTACGGATTCTCGTTCCACTCCACGCCGGAGCATCTCGACCAACTGCTGACCGACCATCCCGACGTGGAGTTCGTGCAGCTCCAGATTAACTATGCCGACTGGGAAGATCCGCTCATCTGTTCCCGTCGCTGCTACGAGATTGCAACGCGCCATGGCAAGCCCGTCATCGTGATGGAACCCGTGAAGGGCGGCAAACTGGCCAATCCGCCTCAGCCGGTGAAGGACATCCTGCAGCAGGCAAATCCCGATGCGTCGTTTGCCTCGTGGGCCGTCCGATTTGCGGCTTCGCTGCCGAACGTGATGGTGGTGCTCAGCGGCATGTCGAACATGGAGCAGATGGAGGATAACGTGTCGTTCATGCAGGAGTTCCAACCCCTGACAGACGAGGAGCACCGCGTCATAGAAGAGGCCAACGAGGCCCTGAAGCAGTTTGCCGACATCCCCTGCACGGCCTGCCACTACTGCACGCCGGGTTGTCCCGCGGGCATCCATATCCCTGAGATCTTTGCTGTGATGAACGTTTATAAGATGTACGGCAATCTCACCGAGGCGCGCAACGAATACCGCTGGCGTCCCGGCGGTGCACTGGCTTCGGCCTGCATCGTGTGCGGTCAGTGCCAGGCAGCCTGTCCGCAGCATCTGACCATCATCGGCCTGCTGGCAGAGGTCGCCGAAACACTGGAATAATAAACATCAAATACTAAACATAGATCATTATGGAAGCAAGTGCAAGACTTTATACACTGAATTATGACGAGGCAAAGACTTACATGTGGGCGGCAATCTTCGTAGCCTGCAATCTGGTGCTACCCCAAGTGTTCCACCTCATTCCCCAGGGAGGCATCATCTTCGCGCCCCTCTCGCTGGTCATCCTCACAGGAGCCTACAAGTTCGGCTGGCGCGTAGGGCTGATAGCTGCTTTGGCATCACCCTTGGTGAATCATCTGCTGACGGGTATGCCAGCATGGAATGTTCTGCCCGTTATGACGTTCAAGCTGGCTGTGCTGGCATTGTTAGCCGGATTCACGGCACAGCACTTCAGGAAAGTGACGCTGCCCCTGCTGATTGGCGTTGTGCTGGTCGCAGAACTGGCAGGCGGACTTGGAGAACTGGCACTAACTGGAGGCATCGAAGCCACCGTTGAGGACTTTACCATCGGCTGGCCCGGACTATTTCTGCAAGTCATTGGTGCATATCTCGTCTGCAAGTACTTATAACAACTGAACAGAATTATTAATCAAAAGGAGCTGAATATGCAATTTGTAATTACAGCCTACGACGGAGAAGGAATGCTGGACAAGAGGATGGAGGTGCGTCCCCTTCATTTGGAAGGCATGGAAAGATTGAAGAAGCACCTCATTGCTGCAGGAGGTCTGCTGGATGGTGAAGGAAATTTGAAAGGATCTGCACTCATCATGGAGTTCCAAAACCGAGAAGAACTTGACGAATATCTCGCCAATGAGATATACGTGAAGGAACATGTCTGGGATAAGATTACCGTTGAACGGATGAACGTGGTCTATGCCCATGGCGAGAAAGTTGGTAAATAAGTAATAACACAGAACTAAAATAAAACACAATTATGGATTTCTTAGAATTAGCAAGAAGCAGGTATTCCTGCAAGAGTTTTGACTCGCGTCAGATCAGTAAGGAACAACTCGACAGCATTCTGGAAGCAGGACGCTTGGCTCCGACAGCCAAAAACCTGCAGGAACAGCATGTCTACGTGGTGCAGTCGGCAGAAGGACTGGCCAAAGTCGATACACTCACACCTTGTCGATACGGTGCGCCTACCATGCTCATCGTGGCCTTCGACAAGAACAACGTGTTTACCTATCCCGGCCAGAAATACGACTCTGGCATTGAGGATGCCACCATTGTGACCACTCACATGATGCTCTGCGCAAAAAGCGTAGGTGTGGACAGCTGCTGGGTGAACTACTTCGACCCCGACAAGATGGCTGAAACATTCCAGTTGCCAGCGAACGAAGAGATCCTGACCCGTCTCGCCCACCGCTATCCGGCAGAAGGTGCAAAGCCGCTTGCGCTGGTATGCCTGTCAACTGGGCTTTGCCGACGAAGTGGATTTCTGGGGAATAGTCGGGCTACTGCACGACATCGACTTTGAGCAGTACCCTGAGGAGCATTGCATCAAGGCTCCCGAACAGCTGCACGAAGGCCGCGTGGGCGAAGAAATGATTCATGCCATCTGCAGCCATGGCTACCGTCATGTAGATGTAAAGCCCGAACACCTGATGGAGAAGGTGCACTTCACGACCGACGAATTGACGGGACTGATATGAGCCGCTGCACTGATGCGCCCATAGAAGAGTGTCCAGGACATGGAACTGAAGACACTCAAGAAGAAGTACAAGACAAAGGGCTTTGCCGCAAGCTGCTCCCGTGAGGTGATTGAACAGGGAGCGGAGATGTTGGGCTGGTTTTTGGATGATGTGCTACAGAAGACACTCGATGCCATGAGAGATTGTGAAGCCCATGTGGCAAGCGAGATGGAGAAGATTTAAAAGCGTAGCTTGACAGGACAAATGAAGCAAGGTGTTCTTCACTTCCTATTGGCCATCCTATTAAGATGTACGAGCAACAAGCAAGTTGACAACAGCCCGATTGTAGAAGTTACAGACTCCGTTATGGTGGCCAAGGGCTATGATGAAGTGGAGCTTTTCAAGACGAGGACAGACCATATTACGGCTACCCCCTCTGTGAACGGTAAACCCTGCATATTCCTCATTGACACTGGCGGCGGTGCTACACTCATCGACAAGTCAAAGAAATACAAATTTGGATTGGAGGCATCGAAGA